>JAZSMV010000100.1:0-20680 GCA_045536065.1 Eubacteriales bacterium | reverse complement strand
GGATTCTCGGGATTCTCGGGTGTTTCAAGGGTTGCGCCACAGGTGTCACAAATGCCGTCGGCATCAGCGTCCGAGCATTCGCTCAGAGTCTCGCCACATACGTCGCAGTCGTGGTCGCTGTCGCTGTCATTACATTCGCTTGCCGCCCTGTTACAGTAGTCGCAGATATGACTGCCCTCTGCCGCCTCGTGTGTGCCCACGTTGGCAGAACAGGTGTCGCAGATATGGTCGGTGTTTACGTCCTCGCACTCGGTTACTACTGCGTGACAGTAGCCGCAATTATGACTGCCGAGCGCCGCCTCGTGAGTACCCATCGACTCGCCGTGAAGGTCGCAGAGATGGTTTCTGTCGCTGTCGATACAGGAGCCAACGTTCTCGCCACATACGTCGCACTTGCCGTCTCTGTTGTCGTCAGCACATTCGCTTACCGTTCTGCTGCAATAGTCGCAGGTGTGCTTTCCTGCCGCCGCCTCGTGAGTACCTACGGCAGTAGAACAGATGTCGCATCTGTGGTCAAGGTTGATATCCTCGCAGGAGGTTACTCTCACGCCACAGTATTCGCAGTTGTGTCCGCCCTCTGCCGCCTCGTGAGTGCCAACTGTTGCATCACAGACGTCGCACCTATGGTTGCGGTCGTTGTCGGTGGGATGCAGACAGGAGTATTCGCACTCGGTACAAGCTCCATCCTCCCAGCTGTGAGGCTCCTCGGAAACAACAACGGTTCCACAGCAGCCGTGAACAAGCTTATGGGTATCGGCATCGGTTATCCATTCAGCCTCCTCTATGTGAGAGGTGGGAACTCTGGTAGCAAGACAGATATTACACTCTCTGTCGCATACGTCGTCAAAGATATGCTCCTCGGTGTCAAAGCGGTAGCCGTCACCGCCTACGCACTCCTTCCAGTGAGAGCCGCCGTCCTTCTGCCAAGTGTCACCGGGAGTGTGAACGTGGTCGAGGGTGGGAGTGATTACAAATTCGCATATAGTACAGATCTGAGGATTATGCTCGGTAGCCGCAGGGCCGGGTGTGTGAGGTGTGAGCTCGTCAATAGCTCCACAGCCCTGTACGGTACATACCCTTGCATGGCCCTCGGGAACCTTATAATCAAGGGTCTCGGAGTAGATGTGATCGCCTCTTGTCTGGGTCTCAAAATATCTCTCGCTACTGATGCTGTCACAGCGTGTGCAGTCGTACCAATAAAGATCTACGTGCTGGCAATCCTCTGCCTCTGCCTTAAGGTGAGCATTGTCAACTATCTTCTCAACGTAGTTGTGGCCGAGAGCCTCGCCGTACTCAAAGCTTCCGCTTCCGATAGCTCCGCAGGTACAGCTGTATCGGTAGGTCGCCTTATGTGTGCAGTCGGCGCCGCTGACCTTATAATCCTCGGTCGCCACCTGCTGATCGAATACGCAGACGTGAGGAACTATTACCTCGCCTACGTTTATTGTAATAGATTTAACGCTTTCGTCAGCGTCGGTAACGGTAATGGTAGCGGTGGTTGCCGCAACGCCCACTGCGGGACGGTTAGCTCTAACAACTCCCTCTGCATCTATTGTGATCCAGGAGGGTCCCTCTACCGAGTATACGTAGGGAGCCTTACCGCCGCTTACTGCACCGCTGACGTCAAAGCTTGTGGTTGCGTTCGTATATCCCTCGGGAATATCGAAGGAGCTTCTGTCCTCGAAGGCAAGCGAGCCGTAGCCGATGGTTATAGTGGTATATTCGCTTGCAAAGGCGGAGGCGGTGGGTGCGAATCTTATCTCGTAGCTGCCAACGCCAAGATTGAGTGTATTACTAAAGCAGTTGATCCAACCGTCCTCGCCGGAGGGTCTGTACTGCATATTATTGTTAAGACCGGAGATGATGCCGTCATTTGCATCAAAGGAGGATGCGTCGGTCTTTAAAAGTCCGCTGGGTGCTGTGGGTCTGCTCGGGATCTGAAGCACCTGTGCATCACTGTCACAGCTGCCGCCGTTAACCCTTACTATATTCAAGGTCTTGCCGAGCCAGCTTGAAGGAATATTATAAACGTCGTTTTCAGCAGTAAACTCTACCGTATCAAATCCATCTCCGCTGATGCGATAGGTGGCTCCTACCGTAAGACCCTTAAGTCTTTCTCTTGTATAATCAACAGAAAGCGCAGGAGTTCTTTCCTTTACGTAAATAACAAAGCTCTTGGTAATGCCGAGCTCTACCGTTCTTACGTTTACGGTATAGGCTCCCGTATCACCGTATACGGTTATGTAAATCGTGCTTACACCGTTTATGGGAGAGCCAATGTTCAGGTAAACGTTACCGCTTCCGCCAACAACGGTAACCTCCACGTTGGGATATTCCGCATCGGAGGGTGTAACGGTGGCTACCACCTGACCCGAGCCGTTTGGTAAGAGCGTAATGCTGTCCTTATTAAGCTCAAGTCCGCTTACAGGCTTGCTTGTGTTGTATGCGCCGTAGCTGATGGTGAACTCAATGCTTCTGTCGTCGGCGGTCTCATAGGTGCCTGCCGCATCGGTAGCTCTTATTGTTGCGCTGCCTGCTGTACAGGGCTTATATACCTGGCCGCCAAGCTTACCGTTATAGGTAGTGGTAAATTCGATAGCCGAGGGCAGACGTCCCTCGATAACCTCGAACTTCCAATAGTAAGAGCCCTGGTTTGCGGTATATCCGCCACGAATGTACGCCCAGAGGTTTACGCCGATGTAATCACCAACGTTGCCTGCAGGGATCTCAAGCAGACCGTCGCCTACCCACTTGAGAGGAGCAGGCTCTGCCGAATACTCGAATACTACGTGGTCGAGGATGTTGCCCTCAAGGTCTGCCATATAGAAGTCCTCGTAGTAATAGTGATCATCGGTGTCCTTCCAATAATAGTTATTATCTGCGGGGGTGGTGGTCACCGTGTTGGGATTCATATAATAAGGAACATAGCTTGCATAAACTGCTCCTGTCAGATCAAGCCTTCCGCCCTCGGTAAGATCGATATTAGTCGCACCGTCAATGGCAAGACAGTCATAGCTGCCACCCTGGTTGTCGGTGTATACGGTAATATCGGGAGAGGATTTTGATATGGATGCGGAATAGATGCCGTGGATCTCGGTGTACTCGCTACCACGTATATCAATATTTACCTCAACCAAGGAGCAGTCCTCAATGCTGACGGGGCCGTTATAGTTACCGTAAAGTCTTACCTTGCTTTCGCTTGTATTGTTGTTCTTGAGAGTAACGCTCCAGCTCTTCGCCGCTGCGCTGTCAACAAACTTAAGATAGCCGTACTGACCGATGCCCACAAAGCTCCAGTCGCCGGTAAAGTCGGATGCAAGATCCATATTTACACTACCGCCCGACAGGAACAGTGAAGCCTCAATGCCTGTATAGGACTTGGTGTAATTCTGAGGCGTCTTAATGTTAAGAGTGCCGCCCGCATCTGCCGAAAGATTAATATCCTTCGTAGCGTAGGTGGATTTAATACCTACGGTATTATCGTCGGTAAGGGTTATGGTGTTGTTGCCCTTAAGGTGAATATTAAGCAGACCCTCGGTGCTGATGGGACCGCCGTTATATCCGTTAAGAGTAAGGGTGGCAGTATCACCGTCATAGCTCCAGCCTGCGCCCGAGCCGTCGGTCTTCATATTAACGGGATCCGCACTGCCTACGGTAACGAATCTGTCCTTATCGGCAACAGCTCCGTAATCGATGGTAAAGGTCAGCTCTCTGTCATCGGAGTAGTCGTAGGGAGTGCCGTTCTTATCGGTGAAGAGGATGGTAACGCTACCCGCATTGCAGGGAGACTCGAAGCGACCGTTAAGCAGACCGCCCTGGTATGCAATATAAAGTCCCTCGGGAAGCTGTCCATCCGTCACCTGCGCCTTAAGATAGTAGCCGTCATAGGAGCTGGTACCTCTGATAGCGGCGAGAAGGTTAACCGAAAAGTTGTCGTCAACCTTGCCTGATGGAATAGAAATATGATTTTCGCCTACCCATTTAAGCTCGGCGGGAGTGTCGCTGTATTCAAAGACGGTCTTTTCGCAAATCGCACCGTCAAGGGTGGAGAGAATATAATCGCCCGAATACATTGCGCTGTTATCGTACTCAAGCCAGATGTAGTCGTTATTCTCGGGAGTGGTGGTAACGGTATTTACGCTGGTTGAGCCACCGATAGAGCTCATTCCCACGGTGCCGTTCAGCTCAACGTAGCCGCCCTCGGTGAGCGACATAGCCTGAAGCGAGTCTACTACCATACGGTATTTTGCAAGACCGCCGCTGTTGTCGGCAGTCGCCACTATTCTGGGAGATGATTTGTAAACGTCAAGATAGTTGAAGGCGATAACCGTATCGTTCTCCGAGCCTACAAGATCCACGTTGACCTCAACGTCACTTCTCTCGGCAATATTCATTCCGTTGTAGAAGCCGTAGATCAGGCCGCTTGAATCCACGGTGCGCTCAATATCCACGTTTATTTCTACTCTGCCCGTTCCCCCACGGTCAAAGCTTACGTTACGCTCGAAGGCATAGAGAAAGCCCGAGGAGGCAGTGGTAATATCAATATTAAGTGTACCGCTCTTGAATACGGTTGTGCCCGAAACTGCGGAGAAATAGGTATTAAGATCGCCTACGATATTAAGCGTACCGCCCTCGTCAGCGGTGATAGTCGCCGTGCCGTCTGTATAATTAAGATTAATACCGTACTGCGTTCCCGACGTAGCGGCGGAGTCAAGGGTCAGGGTGTTCTCGCCCACCAGATGAAGATTAATATCTCCGTTGGTGGTGATGCTTCTGCCGCTGTAACCGTTAAGGGTAAGGGTTGCGCTCTCCGCATCCCAGCTGTATCCCTGTCCGCTTGCATTGGCTTCCGACGTCATAACAGTCTGGGTGCCGTCGGTTGCGGTCAGGGTAACGGCGGTGGCATTAAGAGCCGAAGCCTCCCTTGGCAGCATAAGAAAGCCCACGCCGACAGCGATCATCAGCGCCAGCATACTGCATATCAGTCGTAAATTCATTTTACCGGTGGTTTTTTTCATAATAAACCCTCCTTAAAATATTTTCTTTACATCTCCATTATAGCAATTCAAGGCAGAAAAATATATAAAATAAGGGGTGCTTTTCGGGTAATGTGGGGGTGTTTTATGGGTGTGCGGGCAAAAAGAAAAGACGGTATTTTGGAAAATACCGTCTTTATGTCAATATTAGTTGTCAAATTTAATTATTTTTATCGCTTCCGAGCATTGCGTAGATATCGTCTCGGTGGCTGACGCCGAGTGCCTTATAGAGCGCAGACGTGTGCATCTTTACGGTGTTCTCGGAGAGGTGAAGGTCGAAGGCGATCTCCTTCCTGGTCTTGCCATCAAGGATGCCCTCGAGAATATCAAGCTGTCTTGGAGAGAGCGAGGTGCCCTCGGGCAGTCTTGAGATGATCTGCTCCACCCTGTCCGCACGGTCGGCAGAGCTTACTAGAATAACCCTCTGTCTCTCCTCATTGGGCGTGGGAACCTGGTCCACGTGAACGTAGTCCTGAAGCATCCAATGAATGATAAACAGAATAAGCTCGCTCATCAGATAGGATACCGAGAGAAACTCAAAATTAAGGGGTACAAGCTTCTCCACGATCCACATTCCGATATTGCAGAGCACCACCGAGAGCATAAGACCCGCCAGCTTGTGAGAGCCAACACGCTTCTTTGCAAGCGAATAGAAGATCACCGTCAGCATCGCCACAAAGTAGCCAAGCACGTACACAAGGTAAAGGGGATGCAGGTGGCCGTACTCCTTGACAAGCCTGGTTGCGCCGTCCACAAATTCAATGGACACGCTCTTGTAATACCAATCAAGATGACCTGTGGTAAGCACCAGCGAATAGATCACGGCTCCAATGCTGATAAGAATGGCGTAGAGCGCCTTTGTACGCTTGATGCCGCAGAGCCTTGCAATAATGAGGAACATACTCATAATCACTACCACCTGGCCAAAGTAGGCAAGCTTGTTTGCAAAAAGGGCAAGCTCCACCGTCTTTGACGCCGAGAGGATGAGATAGCCGAGATTTACCACACAGATACCTATATCAAGAAGGAACAGCCAAATGTCCCTTCGGTTTTTTGATATCAAGAAATACCCAACGGGTATAATGAGTGAAATAGCAAAAATAACGCAATATACCGCTGTCATTTCTTACCTCCATAGAATTTTGTCAAAATCAAGATTTGTCTTTTGGATATAACATTATATCATATTTTAATATATAAGTCAAGAGCCACCCCGAAGGATGGCTCTTTTGATTTTATTAAAAATTATTTATCGATGAACAAATGTCTGGGAAGTCCGTCTACCATGAAGGGAGAAAGCTCGCCGATGATAAGAGGACGTGCGTAGTCGTCAAATTCCTCGGATACGTAGGTTCCGTTCTCGGTGATCCACTCGAGAGGAACGCACTTCTCCTTGTTAGCAACCTCACGGATGTCCATAATATCGGTAACTATGGAATAGGGGTTGCCCGAGATACGCTTGAAGATGATCATCTTACCCGTCTCGCCACGGAGAGCGGCCTGAAGTGCGTCTGCACCTGCCATAAATGCCTCGGTGATGTCACGGCGGGAAACAAGGTGAGATGCGCAACGCTGAAGGGTGGAGAGGACGATACCACGGCACTTGATGCCAAGCTGGTCGGTGAGATAGTCGGAGAGGTAAAGTGCGGTACCGCCAAGCGCCTTATGTCCGAAGGAGTCTACAAGGGTGGTGTTCTTGTTGGCCTCGCAGACATACTTGCCATCGGCGGTCTTGATGCCCTCGGAGACTGCTACGATAACAGCCTTGTTGGTCTTTTTCTTTTCCTTGATTTCAGAGAGGAACTTTTCGTGATCGAATACCACCTCGGGAAGATAGATAAGATCGGGGCCGTCACAGTCCTCGGAGCGGGAGAGAGCGGCAGCGGCGGTAAGCCAGCCTGCGTTACGTCCCATTATCTCAACAACGGTAACAGAGTCGTTGGGATAGGTCTTTGCGTCACGGATGATCTCCTTCATTGTGGATGCGATATACTTTGCCGCAGAACCGTAGCCGGGGGTGTGGTCGGTGCAGGCAAGGTCGTTGTCAATGGTCTTGGGAACACCCATAAAACGAATGTCCGAGCCAACCTTTGCAGCATAGCCCGACAGCTGCATTATGGTATCCATAGAGTCGTTACCGCCTATGTAGAAGAAATACTTAACGTCAAGACCCTTGAGGATATTGAAGATCTTCTCATAAAGCTCGGGCGCCTTATCTGCGTGGGGGAGCTTAAAACGGCAGGTGCCCAGGAAGGACGAGGGAGTTCTTTTCAGAAGCTCGATGTCCAGATCGTTTTTGATGTAATCGGAGATGTCTATATACTTTTCCTGAAGTAATCCTTCGATTCCGTTACGCATGCCGTAGACAGTGCCACAGCCTGAATCCTTTGCGGTTTTAAAAACTCCAACCAGGCTTGCGTTGATAACCGAAGTAGGACCGCCTGACTGTCCTACCATTACGTTTCCACGTGACATAGCTTGTTCTCCTTTATGTGTTTATTAAAATAATCTGAATTTTATCTGCACAAAGCCGCCCTCGTGTGTCTGGCTGCTCTTGCATACGGTGGTAGTGTTCTTGCTGCCCGAGAGAAGTGCGTAGAGCAGCTGGTTTTCCTTAAAGGTAGAGGTGAAATCAAGGGTGAGAGTCCGCTTCTCCTTATCGGCAAATATCCAATCCTGTCCAAGCTGATCGGCAAGGAAGCCGAAAAGTCCGTCGGTCTCGCTCTCGCTCAGTCGATAGTCGCCGAGAAGCACTCTGTCAAGACTGCCATTGGCGGCGGTAATGGGCGACTCGCCTGTTGTAAAATAGGCGGAGATGGTCAGAAGATAGCCGTTTACGTCTACGTCGATCAAAATTCCGATCTGATCGTCGGCAATAGAACAATAAAGTCTGTCCACCACCACATAGACACAGGAGGAGTCGGCAGGATTTACGTACTGGATCACCGTACCCGCTGCCGAAAGGTCGGAGAGCATAGAATTGATATTGCCGTCGGTGATCTTAAAGCCGGGGCTGAAAAGCTCATCCGAAAGCTCGAACTGACTGAGCAGAAGCGAAAGAAGCGACAGCTTCTCCCTCTCTACAAGTCCTGTATAGCTGTCAAGCTCTGAGCCAAAGGGCTCTGCCGAAAGAAGAGCCGAAAGCTCGGTCTGCTCCTCTGCGGTAAGTCGCTGATAGCCGTTTACGTAGTATTTCGATACAAGAGCGAGCTTCCCTTCGTCAATAACTCCACGGCGTAGAAGATCCTCGCTAAAGCCGTTAAGACCAGAATATTTATCACCGGCTCTGCCGCCGAATGCGGAGAGATCGATAGTAAGATCAATATCCTCGGGGCTGTGAATATCAAACTGCACCGAGTCGCTGTTGACCATTACCACGCTGTATATGGCATTTATAAGACTGCGGCTCGGATCCTCCTTAAAGTGAGCGTCAACAAAGCTGCCGATATTCTCTCTCGTCAGCCTGATAAAGAGATCTCTGCCCTCAAAGTGAGCCTCTATATCCTGTCCACGAAGGGCGGAGATAATAGCGCCCTTGACGCCAAGCATAGAAGCAAAGCCCGAATCTATACTTAAATCGCCCATCTTCATCCCCGAAAGGTAAAGACAGATGTCGTCACCCTCGGCGCTCATTCTGATATAGCCCGACACCATAGTCTGAAAGCTATATATCTGCATCGGCAGACAGATCCTGTATCCGAAGTCCCCCGATTCAATATATATGCTCCTCGCCTTGATGCTACCCATATCAAGCTTTGATTTAAAGGAATAGAGCAGCTCGTTTATATCGTAGGAGTCAAGATTGACGGTTGAAGCACCGTTCTCATCCATAGTCGCCAGCGCCTCCACAAGATGACGTGTTATGGCATCCTCGGTGCTGACGCCTCGCTCGGCAATAGTTTCGTTTGTATTATCGGTAGGGTCTATGACCTGATCCAGCGTTGCAATAACGCCGAAAAGAAGCAGAGATATCACAAGACCCACAATGATTATTATTTCTCTTATCCCCATGGATCTACCCTTTTTAGTTACTTTATACTATAATTATATAACAAACAGCATACTTTTGCAAGATATTTACCAAAAAAAGAGTCGGGCAATTTTGCCCGACCCTTAAATTTGCGTCGAAAATTAAATATAATTCACTGCGGGACGGTTGATCTCACGGTAGAAGGCCGCATGGGATGCCTCAACGTAGGGCACAAGCCAGATAAAGCCCACACCGAGAGTGAGAACCGAAAGGAACGACCAACCCAAAAAGCTTAGGTTAAGGCAGAAGAACTTGAAGCGATGCCCCTTCATTATTCTCTTCGACTCCGCAAGAGCCTCACTGGCGGTAAGTCGGGGATTCTCGGCGAGAACGTAGTTTACCATAGCGTAGTTAAAGGCTACAATTATACCGGGAACGATCAGCAGAAGCATAAAGAGCATCACGTGAAGACCTGCGAGAAGATTAGCGCAGATCGCAGTGCCAATCTGTCTGAAGCGGCTGAACAAAGTGCCGACAGAGGGAGGATAAAAGTCAACAAGGTCAAGGTTGAACTTGGCATAACCAACGCCAACCGCACTGCCGATAATAAATTGAGCGACCGCAACGACCAGACTAATGAAGGCGGCAACCACAAGGAAGTAGGCCATTACTGCCAGCATATCCTCGGTAATGCCGAGCTGATCGAGCATATCCTCCATATTCACGTCAGTATTAGTATTCGAATCTCCATCGAATTTAAACTCAATGCTGCCACCGCCGCTAAAGCTTGTTACACCGAAGAAGGATGCAATAAGACCGGCTAAAATTGATATTCCCCAGCGTCCAGAGAGAGCAAGACGTGCCCGCTCTTTTATATAGGATACAGTCATATTTTACCTCCTTTTTAGGATAAAATGTAAATAATTCTTGTCAAATATAGGTTTTATTCGAAATATTCGATAATAATCATAAAGATATACATACCGCTACCTGCGCTACCGACGGAGTAGGTTCCTGCCGCATCAACCTCAACAGAGGTCACGGTAAGATTTGTTCCCGCCTCGAAGGAGCCTGCAGCGGCGCCCGAGGAGTTGACCATAGAGAGAGTTCTCACCGCACTGCCCGAGGACTGAACTGCGATGGTGATAGTGCAGGGGCCGTCAACGGTAAAGCTTACGTATCTTGAGGTGCCGAACTTTGCGCTGCCGCCAACGCTGAGGCCGTAGGTGTTCTCATAGGTCTCGCCGTTGTAGGTAAAGGCAGCCTGCTTGGACTTCTTATCCATAGCCTTGTCGCTTGTGGCAACGAGGGTGAAGTCGCCCTCAACCACAGTCTCGGTATACTTATCAAGGGAAAGATCGTCTGCATCGAAGATCACAACTCTTGTGGGAGCGGGTCTGTTAGCGATCTCAAGCTCCTTAACTCTCGCCTCTGCCGCCTCAAGCTTAGCAAGATTGGTTACGAGAGGACGGTCGTCAACGTTAAGAGCATAGTAGGCAAGTCTGATCTGCTCACACATCACGCCGATCTCAATATAGTTATCATTCGTGATCTCGCCCATAGTGTCGAGCTCGTTGATCTTGGCAATAACCTCGTCAGCCTGTGCGTACCATCTGTCAGGATTTGTAACGCTGACGGTGGTGAACAGTCCCTCAATAGAGGAAACGGTGTTCTTGCCGATAAGGTTAGAGGGGTCAATATAGCTCTCGGGAGCAGTATTTACGAATTCAGCAAGGCCGCCAAAGGCCTCTGCATCACCGAGAATATGCTCGGCAACAGCAGCCGCCTGAAGAAATGCGCCGTACTTGTTGTAGTGGGTAGCCTCGATACCTGTGTAGCCTGCCTCGGTGTTGCCGTAGGTTGCGTCATAGCCCGAGGGCCAAGCGCCTGTAAGCTCGTTGGGCTTAAGGGCCATAAGGTAGTTTGCGTAGGTGGAGGTTGCAGTCTCAAGGATCTCCTTGCTGTCTGCAAAGAGGTCGATAAGCAGACAGTTCTCCTCCTCTGCAAGCTGACGAACAGCCTGAACGTAAGCGAAGTTGTCGCCGTGGAGTCCTGCGCCGCCGATGATCTCGCCCTGAGAGTTGAACTTAACTCTTGCAACAGGAGTTACGAGAACGGGAATAGCGCCCTTCTCTCTTGCAAGATCGATATACTGCTTAAGATACCACTTGTAAGTACCGCTGCCGTAAGCGTAATACTCCGAGCCGTACTTTGCGATGGTGGAAAGAGCGGTAGACTCCTCGCTGTCGGTAGCCTTGGAGGTATATTCCTCGGGAAGATATGTAGTAGGCATCTTCTCTGCGGGAGTTACGGGATAAATACCGTTTGCGTCAGGCTCGCCAAGGGGAACCATTCTGTCGTACATAGTGGAGTAGGAGGACGCCGCCTTGGTATCGTCGTCGTTATGACCGAACTGAATAAAGAGATAGTCGCCTGCAGAAATCTCGTCGGCTATGGAGTTGCCGCCGTTCTGGGAGAAGGTGAAGCTGGAGCCGGGAATATCGTAAAGTCTGCCCTCGTTGATAAAGGAACGGGAGCTTCTGCCGCCGTGAGCCGCATTCTTTACAACAACCTCTTCGCCGAGGAAGAGCGAGAGGAACTGTCCCCAACCGCCGATATACTGATTATCCTCATAGGTCTTTACGGTGGAGTCGCCTGCAAGGAATACTACGGGTGTGCGAACCTCAGGGGGAACGGGAACACCGTTACCGCATACGTCGCAGATAGCGTCGCCGTTTGCATCTTTACAACCATCCTCGCAGGGTGGCAGCTCGGGAGGAATCAGCCCACCTGAGCCACAGTTGTCGCAAATTGTATCGCCGTCCTCATCCTTCCAGCACTCGCAGATGGGCTTGTCGTCGGGATTGGGCTTGGGATCGTCTGTGCCGGGATCGTCTGTGCCGGGGTCATCTGTGCCGGGATCATCTGTGCCGGGGTCATCGGGAGTTTCATCACCGCCAGGAGTGTCACTATCACCGAATATTCCCTCAAGACCGGGGATCTGCTCAAGCAAAGAGCAGGACATCAGTGAGAAAATAAGCGTAATAAGTGTAAGTAGACAAACTAGCTTTTTCATTTGTTATACCTCTCCTTTTGCGCTGTTGCGCTTTATTTATTACACTTTAATTATAAATTAATTCCAAAAAAATGTCAACATTTAAGGAGCTCTGCACCGTAGAAATTAAAGCGCATTTTTTAAGCATTTTATACAAAAAAGACCGTTATCCCCCCCACCAATGAGGCAGGGGGGTTTTGGTTTTTTACGACGGCTTGACGTTTACCAAAATTTTTGTGCCATCAACCAGTAATCCGGATGCGATGTCAAACAGTCCAATGCCCTCAATGAGCTCAAACTGACCGTTAAAGGTCGATAAATATTCAATAAGCGCTTCTCTTGTAAGGGTTACGGTGATCTTACCCTCGGTTATTTCACTGATCACATATTCCGAGCTGTAAACCCGATCTGCAGCATGCCAGCCATACGTGGTGAAGTAGGCGCCGATATAGAGATCCTTATCAGCGGAAATCAAATCAAGATTCTTGCCGCTGAAGGTGAGAACGAAGGGAGTGTCCTCGCTTACGGTGAAGGTGTTGGTAGCCTCGTCATAGCTCTGACTGTCGCTGTTGAAGGATACGCCACTAAAAATTATTTTCTTTCCAACGTTATCGGGAACCACATCGCCGAAATCTGCCAGATAAACGCCCTCCTCGGTTTCGGTAATGCTCTGTGCCTGGTGGACAACGTAGCCCTTACAGTGCATGCAGGTAAAATATGCATAGCAGCCGAGGAAGTCCTGGCTCCATACGTATTCGATCTCGCTCTCGCCGTCCCACACGTGCTTCGAATCGAAGCAGTTGATAATTATCTGATTTGCCGCAATCTCGGCTTCAAGGTCTTCACGCTCTGCCTTCAGCCCGCTGTTCAGCTCCATAAGCTCCGACTTCTCAGTCTCAAGAGCCGCCTTTTCACCCTCGAGAGCAGACTTTTCCGATTCAAGCTTTGCATTACCTGTCTCAAGGGCCGCATTTTCGGATTCAAGAGCTGTGTTGCCTGTCTCAAGGGCCGCATTGCCCTCCTCGATTTCCTTTATCTCATTCTCAAGAGCGGCATTTTCGTTCTCGAGAGCTGCCTTGCTCTTTTCAAGCTCAGCCTCGGCAGCCTCAAGCGCCGCCTTTGCCGTCTTAAGCTCCTCAAGCTTTTCCTTAAGCCCTGCAAGCTGTGAGCCAAGACCCGAGAGCTGTCCTTCAATCGAAGACTTCTGCTCCTCAAGCTGACCCTTAATCCGAGCCACCTTTTCGCCGATTATTCCGCCCGATGCAAGCGATACCACAAGGAGCACCGCAATCAATATTGATATGATTTTTATTGTTGTTTTCATTTGTTTTCTCCTAGCTTATCGATTACAAAATTACTGCTTCGGTCTTACGAAAGCGTGGCCTGCTTCTACTGCCGCAGCAAAGTCGGGGAGCGGCTCGCCGTAATAGGAATAGAAGCAATATCCCTCGGGAACTATGACCTCGATATTGCTGTTGCTGATGTAAATGCGAAGATTGTCGCCTGTGTAGTCCGAAAGGTCAAGGGAAGAGCCGGTATATATGCCGATATTCGTATTTTCTGCCAGCTTTATATCATCGCTGAACTTTAACCTTCCATAGTTTATGGTAATGGGTTGACTGAGGGTGGAGCCGCCAACGCTGTCACGAATCTCAACGAAGTTATAGACCCAGAAGCTGCACTGACCTTCTCCCGTAACGGAGAGATCGTAGCCCGCCAGGTCAATGGTAACGCTTTCCGCCAGCACAAATCCCTCCTCGCTCTCGATATCTGCAGCAAATCTTATCTTCGAGGCGTAATTTATTGCCTCCGAAAGCTCACCTGCAGTGGAAACAAGAACGTATCCGTCCTCATCGACGGGAAGTCCGTCAGGCTCGCCCTCAAATCTTGCGTTCAATTCGATTCCGGTATCATCTATTTGAACACTGATTTTTAAATTGTAAATAGAAAATCCGACAATATAACCGTAGGACTCAGAATCCCATCCGAACAGATCGGGATCAAAGGTGAGTGTAACTGCGGTATCGGTCCTCGATATAAGATCATACTGAGAATCACAAATGTAATCCAATATATAAACGCTTTTAGTCGTTCTGACAGCGACTACGTACTGATCGTCGGGGTCGATGTTGTTCAGGTTTTTGCCATTGAAGGTAACGACGAGGGGGGTGCCGGAGCTTAGTCTGAAGGTGTTTGTAGCTTTGTTATAAGCCTGACTGTCTGAATTGAAGCTTACGCCTGTGAACATAGGCTTTGCGTACACGACGTCGGGGAAGCCGCCCTCAAAGGTGGCGGTGTATACACCGTTCTCGTCCACTGTTATATCGGTGGTGGTAACGTAGGTCGCCCTTTCACATTCCGAGCAGGTGTAGTATGTGTAACAGGATGTCATATTTATATGCCAGCTATGCTTAATCTCGCTCTCGCCGTCCCAGATATGCTCTCCTCTTGCGCATCTGAGCGTGCTCTGCATACCCTCAATGGTACCTTCAAGCTCTGCGTTGCCTTCGGCAAGCTCCTTGTTCTCCTTTTCAAGAGCGGTATTTTCGCCCTCCAGCTTTTCCTTATCGGATTCAAGAGCCGCCTTATCGCCATCAAGGGCTGTCTTTTCGCTCTCAAGAGCTGCCTTTTCTTTTTCAAGAGCGGCCTTCTCGCTCTCAAGAGCTGTCTTTTCATCCTCAAGAGCCGCCTTCTCACTTTCAAGCTCTGCCTTTTCGTCTTCAAGTGACGCCTTGCTCTCTGTAAGCTCATCGGATGCCTCCTCGAGCGCCGCCTTTGCCGCCTCAAGCTCCTCTATCTGACGGTTAAGATCGGCTATCTCGGAGTCGAGCGCCGAGAGCTGACCCTCAAGCTGACTTATCTGCTCGTCAAGAGGGGCTGTGATCTCTGAGATCTTGTCGTTAATAACATCGCAGGATGCCAGGGATACCAGAAGCAGCAGTGCGATAAGTAACGCTGTGGATTTAATAAGGTTTGTCATTTATGTTTCTCCTTTAAATAATATCTTGTTTACGTTTTCTTTCGGGGCTTTCACAGACCCCGATAAGATCCTCCCGCTCTGAAAAGTGGCGACAGCCGAAGCATCCAAGCTCTCTGTCCTCCCCCTCAAAGCCCGGGCAGGCCTCCTGCATTGCAGTAACCAGCGGAGCGCCCCCATCGGTGTAGGCAGGCTCCGAGAGAAAGCAAGGATATATGGGAACGGGCTCGCTTCTGCCTCGCTCATATTCCTCATAATATCCGTATTTTATCTCAAAGGTCATATCCTCAACACGTATTATCTTGTATACGTCTCCGTCACGAATACCGTTCATAGAGGTCCTCCTTTTTAGGAATTTTTGCCCTTTTCGTCTTACATCAACAGTATACAGGAAAGCGCTCGGTTTTTGTACCACCGAAAATCGAATTTTTCGGGCATTGTTTTTTGACCGAACTTTGCTCCTTTCAGACAGCGCTAACCTCTCGTTTTTTGCCATTTTCGGCACTTTTTGGATCAAAGTCGGCCATTTTCATTTCGCAAATGCGAAATTGTTTTTTCGTTTTTATTTCGCAAAAGCGAAATTCACCCCGAGCGGCCGTCAATTAATAATAAAAAAAGCGACCGCCGATTTTGGCGATCGCTTTAAGTATATAATATTCAGATTTGCATTGCTTTAGATTTATTGCTGACGGTTCTTGTTCTGCTCATAGAGCTTTACAAGATCACGGAACTCGCTCTTGAACTCATCGTTTGCAAGATCGAGAGAATCCAGCCTTTCTATAAGCTCTCCGAGATTTGCATCCGCCTTGTACTCCGAATCACGAAGAATAAGAGCAAACTCAATAACCGATGCAATAAAGAGATCCTGATCGGTCGGTGTCAGATTATACACGTTGTTGGTTATGCCGAGAGTAAGCTCCTTTTCCTCGGTAGCATCACCGCCCACGTTCTCGGTAGGCTTATATCTGATAATAACGTCGGCAAGATTCTGTACGCTCTCATCCGCAAGACCTGCGGTATCGGTGAGCTTTATCTCATAAACCACCGTGACGGTATGTCCCGAGCCAAGCTCGCCTGCGTCGGTATTTGAGTCGTTAAACTCATCCTCAGTGAGAAGCTTGTTCTCATAGCCGATAAGACGGAAGGACTCTACGTTCTCGCTGTTAAAGGTGATGCCTGCCTTAACGTCCTTTGCAACCGTGACGATGCTGCCGCCGATGCCCTCGACGAGAGCACGTCTTGCCTCCTTCACGCTGTCAATATAACTGTAAGTGCCGTTGCCCTTGAGAGCAAGAGCCTCCATTTTTTCAGCCTTGATATTTCCTCTGCCAACGCCGTAAACCGAGAAATAAACTCCGCTCTCACGCTTCTCTGCGATAAGCTGCTCAAGACCCTCGGTGCTGCTGACGCCTACGTTGAAGTCGCCGTCGGTGGCAAGGATAACACGGTTGTTGCCGCCCTCAATGAAGTACTGCTGTGCAAGGCTGTATGCGCTGTTGATACCCTCAGCGCCTGCGGTGGAGCCCGCCGCCTCAAGATCATCTATAACCGCCATTATCTTCGCCTTTTCATAGCCGTATGCACCGTCAAGGGCTACGCCGCTTGATCCCGCATAGGTAACTATGGAAACACGGTCGTCGGGATTAAGATTCTCCACCAGCATCATAAATGCCTGCTGAACAAGAGGAAGCTTGTCGCTTGAGAACATAGATCCGCTGGTGTCGATAAGGAATACAAGGTTATTCTTTATACCCGAGAAGTCAACCTCCTCTGCGGCAAGGCCGATGGTGAGAAGCTTGGTTTCGGGGTTGAAGGGATTGTCAAAAATCGAGGCGTTAAGCGCCAGAATATCCTCTCCCTCGGGAGATTTGTAATCATAGCTGAAATAGTTGAGCATCTCCTCTACCCTTACCGCATCCTTGTAAATAGTGCGATTTCTTTCTATCAGGCTTCGAAGGTTGGGGTAGGATGCCGTGTTTGCGTCAATGGAGAAATAGCTGGTGTTATTTTCCGAGGTGCTTACAAAGTCGTTTTCCACTATCTCGGTGTACTCCTCGCCGCCGCCCATTTCGTCGCCGCCCATTTCGCCCGCAGGTCCCATTGGTCCCATAGCGTCGTAGTTGGGATAGGAGCCGCCGTCGTTCATATCACTTCCGTAATAGGAGCATGAGGTAAAGAGAAGAAGCAGAATAAGGCTTAAAATAAGAGAGAGTGCTTTTGTCGTTTTAGAATTTTTACTCATAGTTTTTTCTCCTTTGTTTGTTCTTCACTATATAAGACACCGAAAAATGCTAAAAGGTTACAGCTTTTTTAACATTTCTGAAATTATTTTACCATACCTAAGGCAGACTGTCAAGATATGGCACAAAAACCAAAAAACCGTTGACATTAGTTCAAAAAAGAGGTATAATAAAGAATAGCAAGAAAATATTTTCCGCTAATAATAACATTCACATAAAGGAGCAAAAAACAATGAGCAGCTTTGAAAACCTTAGAATCGTGGACAATTTCTATCAGACATCTCTGTATTTCCCCATGCCCACGGTAGTTATCAGCACTCTCTGTGAGGACGGTAGCACAAACCTTGGTCCCTACTCCCTCATTCAGCCCTACTACGTAGCAGGAAAGGACTACTATGCAATGCTTCTCTGCTGCCGTAACTCGTCTAACACAGCGCAGAACATTCTCCGCAACGGAAAGTGTGCGCTTAACTTTATCGACGACAATCCCAAGACCTTCAAGGAGGCTGTAAAGCTCTCCTGGCCGGGTGACAAGCCCGAGGAGAAGATGCCCAAGTGCAACTTCAAGCTTGAGAAGAGCCTTATCCACGAGGAGACAGGCGAGGAGAGACCTAACGTTCTCTCTGATGCTATCCAGGTTATCGAGTGTACCTGGGTGCGTGAGCTTGAGGGTGCGGAGAAGTTCCTTCCCGGCGAGCTTAACGGCTACGAGCCCCCCTACAATGATTTCAACGGTATTACCTCCAAGTTCGGCGCACACTTTATTCTTAAGGTAGACAAGATCCTTATGAAGAAGAAGTATGCCGACGCTATCATTAACGGCGTAAGAGCAAAGGACTTCCCCGCCCTTCCCGTTGACTACGGCTACCGTGACAGCAAGAACTTCTGGTTCCACAGAAAGACCAAGATGCGTGCAGAGCTTCTCCAGATGCGTGAGGCATCTCTCGAGTCTGTTCGCTATGCGGCTGACAGAGCTGACGACAAGGTCAAGTTCACCGACGAGGCACTTAAGACCGTTCTCGCAGTTCCGAGAGTGTTCCTTCCCCTCGTGCTTAAGGGCTGTGTTGACTGGGCGAAGGAGAACGGAGTTGAGCTTGTCACCGAGGAGCATATGAAGATAATTCAGGACAAGAGAGCCAAGGAAAAGGCTAAAAAGTAAGGATTAGTTTACAATTATGCGCAAATTTGACACAAAAGTACAGTATCTTAAGTATAAGGTATTGAGAGAGGTTGCCCGCCTTGCCTGGGAGGGAACTCTGCTCGAGAACCTTATTGATATACCCAAGACCATCATTCCCGGCAAGGAAGCAGTTCACCGCTGCTGTGTATACAAGGAGCGTGCGATCCTCGGCGAGAGAGTGAAGATTGCCATTGGCGGCGATAAGGAAAACGAGAATATTATCGAGGTTATCGATATTGCCTGCGACGAATGTCCCGTAGGCGGCTATTCTGTTACCGACGCCTGCCGTGGATGTCTTGCCCACAGATGCGAGGACGTCTGTCGCTTCGGCGCTATCAGCTTTGACCGTAACCACGTGGCGCATATCGACAAGTCCAAGTGTAAGGAGTGCGGTGCCTGTGCAAAGGTCTGCCCCTTCGCCGCTATTGTAAGCAGAAAGCGTCCCTGTCAGAACGCCTGCAAGGTAAAGGCTATTTCTATGAACGAGGACGGTGCAGCTACGATCGATAACAACAAGTGTATCCAGTGCGGCGCCTGTGTTTATCAGTGTCCCTTCGGAGCCATCAGCGACAAATCCTATATTGTCCGTGCGGTTGAGCTGCTGAAGGCAGCAAATCCCGATGGCAAAAAGGGCGATCACAAGATCTACGCTATGGTTGCCCCCTCTATCTCCAGCCAGTTCTCTTATGCAAGGCTGGGTCAGGTTATAAGCGGCCTTTACGCTCTCGGCTTCCACGACGTTATCCCTGCCGCTCTCGGTGCGGATATGGTTGCGCTGGAGGAGTCACGTGAGCTTGCAGAGAAGGGCTTCCTTACCTCATCCTGCTGTCCTGCTTTTGTCAGATACATAAAGACGGCTCAGCCCGCTCTTACCGAATATATCTCCCACAATCCCTCGCCTATGGTGGCTCTCGCAAGATTTATAAAGAATGGCGATCCCACTGCAAAGGTGATCTTCATCGGCCCCTGCATCGCCAAGAAGGCGGAGGCACAGCTTGAGGAGGCGAAGCCTTACGTTGATGCGGTAATGACCTTTGAGGAGCTTCAGGCACTCTTTGACAGCCGTGATATTGACATCAAGACCCTTGAGGACGGCACTCTCGCAGGCGCATCCTACTTCGGCAGAATATTCGCCCGCTCGGGCGGTCTTACCGAGGCGGCGGCAGAGGCTATGCGTGAGCAGAATATCGACTTTGAGATCAAGCCTATGGTCTGCGACGGCATCGAGGCCTGCAAAACCGCCCTGCTTAAGAAGAGCAAGAATCTGCTGGATGCAAACTTCATTGAAGGTATGGCCTGTGTTGGCGGCTGTATCGGTGGCGCCGGCTGTCTTACCCACGGCGAGAAGAACAAGTCTGAGGTTGATAAATACGGTAGAGAATCAAAGATAGAAACCATCACAGAGGCGGTAAATAACCTTAAAAAGTAAACTGTTATTTGCATTTTGAAGCTTTATCTCTTTTTTCTCGGCTTCAAAAGCGATTTTTTGATCTCCATGATGTTGTAAAAAACATCGGTTTTATTTTCTATAATATAATAAAAAGGTAGCTTCGGCTACCTTTTTTTGTTTTCAGGCTTTGGCAAGGGTAAATACCTCATCAAGCGGACGACCAATGGTCGCCCCTACAATACCTCTCCGTCGGCTACGCCGCCACCTCTCCTACAAGGCGAGGCTAATTCTGCATTCTGCACTCTGCAAAGCGTGTCATCCTGAACGGTAGTTAGCTTTCCCGGAGACTATTCCAAAATTGCGAAGGATCTCCGTGTGGGAGCCTTTTACCCTTTAGACTTTGGCAAGAGTCATCCTCATCCACCACTTCGTGGTCCCCCTCTCGCTGCGGCTCGGTCACTCCTCGTGTCTGATAGTCCACCGGACTGTCATTCAATACCTCGGAGCCGTTCAGCCTCAAAGGGCTTCAGTACCCCTCAAGGGGAAGCCTTAAATAAAGCTCCCCCCGTAAAACGGGGGTATTTCATTTTCGGGCATAGCCCTAACCGCTACTGGCGACGCAGGGGTGCGTTTTAGATTGGCCTGCCAGCCATGCAATCGTTACTTACTACCCGTAAACGGGTTCCAACAAAGCCTCCCTTGTGTAAAGGGAGGTGGCATTTTCGCAAGAAAATGACGGTGGGATTGTAAGAAACATAAAGACTTACAGAACAATCCCTCAGTCAGCTTTGCTGACAGCTCCCTTTACACAAGGGAGCCTTCCACATAAATC
>JAZSMV010000069.1:0-27370 GCA_045536065.1 Eubacteriales bacterium | reverse complement strand
AAGACCGCTTGGCCTTCCGACTTAGCATAGAGGTTAAGAGGGATTTACCAACTCCACCCTTGCCGCTTACAACACCTATTACACGTTTTACCTTACTTGCCTTGTTCTGCGGCTCAAGCAGCGACTCCTTAGAGCACTTCTGAGAGCAGCTGGAACAATCATGTGAACATTCTGCCACGATTTTTATCTACCTTTCTGTCGTTTTATATAAAGTCAACCTTGATCTCACCATCAGGCGCCGTAAGGGATATACCCTTGATCGTTCTTCCATAATTATCAAGAATTACAGCCGCAAGCTTATCCTCAACGTTACGTTCAATGTATCTGCGCATATTTCTTGCACCGTACTTCTCCGAATAGGATTCCTTTGCGATAAGCGAGAGAACCTCGTCGTTATACATCAGCTTAATGCCCTTTTCGGCGAAATGATCACGAAGCTTTGAGATCATAATTTCAGCGATCTTAACGAAATCATCTCTGTCAAGATGACGGAAGGTGATGATCTCGTCAATACGGTTAATGAACTCGGGGCGAAGGAAGGTGGAAAGAGCTTTCTCTGTTCTGTCCTTTGCCACAAGCTCACGCTTCTCAGCAAAGCCGGGTATGGAGGATGATCCCTCGCTACCGGCGTTTGTGGTCATAATTATTATGGTGTTTTCAAAATTGACGGTTCTTCCCTGCGCATCGGTGATCTTACCGTCGTCAAGCACTTGAAGAAGAATATTAAGCACGTCGGGATGCGCCTTTTCTATCTCATCGAAAAGCACAACCGAATAAGGACGGCGGCGAATCTTCTCGGTAAGCTGACCTGCCTCGTCATATCCAACGTATCCGGGAGGAGCTCCGACGATTCTGGACACAGAGTGCTTTTCCATAAACTCCGACATATCAAGTCTTATAAGCGACTCAGGCTGCTTAAAGAGATCCTGTGCAAGAACCTTAACAAGCTCGGTCTTACCAACACCGGTAGGACCTGCAAATATCATAGAAACAGGATTCTGTCTGTAAGACACACCTGCACGCTTACGCTTGATAGCACGTACAACAGAGCTGACAGCCTCTTCCTGACCGATAACCTGCTTTGAAATGCGCTCATAAAGGCCAGAAAGCTGGGAAAGCTCGCCAATAGAAAGCTCTGCGGCGGGAATGCCCGTCCAGATTTCAATTACACGAAGAAGATCATCGGGAGTGAGCCTCAGATCATTAATAACAGGAGTAATAATCTTCTGTCTTGTCTCAAGTCTGATTCTCTCGGATTTGAGATCTGCAAGCTCCTTATAATTCTCCTCGGTCTGTCCCTCGGGATTTTCAACCTTACTCTCAAGCTCGCCGCTTCTTGCATCGATTTCAGCAAGGCGCTTCTGATTGCGGCGGCTTTCATTAAGCTCAGGACAGTTAAGGGCTGCCTTTGCTGCGGCCTCATCAATAAGGTCGATCGCCTTATCGGGCAGGAATCTGTCGGTGATATATCTCTCCGAGAGAGTTGCCGCAAGACGGGCTACCTCGTCGGTGATGAAAACGCCGTGGAAGTCCTCGTAATACTTCTTGATTCCCTTTATTATATCAACGGTCTCGTCAACCGAGGGCTCTTCAATTTTAACAGGCTGGAAGCGACGCTCAAGGGCGCTGTCCTTCTCGATACACTTTCTGTACTCCTTAAGAGTGGTAGCTCCGATAACTCGGATCTCACCTCTGGAAAGTGCAGGCTTTAAAAGGTTAGCGGCACTCATGCTTCCGTCCGAGGTCTCACCTGCGCCCGCAATATTATGAACCTCGTCAATCATAAGGATAATATTGCCTGCCGCCTTGATCTCCTTTAAAAGACCGAGTATACGTGACTCAAACTGACCACGGAACTGTGTTCCCGCAACGAGTGCTGTAAGATCGAGCTGCCATACCTCAAAGCCTGCAAGCGCCTCGGGCACCTTACCCTCAACGATTCTGAGCGCAAGAGCCTCTACAATAGCGGTTTTACCAACACCGGGCTCACCGATAAGACAAGGATTGTTCTTCTGTCTGCGGCAAAGGATCTGTATCATACGGTCGATCTCTCTGTCACGACCTACAATTCTGTCTATCTTTCCCTCCGCAGCCTTGCGGTTAAGGTTAGCGCAATAGGTGGAAAGGAGCTTTTTCGAGGAATCCTCCTTCTTTCCGTCGGGGCGTGTTCTCTTATCTGTACCCTCGGAATTAGGCTTTGATGGCATACCGAAAAGCTCGCCAAGATTCAGCGTGGGAACCTTGCCGTTTTCGTTTTCATCATCGCCCTCAACAAGAGCGTTCTCCATCATAGCATTGACCTCATCGGTCATACCCTGGATAGCATCGTCGTCAATTCCCATCTTCTTAAGCATATCAACCACGGGAGGCGGCTTAATGCCAAGCTCAGCGGCACACTGGAAGCAAAGCCCCTCGCTTACCGAATTACCACCGTCAAGACGGGTTACGTAGACCGATGCAGGTCTTTTTTTACATCTGACACAAACTTGAATTTTCATTTATTTTCCATTCCGTCGCACCTGCGACAAGTTTAACTTTTAAGTTTAAAAACTGAGTAGCAGTCCTAAAGGACTGAAGCTTATAAAAAATCTGAATAACGGTCCACCGTCGAAGCTCGGAGCATTAATGACTTCCGCATTTATTAAATGATAGATCCCGACCGCCACAAGCCTTGCGGCTATAAAGGAGAGCGCAAATGATACTATGATTCCAAGAAAGCGGTTGACCGCACCTAGCAAGCATTTATCTGCAAGCGAATCTATAAGGTTGATCAATAAACTGATAGCGAGCTTCGTAATTATATAAATCAATAAAAAGGCTATCACAGTCGACAAAAGATCGACCAGCATATCCGAGAGGGTCAAACGAATGATTTCTAAAGCATCCTCTAAGGTATGTGCCTCGCCCAAGAGCTCGGCGCCCAATCCTGTCAGGGCTAATCTTAAAGCCGTAGGTATTTCCTCTGTTCCCTCTTTTAAATAGGTGACCGCAAATCTCTCGTAAAGGTATTTCTTTATCAGCTCGGAAATCGGATTTTCTATAATCGGCGTGATTGCAAAGCGCCCAAGGGGACGGCAATAATTGAATGCCACCAAAAGAGACAGATACGGACGCAGAGGTCTAGCCAGAAGTCTGATAAGACCTCGCTTATATCCGTAATAGGATCCGCCAATCAATATTAAAACCAAAACCAGATCTGTAAATACCTTTAGAAACACTACGGCCTCCGCTAAAATTATTTTAGCATATAATTATGAAAAAATCTTTATGATTTTATTTCAAAATTACGCTGTCTGCTCCAAAAATAGCGGATAACCTTGCCATAACCTTATCCGACGGATCAACCGTCGTGTCCTTCATAACGCAGTATTTTCCTCTACTGTTATCATAGAGCACAATTTTAGCATTTCCCCTGTTTAGTGCAGAAATACGCTTTAAATTGTTGATTCTGCTGTCTGAAAGGTCAAGCACTTTAATATAAATCTTTTGTTCTGAGTTGTTTTGCTTTACACTCGAGTATTCCGAGTCGGGAATCAAGGCCATGGCACTTGATAAAAGTATCCTCGGCGCCTCCCCCTCCTCTGTGGAAATATTACCCTGAATATAAACAGCCGCATCATCATCAAGAATATCCGAATACTTGCCATAGCTCTTCGCAAAAACTATAACCTCTATCTCGGCAAATCTGTCCTCTAAGGTGATAAATGCCATTACATCGCCACTTCGGGTAACCTTAGTTCTCTTTGCAGTAATTATTCCTGCAATCTTTACCTGGGACTTGTCCTTATATTTTCCGCCCTCGTCCTCCTCTGAGGATTGCTCGATTATATCGGAGATCTTATCCGGCATAATCGCTTCAAGGTGACGGGAGAAGCCGTCAATCAGGTGTCCCGAGAAGTACATTCCCGAGCTTTCCTTTTCAAGAAGCAAAAGCTCTCTCAAGGGGTATTCCTGTATATCGGGATATTTATATTTTACGTTTGCCGTAGCGCCGCTTGCCTGCGAGAACAGATCCATCTGTCCTGCAATATTGTTTTTTGATCTGTCGTGCTCGGAGTCAATTATACTCTCATAGCACTGCATAAGCGCAATTCTCGGTACTCCGAGGCTGTCAAAGGCGCCACATTTGATAAGATACTCAACGGTACGCTTATTCAGATCGGCATCAATCATTTTTGATACAAAGTCGTCAAATGAACGATATTTCGAGGCAGAACGGTTTCTGATAACTGCTTTGGCAAAATTACGTCCAACGTTCTTTATAGCCATAAGACCGAAGCGGATATTACCGCCATCAGCCGAGAATCGCTCACCGCTGCTGTTAATATCGGGAGGAAGAACCTTAACTCCGAAGCGAGCTGCATCGGCAATATATTCCCTTACCTTACCTGCATTGTCAAGCACACTTGTAAGAAGCGCAGTAAAATATTCTGCAGGATAATGAGCCTTAAGGTAGGCTGTGCGGTAAGAAATAATGCCGTACGCTGTTGCGTGGCTCTTGTTAAAGGCATACTTTGCAAAGCCAAGCATCTCCTCGAAAATCTCCTCTGCTGCCGCCTTCGAAACACCGTGATCAAGGCATCCGGAAACAAACGCCTCACGCTCAGCCTGCATTGCCGAGGTCTTCTTCTTCGACATCGCACGTCTTACGATATCCGCACGTGCATAGGAATAACCTGCAAGGGTTCTGCATATCTGCATTACCTGCTCCTGATATACTATACAGCCGTAGGTGACGTCAAGGATCTCACGAAGCTCGGGAATCTTATATTCAACCTTTTCCACACCGTGCTTACGAGCGATAAAGCTGTCGATAGAGTCCATAGGTCCGGGACGGTAAAGCGCCACGCAGGCAATTATATCCTCAAGGCAGGTGGGAGAAAGTTTAGCAAGAACCTGCTTCATTCCGCCCGATTCAAGCTGGAATACACCGTCTGTCTTGGCTTCACAAAGAAGCTTGAAGGTAGCCTCATCATTGTAATCAATATGACCGAGATCAAAGTCGGGTGTATGCTTTCTTATTTCTTTAACCGCATCCTCGATAACCGTCAGATAACGAAGTCCAAGGAAATCGAACTTTACAAGGCCGAGCCTTGCATCGGTGTTCATATCAAACTGTGTAACGACACCTGTGCCGCTGTATGAAAGCGGAACGTATTCGTATGTAGGCTTTTCGGTCATAACAACGCCTGCCGCATGAGTAGATGCGTGGCGAGGCATTCCCTCAAGCTTCATACTCAGATCGATAAGCTTCTTTATCTCCTCATCGCTTGTGTAAAGAGCCTTAAGCTCAGATGTGGACAGAGCATCCTCGATTTTCGCAGCATCACGTGGAATAAGTTTGGCAACCACGTCAACCTTGCTGTAAGGAAGGCCGAGAGCTCGTCCTACGTCACGAACTGCCGCCCTGGGAGCCAGGGTTCCAAAGGTAACTATCTGCGCCACCTTATCGTCTCCGTATTTTGACTTAACGTAATCTATAACCTCCTCACGACGGTTATAGCAGAAGTCAATATCAAAATCGGGCATAGAAACACGCTCGGGATTTAAAAATCTCTCAAAGAGAAGATCGAACATCATAGGATCAACGTCTGTGATACCTATAAGGAATGCAACAAGGCTTCCTGCTCCCGAGCCTCTGCCGGGGCCGACGGGAATACCCTTACTCTTTGCATAGGTTACAAAATCGCTGACTATAAGGAAGTAGGCATTGAAGCCCATTTTATCAATAACAGACAGCTCGTACTCAATTCTAGCCTCGTATTCTTCCCTTGTATGTCTATCAAATTTAATTCTGCCCTGATTTATATGTCGATTAAAGCCGTTGCGCGCATCACTTCTAAGCTTTTCGGCATGCGATACACCGCCCTCAGGTCTGAAATCGGGCAGATGAAGATTGTCAAATTCAAAGTCAAAATTACACTTTTCGGCAATTTTAACAGTATTGGATATAGCATCCTTATAGGTGCCGAGCAGCACCTTCATCTCCTCTGTGCTCTTCATGTAAAACTCATCGGTCTCAAATCCGAGAGGTCTGCCGTCGGCTACCAGCGTATTCATCTGAATACACATAAGGGTCGCCTGAGTTTCGGCGTCTGAGCGTTCAAGATAATGAACGTCGTTGGTTGCAACAAGAGGAATATTATACTTTTCGCTGATAAGCTTTAAGCCGTAGTTTGCCCTTCTTTCATCATCAAGGCCGTGGGACTGTATCTCAAGATACAGATCCTCACCAAAAATCTCCTTAAGCTCAAGGGCGGCGGCTTCTGCCTCGGGCATACTGCCCGCAAGGATAAGCTGAGGTATTTTGCCAGCAATACAGCCGGAGAGACAAATAAGTCCTTCGCTGTGGGCACGGATAAGTTCCATATCAACCCTGGGCTTCGAATAGAATCCGTCGATAAAGCTCATGGAAACCATATATGAAAGGTTTCTGTAGCCTGTTTCATTCTTGCATAGAAGTATAAGGTGATTGCCGGAGGAGTCCTGCTTTCCCTCCTTGAGATGGCGTGATCTGGGGGCAACGTATACCTCACAGCCTATGATAGGCTTGATTCCCTTCTCCTTTAAGGCTGTATAGAACTCAACAGCGCCGTACATTACGCCGTGATCGGTTATTGCAACTGCATCCTGGCCGAGTGCGAGAGCTCTGTCCGCTATGGAAGAAATTCTCGTAGCGCCGTCAAGCAGGCTGTATTCGGTATGAAGATGTAAATGGACAAATTCTCCCATAAGCTTTACCACCTTTCTATAAAATTTTCTTTATTTATTGTCGTCATCAAGCTTTAAAAGTCTCGTGCCGATTTCCTCAATTTTTTTAAGTCTGTGCGAAAGTCCCGATTTGGTTATAGCGGGCGTCATTTTACCCGCAAGTGCCGAAAGAGGCAGATCTGGATATTCAAGCTTAAGTCTGGCTGTTTCCTCAAGCTCATCTGGAAGCGAGGTGAGAAGCTGCAACTCGTCAAGACGGGAAATAATACTAACCTGTCGTTCGGAAACCGCCGCCATTCTGCCATAGTTACTGGTTACGCAATTAAGATATCGCTGTGATTCTCTTCTGGCAAGCGATTTGATCTTTGTTTCGATAATGGTGAATACAAGACCGTTAAGTCCTGCGTGACCGTAAAAGGTCTCGATCTCATCGCCCTTTCTGAAGTAAAGAATATCGCCATTCTTTTTATGCGAAACAAGTGGTGTCATACCAAGATCCTGAAGTATCTTATCGAATCTTGCCGTTCTGTCACCAAGGCTGAACTCAAGTGAAAACTGCTTCTCTGGATCCGAAAGTCTACCCGAGGCAAGAAAAACTCCTCTTAAAAAAGCGGGTAAACAGGACGGACATTTCTGATGAAGGATATCAATTACAGAAAAATCCTCTATGCTTGATAGCTCCGCCTCTACCTCGGCAACAAAGCCCGAGGCAGACGGAGAATCAAAGGAAAGCAATAGGTTTCTGCCCCCTTTTGACGAGCGGTATATCTCTGCATCCTTTCCGTAAAATTCACGGACAAGCTTTGCGGTAAAATCGGCATACTCCTTCTTCTCAAGAGCCAAAGTGACAGTTTTGCCCTCTGTTTTTCCCTTTGCAAATAGAATTCCCGTAAGAATGGCACGTCTGCAGCAGGAGGACTTGTATACGTGGCTGATTATTTCATATTTCTGTTCTGCAGATACCGACATATCCTTCCTCCCTACATAATTTCAATCTCACGGCAAAGTTTTATTTTAAATCTTTCATAGACACATTGTGCGACGTATTCCGACAGCTGAAGATAATCTGCAGCCGTTGCGCCGCCATTATTGATAATAAATCCGGCGTGTTTTTTGGAAATTGCAGCAACGCCAACCGAAAAGCCCTTAAGTCCGCATTGATCTATAAGCCATGCGGCAGAGATGTTCTCAGAAGGTCTCTTAAAGGTACTGCCAAGGGATGGCTTATCTGTGGGCTGGGTGTTCTTACGTATTTGCCTTATTCTGTTCGTCTCCGAAGCAACGGCAAATGTGTCAGATTCGCTTAATTTAAGCCTTGCCGAAAGAACTATCCACGGTCTTTGCTTAAAATATGAATCACGGTATGAAAAACCGCATTGATCAGCCGATAAGTGATTGGTTTTCTTAGCTTCAAGATCGTAAATTTTTACATCAATAACCAGATCGGATATTTCTCTGCCAAAAGCTCCTGCGTTGCCAACTATGGCACCGCCAATACTTCCCGGTATACCCGACAGCCCTTCAAAACCGCTAAGGCCTCTCTCGCAGAGTATTTTTGCGATTGTGGGCATGGACGCCCCGACACCAACCTCAAGTACGTTTTCTTTGAAAGAATAGTTATTAATATGGTCCGTACGAATCAAGGTTCCGCCGTATTTTTCATCTGGCGGAAGCACATTTGACATTCTGCCTAAAATTTTATATGGTTTTATTGATTTGTCAAGAAAACCAACAAGCTTCACAAGTTCTTCTTCGCCTCTCGGATAAACAACGACATCTGCCGCCCCTCCGATCTTTATCGGCGAAATCTTAGAAAGCTTCAGGTTTTCTTTATATTCAACGTCATTCATTTTAAGAAAAACTATAATTTCCCTATTCACGAATGCTCCTGTTTTACTGAATTATTTGTAATCCTTTCTCTCCGCAAGCATATCTCTTGCAGCCTCACGCTGAGAATCGGTTACGTCAATGCCGCCGAGAATTCTCGATAGCTCGTCAACTCTGCCCTCATAATCAAGCTCGGTGACCGATGTTTCAGTCGCTCCGTTAACGTCGCCCTTGCTGATAAGGAAGTGAACGTCGCCAAGCGATGCGATCTGTGCGCTGTGAGTGACACAGAACAACTGTGTATTAGCCGAAAGGCCAAGCATCTTAATACCGATCTTTCTGGCAGTCTTGCCGGATACTCCCGCATCTATCTCATCATAAATTACCGTGGGAATTCCGTCCTTGTCGGCAATAACGCTCTTAAGCGCCAGCATTATTCTCGACATCTCACCGCCAGATGCGATTTTAGAAAGAGGCTGAGGCTCTGCTCCACGGTTAGCGCTGATATAAAACTCAACCGTATCAGAGCCGTCCTTATTAAGCAGCTTTTCCCCTGCGTTAAAGCTCTCCTTTATAGACGCAAAGAAAACAACCTTCGGCATATCAAGGAACTCAAGAGTCTCTTTTACCTTTTCTTCAAGGCCTGCCGCCGCTTCTGTACGGATAGCGTGAAGCCTATCTGCAAGCTTTAGAGCCTCCTTATATGCTTCCCTTTCCTTTGCGCTGAGTTGCTTTATAAGGTCATCCGAATTTTCAAGAGCCTCATACTCGCTCTTTGCTTTATCACGGAAGGCAATAACCTCATCAACGGTCAGACCGTATTTGCGCTTAAGTTTTGAAATCCTATCAAGCCTCGACTCGATCTCGTTAAGTGTAGCGGTGGGGTCCTCATCTATCTCGGCAAGGACTGCATAAACCTCCTCGGCAATGTCATCAACCTGGTAAAGCATATCACGAAGTCGTTCGGAGTATTCACCGAAGCCTGAAACCACGTCGGAGAGCTGAGAAAGTGCAGTAACGCTCCTGTCAAGAAGATAGGAAACGCTTCCTCGCTCACTTCCCTTCAAGGCCTTGAAAACAAACTCAGAGTTTTTGGTTATCTTCTCGCTGTTCTTTATCTTGACCTTTTTATCAATAAGCTCCTCTTCCTCTCCGGGATGAAGAGATGCGGAGTCGATGTCCTTGATCTGATATGCAAGGATCTCCTTCATCCTTTCGCCCTCGTGCGCTTTTTTGATAAGCTCATTCTTTTCTCTGCGAATGGACTCAAGATTTGAATAGGCCGCTCTGTAGCTGTCAAGAAGCTCACCGCAGCCTGCATAAACGTCGATAAGCTCAAGGTGATTCTTTGAGTTAACGAGATTTGCAGTATCACTCTGACCGTGAACGCTGACAAGATACGGCATTGCGCTCTTGAGGACGGCAAGGCTGATGCTCCTGCCGTTAAGCATTATTTTATTCTTGCCGTCGGCACCAAGAGTGCGCTGAATAAGAATGGTTCCATCCTCGCCGGCTCTGATACCAAGCTCTGCAAGTCGTTCAACGGTATAGCAGGAAAGCTCTCCAAAAAGACCACTGACCATAGCATAAGGCTCGCCGTGTCTTATAAGCTCACGCTCACCCTTTCCGCCAAGGAGTAGGTTGATGCTGTCTATAACTATTGACTTGCCGGCACCGGTCTCACCCGTAAGCACCATAAAGCCCGGTCTGAAATCAAAATCCACCGACTTAATTACGGCAATATTTTCTATATGCAACGAAAGTAGCATTATTTATCTCCAAATAAGCTTATTTTTTGTTGATACCAAAGGTCTCTCTAAGCTCGGTTTCAAGCTGCCTTGCGCCCTCGCTGGTCTTTACAACAAGAAGAATGGTATCGTCACCTGCAACAGAACCAACAATATCCTCTCTGTGAAGCGAGTCTACGCATACTGCGATGGCATTAGCCATACCAGAGAAGGTTCTGACAACAACAATATGTCCCGCCGCCTCAACTCTTACCACCGCATCGGTAATTGCGGAGTTGAATACAGGAGTCTTCTGCTCGTGAGTTACAACCGAGCCGGGAGCTATGTATTTATAGGTTCCGTTGGCTGTTACTCCCTTAATAAGATTAAGCTGTCTTATATCTCTTGAAGCGGTGGTCTGAGTAACGTTATAGCCCTCCTCCGCCAGCTTCTTGATAAGAGTGTCCTGGGTATCAATATCGTACTTTGCGATTATTTCGAGAATCTTTTGCTGTCTTGCGTTTTTCATTATGTAAATCCTTTCATATCATACAGGAAAATGTATGTGTTTTAGGTGTTAATGCTCTGCTTTAATAGTTAATCTGCTAAATTCTCTTTGCTGAAGTAAGCAAGATATTCAACATTTCCGTCACCGCCGATTATAGGCGATTCAATAAGGCCTAAAAGACTGAAACCACAAAGAGAAGCGGATTCAACCACATCATCGGCAGCCCTCTTGCGAAGCTCTGCATTCTTTACGATTCCCTTCTTGTTAAGTCCCGATCTGCCTACCTCAAACTGCGGCTTGATAAGACAGATAAATCTGCCTCCCGAGGATAGCACAGAGGCTACGGCCGGAATTATCAGCTTTGCCGAAATGAAAGAAACGTCCATTACGGCAAGATTCGGAATATACTCAAAATCCGAAGGACTCATATATCTTGCGTTAAAGTTTTCAAAAACCGTTACACGCCCGTCACGTCTTATGGAATCCACAAGCTGACCCGAGCCTGAATCAACGGCTATAACGTGGGTCGCCCCACGCTTTAAAAGGCAGTCGGTAAAGCCTCCACTTGATGCTCCAACGTCAAGCGCCAGAGCTCCGGAGGGATCGATCGAGAATGCATCAAGCGCCGCCTCAAGCTTCAGACCTCCACGGCTGACATAACGCTTACCGCTCTTATCAACCGTAATTTCCTCACTTCCGTCAACCTCGTAGGAAGGCTTTTTTACAAGCTTGCCGTTTACGGAAACAGCACCCGCAAGGATAAATCCTTTTGCATCGGTTCTACTGTCGACAAGCGAGCTTTCGGCCAAATAAACGTCAAGCCTCATTATCTATATCAAAGGGCAGATCGGTTATACTGCCGTCAGAGGATTCTGTCAAAATACGAACTCTTCGCTCTGCATTTTCAAGCTTCTCATTACAAACACGAATAAGCTTTACAGCCTCCTCAAATGCCGCTATGGACTCATCAAGAGTCATATTGCCGCTCTCAAGCTTCTTTACCTCGCCCTCAAGCTTTAACATCGCTTCTTCAAAAATTATATCCTTCAAGGCTTATTTCTCCTTTTTGATATCTGTAACTCTGGCACCAATCTCACCGTCAGGCAGGATCAGTTGAATACTATCATCTAAATTTACATCGGAGGTCGATTTTACCACTCTTCCGCCAATTTCGGCTATTGCATATCCTCTCGACAGAATGGAAAGCGGACTTAGTGCATCGGTCTTGCCTGCGCTTATCGAAAGGCGCTCCCTCGACCTGTCAAGCCTGGATTTTACAAGCAGATTTGCCTTCTCATAAAGCCTTGAAAGGCTATCTCTACGCATCTTGATAAGATTGTCAATCGAAAATGTGTCGAGCATCGTCTTTAAATGCTCAAGCCGCTCTCTCGAGCGATCAACCTTGCGCACAAGAGCCAAAGCAAGCCTCTCATCATAGGAATCAAGACGCATCATAAGCTCTCTTTTATCAGGAACAGCAAGCTCTGCCGCCGCAGACGGTGTGGGCGCACGAAGATCGGCAACGAAATCGCAGATGGTAAAATCGGTTTCGTGACCAACGGCAGAAATTATCGGAACTCTTGCATCAAAAATACGTCTTGCCAGCTTCTCACTGTTAAACGCCCATAGATCCTCAATGGATCCGCCGCCACGACCGATAATTATAACGTCGCAAAGTCCCGAGCGATCGAGATAATCAAGAGCTTTTACAAGGCTCTCCTCTGCACCCTCACCCTGCACTAAAGCAGGATAAAGGAATACCTCTGCGTTTGAGTATCTTCTGCCCGTTACGTTAATAATATCACGCACGGCTGCGCCCGTAGGCGAGGTTACCACACCTATCCTGCGAGGAAACTCGGGTATAGGCTTTTTATGCTCCTCGTCAAATAGTCCCTCCTCAGCAAGCCTTGCTTTCATCTGCTCATAAGCAAGATAAAGAGCACCTATTCCGTCAGGCTGCATCGAGGACACGTAAAGCTGATAGGATCCGTCACGTGGATATACGGTCACAGAGCCGTGAACGATCACCTTCATACCCGACTCGGGCATAAATCTGAGCGTCTGCGCTCTGGATCTGAACATAACAGCCCTGATCTGTCCGTCGGGATCCTTGAGAGAAAAATACAGATGTCCGCTTCTGTGATTTACAAAATTGGATATTTCTCCCCTGACCGTCACCGAGGACAAGGTGCGATTATTCTCAAAAATGGTTTTTATATACTCGTTAAGATCGGACACCGAAAATGGTGCTGTATTATCCCGGTCTCTGAGCGAATTAATATCAATCACTGGTTTTCTCCGATTTATATGCCCTGAGGGCAAGTACAGCAACTCCTACCGCATTGTCAGCCGACATAGAAGGCTCGGCAAAGCATACGTCATAGCGTTCCTTGAGCATATTTTTAATTATGCTGTTACACATTACTCCGCCCGCAAGGACAACCTTGCTGTCGCCGAACTGTCTTATATATTCGTCAAGCATGGCAGAAATTGATCTGCCGATATAGTCGAACACAAATGCCGCAGTTAGAGGAGCGTTGCCGGTATCATTATACAGCTTGATAGCCATATTCTCAAGCCCGGAAAGATTAACCGTCATACCATTGGCGCACACCTTCTTTTTGGGCAGCTTTTCGGTATTTTTCAGCGCCTCCGCTTCAAGTGCCGGGCCTGCGGGAAATCTCATACCGAGATATACGCCAATTCGGTCTATGATCTGCCCTGCATTTACGTCGGCTGTGCCACCAAGCAGTTTCGTTTCAAAGCCACGATCTGTAGGAGTAACACGAACAAGCTCGGTGGTTCCTCCCGACACGTGAAATGCGCCGAATTCTCTACCAAGAAGATCAGCTTCACCCGAGGAGTAAACCGCCGCCATAATATGACCGCACTGGTGAGAAAAAGCGAACAGCGGAACCTTGTGAGTAGCACATATACTCTCTGCCGCAGCAGCTCCGCAAAGGAAGCAAGGCATATATGAGCCCTCCTCGTTTCTGGGTGTAGCGCTGACACCTACGGCAACAACATTATATTCAGAAAGCAGCTCCCCCGCCTCACGCATAAGCTCGGGAATGTTAACGGTATGAGCAAAAACAGCATCCGACTGACGAAGTCCACGCTCGCCCGCCTTAACAGGAAGCGGTCTTTTCAGATTAGCTATAAGCCTGCCGTCAAGCGAAAGAATAGCGACCGAGGTGGTATAATTGCTGGTATCTATTCCAAGAATTACGCTCTCGCACATAATTATTTGGTATATTCAAGCGATACGCCGTTAAGAACTCCGTTAATGAAGGAATAGGACTTTTCATCGTCGAACTTCTTCGCAAGCTCTATCGCCTCGTTTATACTAACCTTGGAGGGAATATCAGAGAGGAACATCATCTCATAGCATCCAAGCCTTAAAATAGCCATAGATACAGGAGAAATTCTTTCCATCTTCCAACTCTTAAGGTTCTTTTCGATAGCTTCATCAATTCTTGCCGCATTTTCATAGGAGCCAAAGAAGACGGTCTTTACGTAATCGTCAACCTCAAGGCCACGGATGTTGGTTGCCTTGTCAAAAATCTCCTCCGCAGTCTCATCCTTCTTACAAACGCTCTCAAAAATGAGCATAAAAGCATTTTCTCTTGCTAATTTTCTTTGCATGTCAAAACCTCGCAAAATAAATAAAATCAATATATTATACTATATTTTAATATACTTGTCAACCGATTTCAAGTATTTTTGCATATTTTTGCATTTTTATTCATCTGAAAATGCAACTGAAATTTATCTCTATTTTTGAAAATCGACTTGAAAAAGCAGAAAATTTATGATATGATATTGTTGGAAATATATATCCTGATGAAACGGTGGCAAAATCATCTAAAAAACTTGCCATGAATAGATACCAAAGGCAGAATGGAGTCAGTATGCAGATTATAAAGCTATCGGTGGGCGACCGTATCTTAATGAAAAAGAAGCATCCCTGCTCTGCCGATATTTTTCAGGTAATGCGTGTTGGAAGCGACGTTCGTGTCAAATGCGAAGGCTGCGGACGTGATATGACCTTCCAAAGAGAATCGCTTGAAAAAATGATCAAGAGGGTCATCACCACCGAGGATAAAGGTTAAAGAAAGGACAGATATAATGTTTTATTATCTTAACGGCGAGCTCGCTTACAGAGATATCAATACCTGCGTTATCGATTGCGGTGGCGTAGGATACAGACTTACAGTCAGCTTCATCACCTCCGAGTCCCTTCTCTCGAAGCTTGGAAAGCAGGTTAAGCTCTACACTCACCTGGCAGTAAGAGAGGACGGAATTGAAATGTTCGGCTTTGGCTCTTATGAGGAAAAGGAGTGCTTTAACAGACTTACAAGCGTAAGCGGAATTGGTCCTAAGGCGGCTATGAGTATTCTCTCCACCATGACCCCCGAAAAGCTGGCTGTTGCCATCTGCACGGATGATACGAAGGCTATTGCTAAGTCCCCCGGAATCGGTGCAAAATCTGCCGCCAGAATCATCCTTGAGCTCAAGGATAAGATGTCCAAGGAAATGTTTGGTTCAACCGAGACAACAAAAGCGGTTTTGGGTTCTGCCACGAGTTTTGTATCAAATTCATCAATTTCCGAGGCTGCTGAAGCGCTTGCGGTTCTCGGCTATGACAGGAACACCGTGCTCTCTGCTCTCAAGGGAATTGACCCCTCTGTAACCGACGTCGGAGAGATCATCAAGCTCGCTCTGAAGAAGCTTGCAAGATAAGAGAAAGGACTATACTCTTATGATGGAAGAAGTAAACGAATTCGACTACGAAAACCGAATTCTGTCAAACGAATATGATGCTATGGCAGACGGAGAGGTGGAAAATTGTCTCCGTCCCAAAACACTTACCGAATACGTAGGTCAGGAAAAGGCTAAATCCAATCTTAAGGTCTACATAGAGAGCGCTAAGCTTCGCTCGGAGGCTCTTGATCACGTTCTTCTCTACGGCCCTCCCGGTCTTGGTAAGACCACCCTTTCCGGCATTATTGCTAACGAGATGGGAGTGAATATCAGAACCACATCGGGTCCTGCCATTGAGAAGGCGGGCGATCTTGCGGCCATTCTTACCAATCTCGCTCCCGGCGACGTTCTCTTTATCGACGAGATTCACCGTCTTTCCAGGGTGGCAGAGGAAATTCTCTACCCCGCTATGGAGGATTATGCTATTGATATTATTATCGGTAAAGGACCCAGTGCAAGAACTATCCACATGCCGATCCCTAAGTTCACTCTCATTGGCGCAACCACAAGAGCAGGCCAGCTGACCACTCCTCTGCGTGACAGATTTGGTGTTCTTCTGAAGCTTGAGCTTTATACTCCCGAGGAGCTTGCAACTATTGTAAAGCGCTCTGCGGCTATACTTGATATTTCTATAACAGACGACGGTGCTTACAGCATTGCGTCACGTTCAAGAGGGACCCCCAGAATCGCAAACAGACTGCTTAAGAGAGTAAGAGATTTCGCTCTTGTCAAGGGCAACGGAACCATTACCTCGGATATTGCAAAATATGCCCTTGAGGCACTTGAGATCGACGAGCTCGGTCTTGATAATATCGACCGCAGACTTCTTGAGGCGATTATAAAGTATTACGCAGGCGGTCCGGTAGGTCTTGATACCCTGGCAGCTACGATCGGCGAGGAAACTGTAACTATTGAGGACGTTTACGAGCCCTATCTTATGCAGATCGGCTTCCTTGCAAGAACCCCCCGTGGCAGATGCGTAACCAAGCTCGCATACGATCATTTAGGCATTCCTTTTGTTGCCGGCAACGGCGGCGCACAGATCTCTGGACAGAAGGTTTTTGACCTGGACAACTGATCTTCACTTTAATAAAACAAGGCAGAGTCTCAAAAACAGACTCTGCCTTGTTTTATATTTCAATATTTAATCATTTGCAAAGCTCAGCGAGGCGATCTGCAATATCGCACTCCTCCCACTTTACGCCAAGATCCTCACGGCCCATGTGACCGTAAGCCGCAAGCTGCTTGTAGATAGGCTTACGAAGATCGAACTTCTTGATGATAGCAGCAGGACGAAGGTCAACAAGCTCATTAACTGCATTAACGATCTTCTCCTCATCGACGGTTGCGGTGCCGAAGGTATCGATCATGACAGAAACGGGCTTTGCAATACCGATAGCATAAGCGATCTGTACCTCGCACTTTTTCGCAAGACCTGTCTTAACGATATTCTTGGCAACATATCTTGCAGCATAGGAAGCACTGCGGTCAACCTTTGTAGGATCCTTGCCGGAGAATGCGCCGCCACCGTGACGGGAATATCCACCGTAGGTGTCAACGATGATCTTTCTGCCTGTAAGACCTGTGTCACCCTGAGGTCCACCGATAACAAATCTGCCGGTGGGGTTAACGTAAATATTTACCTTGCCGTCGAGAAGCTCCTTTGGAATAACAGGAAGAATTACCTTATCGATAATATCCTTACGGATAGTAGCAGAATCTATCTCTGCAGAATGCTGAGAGGATACAACGATGGTGTCTATTCTGCTGGGTACACCGTCGATATACTCAACGGTAACCTGAGTCTTTCCGTCGGGACGGAGATAGGAGAGAGTTCCGTTCTTTCTCACCTCAGTAAGACGCTTAGCAAGCTTGTGAGCAAGAGAGATAGGAAGAGGCATAAGCTCGGGAGTCTCATCGCAAGCATAACCGAACATAAGACCCTGGTCGCCTGCTCCGGTATCAAGCTCGTCATACTCGCCCTCTTTAGCCTCAAGGCACTTATCAACGCCGAGAGCGATATCCTCACTCTGCTCGTGAATAGAGCTGAGAACTGCACAGGTTGTAGCATCAAATCCGTACTTTGCTCTGTCGTAGCCGATCTCAGCAACGGTTTCACGTACGATCTTCTGAATATCTACACGTGCATTGGTGGTGATCTCACCCATAACGGTAATAATACCCGTGGTAGCAAAGGTCTCACACGCAACTCTGGACTGTGGGTCCTGTGCGATCATTTCATCGAGAATAGCGTCAGAGATCTTGTCGCATATTTTGTCGGGATGTCCTTCGGTCACCGACTCGGATGTAAAGAGAATTCTTTTCATTTTTTCGTCCTTTCAAAACCAAAAGCTCGGAAGGCGGCATACCTCCCGAGCTTTAGAGCATAACTCATCTATCGGGATTTAGCACCTTGAAAAAACAGGTTGCCGGGTTTCATAGGGCCAGTCCCTCCACCACTCTTGATAAGCATTATTTTATTTTTCGATAGCATTATAGCACAAAGATTCATAAAAATCAAGTATTTTGTAAAAAAACTAAAATTTTTACAAAAGCGCTAACAATTAGAGTAAAATCGAGTTAAATAACCACGTGCTTTGGAAGTCCGTTTTCGTAAACCGGATGAACCTCTCCAAGAATAAGAGGTGCAAGATAGCCGATACACTCCTCCGTAATTCCATTGCCCTCGGCATTGATATATTCTGCAGGAACGCCCTTTACACCGTTTGCAATGCCGGAAATATCTGCGCTGTCGTAATAAACAGAATATGTATCGCCCTTTTCTCTGTTGATGGTCATCATCACACCGGTCTTGCCGGAAAGTGCGGCTTCAACCGCAGAACGACCCACACCAACGGATTCGTTAATATCGGTAAGAGATGCAATGTGAGCGGCACATCTCTGAGGAAGATTTAGCTCGATAGAACGAACCTTACAGCCAAGCCTTTCCTTGACAAGCTCCTCAAGAACCTTTCCCGCTCCAGAGAGCGCAACGTGGCCGAAGGCGTCTATCTTACGGCCGCCAAGTCCCTCGCCAACGTATCTGCCGTCGGCAAATCTGATTCCCTCCGAAACAGCCACAAGCACTGCGGGGTGCTCCTTTTGAACCTCGATAATAGACTTAAGAAAAGCCTCGGGATCAAAGGCAACCTCGGGAAGATAAATAAAATCGGGAGAGATGCCGCCGGAAAGCCTAACAAGTCCACTGGCAGCGGTAAGCCAACCTGCATCACGGCCCATTATCTCAACAATGGTTACAGCCTTTGTGGTATAAACGGAAACGTCACGGAGTATTTCTTTCATTGTAACAGCCACATATTTTGCGGCAGAACCGAATCCGGGAGTATGATCGGTAACCATAAGGTCATTGTCAACCGTCTTTGGAACGCCTACTACACGCATCTCGTAATCATGCTCACCTGCAAATCTCGACAGCTTAAGAACAGTATCCATAGAGTCGTTGCCGCCTATGTAGAAGAAGTATCTTATGTTGTATTTTTTGAAAATACTAAGAAGCCTTTCATATGTTTCAGGATCGTCAGCAGGCGACTTCATTTTCTTTCTGCAGGAGCCAAGCGCTGCCGCAGGAGTTAGCTCAAGGGTTGAAATATCCTCTTGACAGGAGAACAGCTCTGTAAGATTTACAAGATTCTCGTTAAGAAAGCCCTCAATGCCATTTTTCATTCCGTAGAGGATGTCGATATCGCCCTCCTCTTTCGCCCTCAGCGCTCCTCTGATAACGCCTGCAAGAGTTGCGTTAATTGCGGCTGTAGGACCGCCGGACTGACCAACAACGGCGTTACCGTGTAAAATAGCCATAATTTTACCTTCCTTAGTTTTATTATGAATTTATTATACCCTTTTTCCCTTCTCTTGTCAAGTATCAAGCCTTGCCGTGTTCAAATACATTATTGCCGCTCTGACAAACCTCTCCTTTTCAAATCCGTAGTCTAGAAAATAGGTGTGTTCAAACAGATCCAAAGCGAGCAAAGGCTCGATTTTTAAAAAGGCTCTGTCGTATCTATCCATAAACAAAGTTTTAGGTGCCCCTCTGTCAAGATAGACAAAGAGAAAGCCACATCCGTTTGCCATAGCCTCAAGATATAGCTCATAGGCAAAATTCTCCATCGAGGGATACGCCTTAAGCACAGTCTCACTTTTGACGGGTGCTTCAGAGAAGGAGCTAAAGAAGCATTCGTGAGCTTTTATTGCAAAAAGAAGCTTTAGTGCCTCCTCCTTTGCCGCTCTGTCAAAGGGCATACGTGCAATTTCACTCATAGTTCTTCCACGAAGCTCGGGTATGCTTTTTTCTAATATAGACATCTTTAATTTGTAATTTCTGAAATGCGCAAGATGTCTTTTTATATTGTCCTCTGATAAAAACATATTCATTGCCCTAAAATTCATATAAACCACTCCAAAAATAAAAGAATCCTGGTTCAGTATACGCACCAAGGATTCTTTTTGTTATTTAGATAAGGTCCTTTTCGGCAAAGGTGTACTCGCTGTTACAGAAACGGCAAACGGCAGTAAGCTCTCTGGCCTTTCCTTCTGCTACCTGCTCGTCAAGCATTTTGAGAATCTCGCCCTTGCCAAGACTCTTGATTTTCTCTCTCATACGCTTTGCAGAGCAATCACATTTGTAGCCTACCTCAATGGTATCAAAGATATCGTAAGGAATATCACGCATGGCAATATCCATTACCTGCTCGTTGGTAAGTCCTCTGTCAAAGTAGCGGGAAATGTTAACAAGATCTGCCGCATTGCGCTCTATAAGATCGACCGTTGCTTCATCGGGGAAAGGCATCAGCTGAATAAGAACACCGCCTGCGGCAAGGCAGGAATAATCGGTGTCAACAAGAACACCGAGAGAAAGCACGGTGGGGATCTGCTCGCTTTTTGCAAAATAGGTAGCAATATCCTCAGCGATCTCACCGCTTACAAGCTCGATTGTACCTACCTGAGGCTCTATTGCGCCAACGGATTTGATAAAGGAAATTGAACCGTTACCGATAGCAGCGCCAACATCCAGCTTGCCGTTAGGCTTTTTGGGAGGATTAGCCATAGGATTCTGAATATATCCCTTAACGTTACCGAAGTAATCGCCTACCGCAAGAAGTCTGCCTGCCTCGCCGTCACCCTGAATGCTGACTGTAACGGTATCGCCGTTCTCGGGAAGCATTGTACCAATAATTGAGGTTGCGGTAACAAGTCTGCCGAGCGCTGCTGATGCGGTGGGCGTGGTCTTGTGGAAGCCGATCATATCATTAACGATTTTTCTTGAATTAATAACTAAAACTCGGGCAGAACCGTCTCTGGTCATTGCACGAAGTATGGTTGAATTAGCGATGTTCTTGTTTTCCATTGTTTATCCTTTTCTGCATTTTGCTACAATATATATTCTCTCGCACTCATCACTTCCCGGTGAAAAATCCAGGTCTCCGAGGGCGTAAAGGTATTCCATATTACACTCTTCAAGAGCCGACTTTATCTCAGCAAGAGTATACATTCTCTCGCTCTGGCTCTCGTCGTGCCTTTCATATCTGCCGTCTGCACATTCCTTGAAAAGAGTGATGTAGAAGTCACATAATCTGCTGTCGGGATCGTAATAATTCTCCCAGACGCAGACGCCTCCCTCCTCCTCCATAGCATAGGTGTTGTCGGCATAGATGTTCTCAAACTTGTATCTTCCGTTAATATCGAAAATAAATATTCCGTCGGGGATAAGGTAGTTATGGATAAGAGAGAAGCATTTCTCAAGATCTCCCTCCTCCTCGAGATGATTGATACAGTCAAGGCAGCAGACCGCCGCATCAACAGTACCGTACAGCTCGAATTCTCGCATATCCTGGCAGAGCCAGAGAACGTCATGTCCCTCCTCCTCTGCCGCCGAGCGAGCAATATCAAGCATCTCGGGAGAATAGTCAATTCCAGTCATATCATAACCTCGTCTTGCAAGCTCAAGGGTCATTTTACCCGTTCCGCAGCCAAGGTCAAGCACCAGCTCGGGACGGCTTTTACATTCCTTTTTCAGTATTTCTTCAATAAAATCAGCCCACTTTTTATAATCTATCTCGGCATTTATTGCGTCGTAGAAGGGGGCAAGAAGGTCATAGATCATACTATCTCCTTTATACCGTTTTACACAGATAGGCGCTGAAGCCATTCTGTATCAATTCCTCTTTCGCTGATTTGGCATAATCCTCGTTTTCAAAAATACCGAAAACCGATGGACCGCTACCGCTCATAAGGGTAACCGAGGCATTATTCTCAGCTATAATTTCCTTTATCTTCTGAATTTCGTCATTATTTATTACAGATTCAAAAATATTATAACAAACAGGCGCATCGGGGTTCAGCGGTGCATTTTCCTCATTATGCCTTGAAAAATCCCCAAACTTTTCATCAAGCAACGAATAAGCCTTTGGCGTCGAAACACGGCTATTTCCTATTGAAATTACAATATCCTTATCAAGATTCAGCTTATGAGGTGTAACAATCTCTCCTCTGCCGGTGCAAACAGCCGAGCCTCCAACAAGGCAGAACGAAACGTCGCTACCTATCTCGGAAGCCATACTAAGCAGCTGATCTTCAGTAGCAAAGCCAAATATTTTATTCATAGCACGAAGGGTTGCAGCCGCATCGGATGATCCGCCGCCAAGACCTGCGCCTATGGGAATACGCTTTTCAAGATCGATTTTTATGCCAGCCGAAAAATCAAAAAATGATAAATATTTTGCGGCAGATTTATATATCAGATTATTTTCATTGACTTCAAGGGTTTTATCGCTTGATCGAATATCGATCTCGGTTTTATCCGATCTTACCGCTGTCAGAGTGATTTCATCACAGAGGCTTACCGATTGCATAAGGCTGACTATATTGTGAAAGCCGTCTTCCCTACGGCCTGTAACGTCAAGAAAAAGATTGATTTTTGCATAAGCCTTCTCACATACAGTCATTACTGCGCCTCCTGTTCGTCATTCTACATTATTATACAATATAATAAATAAAAAATCAACATAAAATTATAAAATATTTTTCATATAACTATTGACAAACAAAAATGCTTGTGATATAATACTCAGGTAGTTTGGGCTAGTGTGCCCAACCCCTTGCTGTCGTAAGACGGCCAAAAGACCAAAAGGAGGTAAAATTCAGATGGAAAAGAAGATTTGTTCTTACGAGACTCTCTTTGCAGTAAGCGGCAACCTTGTTGAAGAGGACGCAAAGGCTGTTATCGAGAAGTTCGTTACTCTCATTAACGAGAACGGTTCTGACGTTGACGTTAACGAGTGGGGCAAGCGCAGATTCGCATATCCTATCAACTACGTAACCGAAGGATATTATGTGCTTGTTTCTTACAAGAGCGAACCCAGCTTCCCTCTTGAGCTTGAGCGTGTGCTTGGCATTACCGAAGGTGTTCTTCGTTATATGACCACCACCAAGATCGAGAAGGCAGCTCCTGCTGAGGAAGTTGTTGCTCCCGAAGCTCCCGCTGAAGCTGAAGTAGCTGAGGCTTAATTTCGCATTAAGGCAGTATTTACTGCAAACTTTTTATTGAAAGGATGGTCACATACTATGGCAGATTTAAATAAGGTCATTCTTATGGGCCACATGACGGCGGATCCCGAGCTTAAGCAGACTACAAGTGGCATTTCCGTTTGCAGCTTCTCTATCGGTGTAAACCGTCGCTATTCTAAGGCTGATCAGGGTCAGCAGTCGGTTGACTTCATCAACATCGTTGCATGGAGACAGCAGGCCGAATTCGTTTCCCGTTATTTTAAGAAGGGCTCCAGCATTGTAATTTGCGGTAGCATTCAGACGAGAAACTGGACCGATAACAATGGCCAGAAGAGGTACGTTACCGAGGTTGTAGCTGATGAGGTAAGCTTTGGCGCTCCTGCAGCTAACTCCCAGAACGGCGGCGAGAGAGCTCAGAATCAGAGCTACACTCCCACAGCATACGGTGCTCCCTCTTTCAACAGCACAGGTAGTGCTGATTTCGAAGAAATTCCCGGCGACGAGAGCCTTCCCTTCTAATTTGGGTAACTCGTCCATCTGCCGCTAGGCTCACTGCGGTAGATGCAATATAGAAATCGTGAGTCGGAAAGGTGAAAAAACTCATGGAAAACAATAATCGTCCTGCATTCCGTCAGGGTCACAGAAGAAAGAAGGTTTGTATCTTCTGCCAGGATAAGGTTACCGAGATCGATTACAAGGATATCGCTAAGCTTAGAAAGTTCACCTCTGAGAGAGCTAAGATTCTCCCCAGACGTGTTAGCGGCAACTGCGCTCTCCACCAGAGACAGCTCACCGTAGCTATCAAGAGAGCTCGCCAGATGGCACTTCTTCCCTACATTTCTAACTAATAAACGCAACATTAAAGCCGCACTCGATCGAGTGCGGCTTTTTTATTTTTTATGCTTCTATAAAGTAAGACCAACGCTGCTGAAGCTGATGTGGCATCATTTCGCCAAGCGCTTTGCCATCTTTAATAAGATTTTTGTTTCCGAGATGGAAGAAGAAAAATTCGCCCTTTCCGTCATTGAATCCAAGTTGAAATTCAAGTTCCTTTTTAAAATAAGGGAAAATAGGCTTAATTCTTTCGTCCACAGCCATAACCACTTTCATTCCATCAGTCTTATAGGTTGAAATTATCCATTCCTCGTTATCAGCAAACCACGCCCAAAAACTCTTCGGCAGCCTTTACGTTCATTTTCTTTTTAAATAAAGTAAAAATAACTTTTTCCTTATTTAGTTAGCTCGTTAAAAGGCTTTATTAACCCCGAATTATAATAACTGTATTCAATTTTTCCGTAAGTTCCGGTTTTGAGCCATCGACTTTCTCCGCTTACTGTAGCATAGAACCATACTGCCAAATTATACTTATCCAATTCGGCTATTTCTTCAGCTTGTTCCTCTGTAAAGCAAGTTATGAAGTAAATATAATCGCTGTCGGAATCTTCGGTTAAACTCGCTTTTATGTAGCAGAGCTGTGAGCTATCCGCCTGCGTCTTATGCTCTCCGTGTGTCACGAAATAGCCTACATCCTCGTATGCCTTTATAATATCCTCGCAGGATATTTCTTTCGGCTCGGCGCTATTACCGCAAGCCGTAATCGAAAAGCAGAGCGAGAGCAGTAAAAGTCTTGATATTATCTTTTTCATAATCGTTTTATTACTCGGACATATCATATCCGCAAGAATCCTCGTCGCATTTTCCATCACCGTCGCCATCAAAGTGTTGTGCAAAGTTAGGAGGAGTCATGCAGCCGCAGGTATAAGACCAACCATGACCTATATCATCGTGATTGTATTCATAGGTATGCTCGTGTCCATTTATCACATATTCGCAGATATCACAGATAAAGTTTTCATCGTAATCACTGTGAAGCTCTGCGATATCGGGAGAAGAACAACCACAAGTGTACTGATAGTAATGGGTAGATTCGCTTATATGCCATTCGCCTGTATGCTCGTGTTCGGGCATAACGTATCCGCAAGCATCACAGATATAGTCACCATTTTCATCAAAATAGTGAACGTTACTTTCACACATAATGACGGCAAAGTAACCGTTAAGTGCGAGCCTATCTTCTTCGCTGACCGTCAGAGATTTGTCAAGATCGTAATCTATAAACGTTCCACATTCGCTGTGATAAAAAATCTCCCGCGTATTCTTCATCATTACAGTATAATCACAATCGCATTTTGCAACGCCATTATGCCATTTACTGTTATTAAGCAGATCAAGCAAAAAGCTTTTGGGTTCTCCATCGGTATAAGCCGCATAATCGGAATTCTGATATTTTATAGAAATGGGCTTGTAATTACTGAAACTACAGGAAGCCAGTAAAGGCATTGATAAACCAACAAATATCAAACATAAGGCTAATAGTTTCTTCATTCTCATTGCCTCCTCAGGAAACAGATCTCTTAATCCGACGGATTGTTTTTATTTTATTGCTTCGAGGTCCTCAAAGTAGCCGTGATACTTAATATCCACATTACTGCTGGGGAAAAGGAACTTATACAGCTCGGTGCAATAGTCGTCGGTCATCGATGCGATGTAGTCAACAACTATCTGGTTGGGCTCGGTTTCCATATATGGCTTTGAGTGAGCATAATGATTGCCAAGAACGAAATCAACGTGATGCTTATAAATAGGCGAAGACTTCTTCCCTGCCTTAAGATCGCCGAGAAGCTGATAATACATCTTGTGCATCATGGGACGAACGGTTTCATCAAGCACTCTTGATACGTGATCCTTCTTGTAGATCTGCTCATAGTTATCACGCTTTGCCGCACGCATAGACTGATAATGTTCCTCGTCAAGCTTGATATAGGGCTTGCCGTAGCTGTTCTCGATAATGTTAACCATAAGGTTATTCATTATATCAGAGTTGATCGTACCGATGCCAACGTCACCGATGTCGTGAGAGGAATCGATAAGTCCCGCCTTTTCAGCATCCTGACGGTCCTTACCAAGATATGCGATAATATCCGATACACGAACAACGCATCCCTCAAGAGTGGAAGGAATAATCTTAATGATATTAGCCTGGTCAACGTAGCAGCTCTCCACCATCTCGTCGAAGGCCTTGAAGCCGTCAAGGAATACCGGGCGATATTCGTCCATCTCAAACTCTCCGTTATGAGTGATGATACCGTCAAGGGTGTCAAGAGTAATGTTATGATCGAAGATACCGTCAAGCACTCTAACACTGTGAACGTTGTGGTTGAAATATCTGCCTGTTTCAGCGTGGTATACCTCGCTGATAAATCTCTCGCCTGCGTGTCCAAAAGGGGTATGGCCAATGTCGTGACCAAGAGAGATTGCCTCGATAAGATCGAGGTTCAACCCAAGAGCAGCTCCAAGCGTTCTTGCAGTACGGGATACAAGCTGAACGTGAAGCGCACGTCTTGTAATATCGTCGTTTTTGTAGAATGAAAATACCTGTGTTTTATCGGTATATCTGTTATAATAAGGGCTGTGAAGAATCTTATCCACGTCTCTGAGATATGCAGGACGCCAAGCGGATTCCTTGTCCGAGGACATATCACGGCGAAGCGCATTTTTGCCATTAGCGGCGAAGTTCGGAACTGTGCCATGCTCTCTGTCATATCTGATTCGCTCAGACATCTCAGGGCTTAAATGCTCATAATTACGGTTTTTGCTCATTTTAATCCTCCTTTCAGAAGGTCATTTCTTTTCTATTTTTATTTTACCATAAGAAACGGCATTCGTCAAGTATATATTTTTCCTATGGTGACCAAGTCACAAAAGAGCAAAATTCGATAAAAAAAGTCCGCTGGGTTAAGGCGGACTTTTTAAAATAATTATGCCATTGCGTTGAACTTCTTAGTGAACTCGGACTTCTTGTGAGCCGCATTGTTCTTGTGAAGGATACCGTGAGCAACTGCCTGGTCTACCTTCTTAACAGCAAGTCTGTAAAGCTCGGATGCAGCGGTCTTGTCGCCTGCATCTACTGCAGCGTTGAACTTCTTGATAACAGTCTTAAGCTGGCTCTTAACCATCTGGTTCTGGAGTGCCTTGGTACGGTTAACAAGGATACGCTTCTTAGCGGACTTAATATTAGCCATTTTGTTTCTCCTTTAAATTTTACATGATCTACGCTTCGTTTAATCTGCGGCTGAGAGGGTCCGTCAGGGCTCACTTTACATACGATCACATTTTTCCTGAAGTATTATATCATATTACTCTAAAAAAATCAAGAGTTTTTTCAAAAGTTTTTATAATTATTTTTTAGAATATTTTTTAATTATTTTTAAGGTAAAAAATCAAAAAATCGTTGACTTTTACATAGTTA
>JAZSMV010000120.1:0-22665 GCA_045536065.1 Eubacteriales bacterium | reverse complement strand
CACCAAGGCGGCCCTTGCGGCAGGCCTTAAGGTTATACTTTGTCTTGGCGAGGTTAAGGACGACACACTTAACGGAATCACCGATGAAGTGGTTGCAATGCAAACAAAACTTGACCTTTTGGGCATTTCTGCCGAGGAAATGAAGAATGTTATCATTGCATACGAGCCCGTTTGGGCGATCGGAACAGGCCTTACTGCAACTCCCGAGCAGGCTGACGAAACCTGCGGCGTTATCCGTAAGACTCTTGCAGAGATCTACGGCAATGAGGTAGCAGAGAACACCACTATTCAGTACGGTGGCTCTATGAACGACGGCAATGCGGCAGAGCTTCTTGCCAAGGTAAACGTTGACGGCGGTCTTATCGGCGGCGCATCGCTGAAAACCGACAAGTTTACCGCTATCGTAAAGGCTGCAAACTGATTTTAAAAGCGAAAAACAAAAAGGAAAACCGCATTCTTTGGCAAAAGGATGCGGTTTTTTGTCCATTTTTGACCATAAAACTTTATAAATTTGCGTAAATTTTAAAAAAATGCACATACCTATTGACTTTTAAAATATTATTTGTTATAATTAACGTATAATACTGTTAGTATACTAATTCCGCCTATGCGGAGAAGAGAGGTATGGACCTATGCGCGATTTCCTCGAAGTATTCGATGGAGAAAAAAGAGAGCAGGCCGCAGCATTGCGTGAAGGCCTGAACGAAGATAAAAAGCGTGTATCCGACGAGCTTAACTACTACAAGTCTGTAGGAAAGGACGTCAAGAAGGCTAAGCGTCGTGTCGAGCTGGCACAGGCCGCTTACGAGAAGCGTGAGTCTGCCAAGAACGCAGTCAAGCTTGACGATGCAAACGACGAGCTTGCCGCAGCGCTCAATTCCTTTGGAGAGAGCGAGGCACAGATCAAGCAGCTTCTTGAGACCGTAAAGGACGGATATTCACAGATCGCAGCTGTTTACACCGGTAGAAAATCCGGCAAGGTAATGGATGCGTTTGAGAAGTACAACGCAACGGTATTAAACCGTATGATTGATATTCAAGCAGATACAGATACAGAAACGGACGGATATTATGAGACCAATGAAGAGGAGGAAATAACACCCATGGCAATTCCCGAGATTCCCGTAGCAAACGGCACACCCAATCCCGCACAGGCACCCCAGCAGGCAGCTCCTGCGTATGCACCCCCTGCATATCAGTATCCCCAGTACATTCCCGTACCTATGCCTATGCCTTATTCCTATCCCCCCCAGCAGCCCGCAGCCGAGCCCAAGGAGCAGGCAGCACCTAATATCGCTCCCGTTTCCATCGACGTATCTCCCATGCTTGAGAAGGCACTTGAGGCAACTATGCAGAAGTTTGTTGCCGCCTTCGACAAGAGAATTGAGAAGTTTGTAAACGAGCATCCTGTTAACATTCCCGTAAACGCTGCTCCCGCAGCAGGCGTTTCCGTTGCATCCGGTGAGATCGCTACTCTCGAGGGCGCAATCGTTGAGGATGAGCAGGCTCTTATCGATAAGCTTACCGCTGTTATGGAAACTCTTAAGGCTCTTTCCGAGACCGTTGAGGCTCTTGGTGCACGTTGCGCTGAGATCGCCGCTAAGCAGAGCGCCGCTAACGATATGATGAAGCAGACCAACGATATGCAGCGTCAGACCTCCCGTGAGCAGAAGGGCGTTCAGGTTAGCCAGAGAGTTATTAATCAGGATCAGGCTGTTGTTAATCAGGAGCAGGAGGCTCTTGCTGAGCAGCAGAAGGGTCTTCTTGAGAGCCAGCAGGCACTTGTTGAGGGTCAGCAGGCAATGGTTGAGGCACAGCGTCTTGTTGCTGAGAACCAGGCCGCTATCGACGAGGCACTTAAGGCTGCTATCGCTACTCAGAAGGAGGTTATCTCCGCACAGCAGGCTATCAACGCAGGCAATGCGAAGAATCTTGATACTCAGAACGATACTCTTGAGAAGCAGACCGCTGCTCTTGCTCTTCAGAAGGAAACTCTTGTTGCACAGAGACAGATGCTTCGTGACCAGAAGAATATGGTTGAGAGACAGAAAACTCTCGCAGAGAAGAAGGCTAAGGCTGAGGAGCCCAAGGCTGAAGAACCTGCTGAGAACAAATAATTTACATATTATAAACACGATGGGGACGGCAGGCTTTGACCGTCCCCTATATTTTTTGAAAGTCAGTTCGCCCAGGCACACTTCCGACTTTTTGTAAGGTAAGCTCACCTCGGCACCACGTCTTTTTGTAAGGTAAGCTCGCCTAGGCACACTTTTGTTTTTCTGCAAAAAAAGAGACCGCCCGAGGCAGTCTCTTAATAATTGCTATGAATAATTCCGAATTTAAATAACCACAGCGTCCTCGTCAGCATCTGCGTCGCACTCTGCGGCAACCAGCTGAACGTGGTATGCGTCGATCACCGCCTCCTCAAGATTTGCTCTGAACTCGGCGTTGATGGGATGCACAATGTCACGGTAGCTGCCGTCGGGGTTCTTTCTCGAGGGCATTACGATAAAATATCTCTCACGTGCATAGATTACCTTAATGTCGTGAACAGCGAGGCAGTCGTCAAAGGTTACCGACACGATAGCCTTCATAGGACCCTCGTCAAAAAACTTTCTGATCTTGATATCCGTTACCTGCATAACTATAAAATCCTTCCTGTGTTGAATAATTGTTTTAAAGATAGCTGACGAAGTCGGGTTACCTGATGTCGGTACAAATTTTCAACTTCTCGAATACTATGGTAATATTATACAGTACGAATGTTAAAATTATTCAATCAAAAAATTATATTTTTTTGAACGAATTGTTATATTTTTTTTACATTTTACTGTATTTTAAGAAAAACCTGTGAGGGAAGGGATTTTATGAAGAAAAGACCCGAATCAAGCGATAGCCGGAGCCCTGTTTTCAGATCTTTCGGAGGGATGTGGGGACATGTTCATTTTATCGGCATTGGCGGAGTATCAATGTACTCTCTTGCACGGCTTACCCTGAAGCTTGGCGCCCGTGTCAGCGGCAGTGACCGAGAGGACAGCGACAGACTTCGTGAGCTCTCTCTTTTAGGTGCAGAGGTACATATAGGCCACTCGGCAGAGTGGGTCGAGGGCGCAGAGCTTGTGGTCTACTCCCAGGCGATAGACGAGAGCAATCCCGAGCGAACCGAGGCTGACAGACGGGGTATCAATCTTATCAGCCGCTCGGAGTATCTTGGGATGCTGATGCTTAACTATTCACGGCGAATAGGCGTGTCGGGCTCTCACGGTAAAAGCAGTACAACCGCCCTCCTCGACTGTATTTTCAGCAGGGCAGGGGCAGATCCCACCACTCTTTCCGGCGCAGAGCTTCCCATAGGCGAGCCTATGCGACTTGGCGGCAGGGAGCTTCTGATCTACGAGGCCTGCGAGTACCGTGACTCCTTCCTTGATTTTTCGCCCACTGCCTCGGTATATCTTAATTTAGAGCTGGATCACACCGACTATTTTGAAAATATAGATGCTCTGAAGCGCTCCTTCTCAAAATCGCTTAAATCCGTCGATGATTTTGCCGTTATAAACGGCGATGACCCGAATCTTGCACAGATTAAAGAGGGCGCCCGCTGTCGCATTGTCACTTTTGGCTCGGGCGAGCATAACGACTACCGCTATTCGATCACATCCTTTGAGGCGGTGGGCTATCGATTTGCCCTCTACCGCTTTGGAAATAGGATAGGCGAGTTTTCGCTGGGTATCCCCGGCAGCTTTAACCTGAGCAACGCCACCGCCGCCATTGTCACCGCCATTGAGAGCGGTGTGGATATAGGGATCATCAGAGATGCCGTTGCCTCCTTTTCGGGCATTCCGAGAAGGCTTGAGCATATCGGCGCACGCTTTGGCAGACCTGTCTATTACGATTACGCACATCACCCCACCGAGATCGAGGCATCGATCAACGCCCTGCGGCTTCTTACAGGTCGACCGATCACTGTTATCTTTAAGCCCCACACCTTCTCACGCACCAAGGCGCTCTGGCGGGAGTTTATCTCTTCGCTGTCAATGGCAGACAGCCTTGTGCTATGCGAGATTTACCCTGCGAGAGAGCAGCCCATCGAGGGTGTCACATCCGAGGCTCTTGCGAGAGCGATAGGATCCTCGGCTCGCTTTTGCACCGATAGAGAAATCATAGAATATATAGACCTGCACACCGAGGGGACCATAGTTCTTATGGGTGCGGGGGATCTTGAAAATATAAGAAAAAGAATATTAAAAGGAAGTTAGGAGAAAACTATGAAAAAGCCAACCCTACTTGTCAGCGCCTGTCTGCTTGGAGTTTACTGCCGATTTGATGGCGAGAGCAAGCCTAATTCTGCCGTTACGGCGCTTCGTGAAAAATTTATTCTTGTTCCCATCTGTCCCGAGGTAGACGGCGGCCTTCCCACTCCCCGTACCGCCAGCGAGAGAGTAGGGGATAAGGTTCTTATGCGTGACGGTAAGGACGTTACGGCTAATTTCCGTGCAGGAGCCGAGGCGGCGCTTCAGCGTGCAAGGGACTTTTCCTGCGTTGCGGCACTTCTTAAGGCACGCAGTCCATCCTGCGGCAAGGGCAGGATCCACGACGGCACCTTCAGCGGCACTCTCACCGACGGACACGGTGTTGCGGCAGAACTTCTGATAGAGCAGGGAATTGACGTTTATACCGAGGACGAAATTGATCTTCTGATCGAAAAATACTCTTGACAAATCGCTCCGTAAGGAGTAAAATTAAAGAAAAACAAATACAAAATAAAAAGAAAGGAGCCCGATATGTCGGACGGACGAAGTACACCTCACCCGTGTAATTATTTAAGCAAAATAAAAATTGACGGAAAAAGCATTTTCGGGCGCATTTCTATATAACGGCCGAAGGCTTTTTAAGTCGAAAGGAGGCCGAAAATGGAAGAAATGAACGTTAATACAGTTCTTTTCGACGAGGACGAGATCATTCCCTCGGAAAGACTGACTGACCTTTTGGAACAGAAAAAGTACGCAGAGGTAAAGCGCAACGTGCAGGATCTGCCTGCGCCCGACCTTGCGGAGCTGTTCTCTGAGATCGACGAAAATCATCACAGCATACTCTTCAGACTGCTCTCAAAGGAGCTGGCGGCGGAGACCTTCGTAGAGATGGACTCCGACCTGCAGGAGAATCTTATCTTAAAGTTCTCCGACCGAGAGCTGTCGGACATTCTTGACGAGCTTTATATCGACGATACGGTTGATATTATCGAGGAGATGCCTGCCAACGTGGTAAAGCGTATCCTTAAGAACTCGGATCACGAGGACCGTGAGATAATCAACAAGATCCTCCGCTATCCCAAGGACTCTGCGGGAACGGTTATGACCACCGAGTACGTGAGATTTACCGGTGATATGACGGTTGCCGATGCGCTCCTTCACATCCGCCGTGTTGCTATTGATAAGGAAACTATCTACACCTGTTATATTACGGGTAAGGACAAGCGCCTGCAGGGTATCGTTACTGCAAAGGATCTGCTTATCTCCGACCCTGACACCTGTCTTTCGGACATAATGGATGAGAACGTTATTGCCGTTCACACCCACGATGACAAGGAGGAGGTTGCTATGAAGCTGGATAAGTACGGCTTCCTTGCAATTCCCGTCGTTGACAGCGAGTCAAGGCTCGTTGGTATCGTCACCGTAGACGACGCACTTGGCGTCATCATCGAGGAGTCCGAGGAGGACTTTGCAAAGATGGCAGCGATCACCTCTGCATCCGATACACCCTATCTTAAAACAGGGGTGTTTGACATCTGGAAGTCACGTATTCCCTGGCTTCTTATACTGATGCTCTCATCCACCCTCTCCAGCGCGATCCTCGGCAGCTTTGAGGCAAGGCTCTCTGCCGTTCTCGTGCTCTTTATCCCTATGATAATGGGTACGGGCGGTAACTCGGGCGGTCAGTCCTCGGTTACCGTTACACGTAGCATATCGCTCTCCGAGGTTGAATTCTCGGACATCTTCCGTGTAATATGGAAGGAGCTGCGTGTCGGCGTTCTCTGTGCGATCACCGTTGGTGTCGCAACCTTTGCCAAGGTTATGCTTATCGACGGTCTGCTTCTCGGCAATACCGACGTAACTCTCCTGGTAGCTCTTACGGTATCGCTGTCGCTTACCGCAACCATAATTCTCGCCAAGATAATCGGCGCAACCCTGCCCATTCTTGCGAAGAAGATCGGTCTTGACCCTGCGGTAATGGCATCGCCCCTTATCACCACCCTTGTAGACGCCATATCGCTTATGGTCTATATCCTGGTAGCATCCAGCATTCTGAAAATTTAACAAACCGAATACAAAAACCGCAAAGCATCTCGCTTTGCGGTTTTACTTTTATCTTTAATAAAGAATTGTTGTTTCATCGTTGATCTTACCAACCTTGAAATCTGTGACTTCTTTCCAATCAAACTGCTCTTTAAAGTCGTTGAAGCATTCCTCACAAATCCAGTGTCTAAAATCATCTGTAACATAAAATGTGCATTCTATATCGGTCATAGCTTTTTCCCAACATAAATCGCAATGCTCGTGCCAAAAATGCTGGATTTTCTCACCCTCTAGGTCTTCGTGTCCTTTGTTGGTACTTTCTACCCACGACCTTGCGCCGTGTTCAATCAATTGATAGAAGGCGTTTTTCTCTTGGTAAGCCTTCTTCCAAAAATCAGGGAAGGTAACCTTGTAAAAGGTTGTGCCGACCAAGTTTTCAATCCTATGACCGCTTAATTCTAATCTCCAATCCGCCATAGCATCCTCCTTAAGTTTATAAAAGACTTATGTCCACTTATATTCCCAGCATAATCTCAATAATTTCTCTGTCGGTGTCGCTCATACCTTCCTTGGCGAGCCTGCCCACGTTCTTTATGGTGTTCTCAACACCCTTGGTGACGATACCGTCGCCGCCGTGGAACTGACTTCCGCTGCGCCACATCTCATAGCCCATAATTCCTGCCTCAACCGCCATAGCGATCTTTGCCGCACAGGAGGGCTTTGCTCCGTCGCAGATGGTACCCGACAGAATGGCAACCGAGTTAACGAGGGTGTGGGCGATCTCACGGAATCTTCCGCCCTGAAGGTAGCAGATGCCTGCACCTGCGCCAACGCCTGCGCTGATAGCTCCGCAGTATGCGGAGAGGGTACCGATGCCTGTCTTCTGATGAATGGTAATAAGGTCGGACACCAGCAGTGCACGAAGCAGCTCGTCATGGCTCTTGCCAAGCTCGTCTGCATAGATCTTTACGGGAACAGATGCGGTGATGCCCTGGTTACCGCTGCCCGAAATAATACACACAGGCTTTTCACAGCCGCTCATTCTCGCATCCGAGCCTGCCGCCGCATAGGCACGTGCTCTTCTGGAAACGTCATCTCCCATAGAGAGCATAACTCTTCCTATCTGGGCACCCCATTCGCCACTCAGACCCTCCTTAGCAATAGCCATATTCAGTTCAAGCTGATTTTCAAGGTAGGGACGAACACTGTCAAGCTCCACCTCGTCGGCATAGCTGACAATATCCTGAACGTTAAGCAGGGAATAGTCGGGCTCCTCGCCGCTCTCCTCAACTATGGTGATCTGATTGTATTTATCTGTATGTAAATTACCGTCAAGGCTTGCCTCGGTAACGTTGGTATGTGCGCCGCTGATCTTGACGGTAGCATTATGACCATCACGTACGCCGTACAGCTCAAGCTCAAAGCTACAGCCGGTATTCAGCTTGTTGACCGTGATCCTACAAGCCTTCATTACCGCATCGATCCTTGCGCCGTCCTCGGCAGAAAGCACCGTCAGAACCTCAAGTCGCTTGTCGGGACGGGAGGATACAAGGCCTGCCGCCACAGCCGCCTCTATTCCATGTCGTCCGCCTGTTGCGGGAACGATAACGCTCTTCACGTTCTTGATAATATTTCCGCTGAAGCGGGCGTCGATCTCCTCAGGCACACCGCAAAGCAGCTCGGCGAGAATGGACGAAGCATAGGCGATAGCGATAGGCTCGGTACAGCCCATAGCGGGACGCAGCTCGGCACGTAGTATTGCCTCGTAGGTGCTTTTGGTAAGACTACTTAACATACTGAATTTCCTTCCTGATATTTTCTTCCTTAATTATATAATAAATTATTCTTTAGGTCAATATCATTTTTGAAAAAATCGCCAAAAATAGATAAAAAAGAACAAAAAGCCGCATAAAGCAAACAAAGGTTTACCAAAAGCGGCTTTTTATTTACATAATTATCTCAATAGTTAACAGGTCGCCCTGCTTTTCTGCGGTGATTTTTCCCTTGTGAGCGGTGACGATCGCACTGGCAACCGACAGTCCGATTCCAAATCCTCCGACCGAGGATCTGGATTTATCCGAGCGGTAGAAGCGGTCGAACATACGCTTTACAGCCTCGCTGTCAAGCTGAGGTGCGGGGTTTGAAATCTTAAAAGTAATAAGCTTTCCCGCCTTCTTCAGCGACAGATCAACCTGCTCGCCCTCGGCGGAATACTTGATAGAATTATCCAGCAGAACCGTCATAAGCTTTCTCACCGAATTCTCGTCGCCATAATAATATACGGCAGGCGGAATGCTTGCGTTGATCCTGATTGACTTGGTTTTTGCAAGCGATGCAAAGGAGCTTATCACCTCATCGATCAGATCGGATATAGGGAAGTCCTGGTGAGGAACGCTCTCGGTCTCCTCCATTCTGGATAGATAAATAAGGTCGCCCGTCAGGGACGCCAGCCTTGTGGTTTGCTTCTTTATATCGGTCAGCCATTCGTTTTCGCCCACATCCATCTCAAGCAGCTCTGCATCTGCATCGATAATGGTGATGGGAGTTTTAATATCGTGACCTGCGTCGGTGATAAATCGCTTCTGCTTTGTGTAGGTCTCGGACATTGGCTTTAAAATTCTCTCCGACATTATCCACAGGATAAATAGAATAATAAGAACACTCAGCGCTGAAACCGCAATACTTACCACCAGGAAGGTGGTTGCATTGTTAAGCGATCTTTGACAGTCGAGAAATATTATCTGGGTGTGATCATTCTTTTCGTTAATAAGAAAGCGATATTGACCGAAGAAGCCACGGCCTCTATCCTCTTTTATTACCGCATTCGCCATCTCTATTGCCGTCTCATTATTAACTGCGGCAATATTTGAGGTGTCAGCCACAGGCGGACGGCCTTCTCTGTATACCACCGTAAAGTATCTCCACTCATAGGGCGACTCGGGGGTTAACTCAATATCAAGATCGGGCGGCATATCGTCCGGCTTGATCGGCAGCCTGCCCGAGTTCTTTTCCAGAAGTGTTAGCATATCATCGGCATCCAGAATTACAGTTCTGAAGTTAATGACGTTAATAACGCCGATAATAAAGATAATACCTATGGATATAGAGAGCAGTGCGGCTAAAATAAACTTAATCTTAAGCTTTTTTAACATATCAGATCTGTTCCAGCGAATAGCCGGAGTTTCTGTGCGCCTTTATCTGCACGCCCGCACCGGTCATAAGCAGTTTCTTTCTCAGATAGGAAATATATACCCACACAACGTTGATCTCAGCCTCGCTGTCATAGCCCCAGATCTTCTCCATAAATCTCTCGGTGGAGATAAGGTGACCGGGGTTGCGCATCAGCATTTCCATCATCTGAAATTCCTTGTTCGCAAGCTTAAAGGATCCGCCTGCGCCGTAAAGCTCGTAGGTGGCAAGATCAAGGGTAAGCTCACCAAACTTCAGCTTGGAGTCCACCTGACCCTCGCCGCTTCTGGTCATAGCTCTAATTCTTGCAAGCAACTCCTTAACCGAGAAGGGCTTTGTAAGATAGTCGTTAGCGCCCGAGTCAAGTCCAAGCACCTTGTCGTCAACCTCTGCCTTGGCGGACAGAATGAGAACGGGAATATTGTGTCCACGTGCTCTCATCTCACGAAGCACGCTGATACCGTCACGCTTGGGCATCATAATATCTAAGATCACGGCATCGTAATTGCCGCCCTCGATATATTCAAGAGCCTCCTCGCCGTCGTATACGGCATCCACCGAGTAATTATTCTTTTCGAGCAGTGCGACAACCGCCTTTGACAGCGATCTTTCATCCTCAGCAAATAATATTCTCATAAGTCCTCCAAAAAAAGATTTGTGTTCTCTTTTAATTATATTTTACACACCTTAACTATGGTTAAATTACAGCGCATAGCGCCATTTTGTCGGAAAATACTTAAAAATACCCGAAAGTCAGGTGTTTTAAGCCTTTTTTCTTTGATAATTTATATATTCCGAAGCTCCTTTTCGATCTCCTCGAAGCTAAGTGAGAGCTCTCCCTTTTCATACTCCTCATAGAGATCGCAGAACCTCTCGGCTCTCACTCTTGATCTGAGGAAGCCCTCCACCCAGTAGAGAAATTCGGTACCCTGTGACAGGCTCTCAAGCGACTTCATCCTCTTATACATGGGCGCACCGTCGCCCGCATCACGCCAGGTGTCCACGAATGCTATATCAAAATTCTCGCTTGGCATAACCCTTTCAGCATACTCAAAGGCATCGGAATTTACGATTTTGATTTTATGGGAATTTTGCATCTTCGGGAGAATATGCTCCTTGAAAAGACGGATAACATCCTCCGACAGCTCTACCACCGTCACCGACTCAACCTCATCCTTTTCGGATGCCATATAGGCGTAGTAGCCGAGCCCCAGACCGAAGGTAACCACCTTGCCGTGAGCCCTTTCGATAGCCTCCTCACAGGTGTCAAGATCCACAGGCGTCAAGGTCATCCACTCGTTGCCGCCCTCAAGAATTGCAGGGAAGCGGAAGCTGTCGGTAAAGAAGCCTAATGGAGGAATTTCTGTAAAGTCCTCGTTGATGATCATATCGTGACAGATGACCGCTTGATAGGGCTTGTACTCCTCATGGCGTATCTCCCAGTCGCCGTCCTTGATGCTGTCAAGGGATATGTTTTTGTAGTAGGGATTTTCGGTATATTTTTTTGTGTCATGAATTCTGATAGACGGAGTGATGTAGTCCATAATTATCCGTCTGTCCTCGGGCTTATCAAAGTCGAGGCCGAATATCTCCGAGAGCAGTGCGGATATTGCCGCAATCTGAGATATTTCTCCGTCGGCTGTCAGCGTGTCTATCATTTCCTTGTTTATGGCCTTTGGACACTGCTCAAGATAGCTTGAATAAAGCCTTGTAACTCTGAAATTTCTCTTAAAAATCTCCCCAAGCCTTTCAAATTTTATCCTGTCACGCTCTGTCATAGCAACCTCGCATTTTTCTTAAGGCCTTTGCAAAAAAACTCTTGCAAATGCCAATTTTCTTTAAATATGTAAACTATGGATTACAAATCTTGCAGGCAACGTAGCCTTTCGCCTCAACGTCTTCCTTGGTACCGATAAAATATTCTCGGTTTTCTTCCTTAATACTCTCGGCACAGCTCTTGCCTGGGAGATGATATTTCTTGCTGTTTGTGTTAAGCACGTAGTCGGCTTCCTCGGGGCTGACGTCACCGCCACCCTCGTTGTCATCGCCTTCTGTACCGCCCTCGTTTGTATTGCCGTCGCCACCGTCACTTCCGCCGTTAAGTCGGTCGTCGTTTTCGGTATCCAGCTCGGGCAGCTTCTCGCCGTTTGCTGCGTTAGCGCCTGTGAAGTAGTCGATCGTCACACCGGGCTGAACGTTGTAGGCGAAGATACAGAAGCAGACTCCACGTCCGTTATCCTCAACCGAATATGCCTCCATAAGCACGCCCTGAGCCACGTAGTCAAGTCCTGCATAAATAGGTGTGACACGGTACATCACGTGTCTTTCGTAGGTCTCAACGTAGTCGGCAACCTCGTTTTCAAAGGGAAGCATACCCTCGATATTCAGGTATCTTGTGCCGGTGATAAGATTTCGTTCGTTGGCATTTTCGCCCGCCAGCTGAAAGCCGATAAGGTGACAGCGGTTGTATATATAGCCGCCATCCACAAAATCGTAATCGTTATTATTGGAGATACCGTTGTACTCCCAGCCCGACGGAGTTACCGAGCCGATATCATCTCTCTCCTCGGTGGGCATAAGCTCTATTCCGATGCAGGCAAACGCCACTCCGCACCGCCCAAGCATATCAAGGGGTGCATAGCTTTCAAAGGCCTCGGTGGTTATCTCATCATCTGTGAAAAATGGCTCGCCGCCGTTGATTTCAACGTAAGCTCTGCCCGAATACTCGGGAATTTCATCAAGCCCGATGACAGGCTTGCAGCTGCAGAGCAGCGACAGCAGCATTACGATAGTTAAGAGTAAAGCCACAATTCTCAGTTTAATTCTGTACTTCATTGGTATCCTCCGGAAAATGGTTGATATTATTATATCAAATCTATGATGATTTTGCAATAACAAAAGAGTCCTTTTGACAAAAAACCAAGAAAAAAGCTATATTATCTAAGGCTAAAGCCCTTGACAAAGCAATCCAATCTTTGATAAAATAGTTATAGAAATACAGAAAGGCGACGTGTTATGCAGAAAAAGGAGATAAGAGTAGATTTTGAGAAAAAAAGCGGCAGGATAAAGCCTCTCGGCTGTATCAACGGTGGCCCTCGCTCGGGCGGCTACGATCTGCCCTTTGACTTCAGCGACGAGTTCTGTGAGATGGGCGTTCCGCTTGTGCGCACCTCGGGCTCAGCAGGTGAGTACGGACATAATCAGTACGTAAATATCCATTGCATTTTCCCCGATTTTGATGCTGACGAGAGCCTTGAGGAGTCCTACAACTTCCTTCCCACCGACCTTTATCTTGCATCTATTCGCAACACGGGCGCAGGCATCTTCTTCCGCCTCGGTGAGAGCAGGGAGCCCTATGCACGTAAGCTCTATGCCCGTCCTCCGAAGGATAAGGAGAAGTGGGCGAGGATCTGCGAGCATATCGTTATGCATTATAACGAGGGCTGGGCAAACGGCTTTAAAATGGGCATAAAGTATTGGGAAATTTGGTCTGCTCCCGACACTCCCGAGTGCTGGGCAGGGGACAGAGCCGAGTATTTTGAGCTTTACCGCATCACCGCAAATCACTTAAGAGAGCGCTTCCCCAGAATAAAGATCGGCGCATACGGGGCCCGTGGCTTCTATTCGCTGAACAGACTAAATTCCTCCGAGGAGATGAAGAGCTACGTTCCCTTTATGCAGCAGTTCTTCTCCTACATAACAAGACCCGAAACCGAGGCGCCTCTTGACTTCTTCACCTGGGCATGCTACACCACAAGCCCAGAGGAGCTGGCGCTTCACGCAAGATATGCCAGAAGCTATCTTGACAACGCAGGTCTGCGCCGTACCAGGAGCATTATCTGTGAGTACAACACCGTTGACCGTGGCGGTACACCTCCCGCCCTTCGTGAGAGCCTTCCCTCCGAGCTTGGCGCAGCGCTGATAATGGCGCAGAAGAGCTCTGCGGATATGCTGATGTACTCCTGCTCGGACGCCTATTCGAGAGAGAACGCTCTGTTTTCTATGGACGACCACACCACTCCTCATCACTACGCATCTTACAGCGTAATGTGTAATTTCTCAAAGCTCTATAAGCTCGGCACAGCCATTGACACGGGTGACGACAGCCGAAAGGAGCTGTATACTCTCGCCGCCGCCGGAGGTGACGAGGGAGCGATTATGCTGGTAACCCGGGGCTATGAGGGTAAGCTTGAGATCATCCTTACCTCATCCCCCTACAACACCTGTACGGTTACGAAGACCACCCCCGGTGGCAGTCGTGGTAAGGGCTCTGTCTATCGCTCAAAGGACGTGGACGTGTCCTCCTCCCGTCTTATCCTGTCGGTAAAGCCCGGTGAGGTATATCTTATTTCGCTGTTCAATAAATGATTTATATATTAAAACCGCCGCAGAAGGCTCTGCGGCGGTACTTTTTTTACTTATTCTTTGCGGTAGCCTTTTCACTACACTTAGCCTTTTTCTTGTCCCTTCTGATCTTTGCCACGATACAGATAATAATTACCGTCTGCACAAGTATCAGTGCGGCGCAGATAATCAGCTCGGTGCTGATGTTAAAGGACTCCTCAACCACGGCGATCTCAACGACCTCACCCTTTACGTCAAAGGTAAGATAGCTGCCGAATTCCTTCGCATCCACCTTAGTCCAGATTCCGTCGATCTTAAGGTAGATAACCAGGTTATCACCGTCGGGCAGGAAGTGAATGTTATTTGTGTCAAGGCCGTCGCTTGGAATAGTGATGCGCCAGCTTTCCACAAGCTTTCCCTTGGTAATAAGGTTTTCTTCGGGCACAAGTCCCGAGGTGTCACAGCCTCTTTCAACGGTAAGAGCATCGGTGTCGGTGAACTGTCCGATAACGAAGAACACATTTTTGCCGCCCTCACGCTCCTCCTCGCTTACAATCGAGCTGACGTAGGGCTGATAGATAGCATTTACCGTCGTGTCGAACATAAGGCAGTTAAGCTCGGTTCTGTCCCATCTGCCGAAGTGACCATCTTTCTCGGGGATCTCGGGGAATACCGACTGATCGAAGGATGCGCCGTATTCGAACTCTACCGAGTGGATAACCACGCCGTCAGCCACAAATCTCAGCGTCATACTGTAAAAGCCGTCGGGAATGCTTCTTCTCTTAATCAGATCTTCATAGGAGATAGGCTCTGCCTTGCCCGAATAGCTTATGCGGTCGATTCCCGCAAGGCTGTCGGATACGAAAAGGTTTTCTGAGAAATTACCCGTATTAATACCTGCGATAGCGCCGCCGTACTGGGTGAATCTTGTGATCTCAACCATAGTGTAGCAATTTCTCACGGTGCTTGAGTCACCCGAATAGCTCTCCTTAACACCCGAGCCAACCACGCCGCCAACGTATCTGTCGCCTGCCAGCGAGCATTTTGCAAAGCTGCTTGAGATAAGTCCTGCGCTGATGCCTGCAATACCGCCAACGTAGTCACCCTTCTGGCTTTCTATATTTCCGTAGCTCTCGGCTCCGTAGATAAGACCCATATCCATTTTGCCTGCAATACCGCCCACACAGTCATATTTTGAAATAATATCACCCGAGCTTGCGGATGCGTGGATAACCACCTTCAGCTGATACTGTTTTTTCTGTGTAAGGGTCAGCTCATCCTCGCCGTCATCCTCGGGATCAATGGCATATTCAAGACCCATAACGCCTGCAATACCGCCGACGTTTCTGTCGCCTTCAACATTTCCCATATTCTGACAGGAGAATATTCTGCCGTTTGTAACGGTTTCGATCTCGCTCTCGGCAACGCTTGTGTCAACAAGCTCGCCATCGCCGATGCCGTAGATGTTGTTAACGATATTGTCGCTGATCTCGGTCATAATACCGTTAAGTCTGCCAACTCTCTCCACAAGATCGGAGGAGAGGGAGGTAATATCCGAGTTGAGAGCCTTAAGCTCGTTTTCAATAGCCGAAATATAGATAAACAGCTTGTTTGCCTCCTCGGTGATAGCGGCACCGGGGGTGGGGAGCTGAATAGGATCAACTCCGTCGAGATAGCCTACAAGTGCGTCTATCTTTTCCGACATAGAGGAGATAAGCGCCATTGCATCTGCGAGATAGCCCACGGCCGATTCAAGATCGTCTATGGCGGAGGGCAGGGTATCGCCCGCCTCGTAAATTGTATCAAGAGCATCCGACAAATGACCGAAGCAGTCCTCGATATTCAAGGCGGCATCTGCCATTTTCACAAGGCCAAGACGGATACTGTCAAGTCCAGCCTCCGCCTCGTCGGGATCGAAGCTTATATTCTGTCTTAAAAGCTCCACTCCGTCACGGATTGTGATAAGTCCCTCGGACATCTCGGAAAGGCCACTTGTCACACCGTCTATAGCCGAGATAAGCTCATCGCCCCAGAGCTTCGCTTCCTCAAGGGTGTCTGTAACCTCTGTAAGAACAGCCGCAAGCTCCTGCATTGAGTCAATAATCTCGCCAAGAGAGGTATAAGCGCTATCAAGCGCCTCCTCAAGCGCCGCCTCATCCTTTACCGAAACCGCCGCCTCGATAGCCTTTATTGCATTGTCAAGTGATGTCATTCCGTTTGCAAGGGCATCTGCCGCAGCGCTCATCTTACCAAGCGATTCTGCCACGTCGTCAAGTCCGCCGACGATCAGTCCACCGCCCTCGCTGATCAGATCGTAATCTATTTCAAGGTTGTCAAGCAGGGTGGAAACACCGCCCCAAAGCTTAATAAGTGCGGAGCTGGAGTCACCGCCCGCTGTGGCAAGTCTGCCCAAAGCGTCAGCCGCATCGCCGAGCAGATCGGAGAGATTTCCTCCGCCCTCAAGCTCTGCTATAATATCCGAAATATCAGCAAGAGCCTCGCTTGCCTTTGCGGATGCGGTGATAAGCTCCTCAAAGCCTGCGCCGATCTCCTGCATTGCGCCCTCAACAGCCGTAGCATCCTTAATGCTTACCGCCGCAGACAGCTTATCAAGTCCGTCACTGATCTTGGAAAGGCCCTGATCCATAAGCGCCATCGCATCGGCAAGTCCTCTTGCCGCCTCTGCAAAGTGACCGACAGCATCGCTAAGCTCCGAGCCTGCCTCGGTGAATTTATCCCAGTTTATATCAAGGTTTTCTTTAATCACGGTGGTAGCGTCATATATTTCCGCCACCGAGTTGCTAACGTCACCGAAGATTTTAACCAGCTCGGACAGCTGACCTAATCCCTCGTCAACCCAAGCCGCATTTCCGAGTACCAAGTTCACGTCCTCAAGAGCGGTCGTCAGACTGTCAAAGCCCTCTGTAAGCGCCGAAAGACCGTCGAGTATTGTGTCAAGAGCCGCCTCAGCCTGCGCCTTGTCCTTTATTTCAAGGGAGGTCTGCAGAGAGGAAAGCCCTGCTTCGATAGCCGTAATACTGTCGCTGATATTACCGAATGCCGTCGACGCATCGTCGCTTGCATCCTTCAGGTCAATCAGCGCATCCTGGCCGATAGTGGCAATATCCTCAAGGCTGCCGAGAGCGCTCTCAAGCTCCTCAAAGCTGTTGCCGAGAAGTGTAGAAAGGGTAGGAACGTCGGAGGTTATGCCCGAGAGCTGAGAGATAACCTCGTCGAGAATCTGGCTGAATCTGTTTATCTCGCCGATAAACTCATCACCGTACTCGGTTCCGTTGTTTATAAGAATATTAAGCGAATTGCTTGCTCCGTCAAGGTTTTCAAGAATTGTATCAAGCCTTGCGGAAATGGTAGGAATACTGCCGCCTGTCGAGTCAACTGCGCCGTCTATAACGCTGCTCATCTCGTCAAGCTCTGCCTTAAGCTCCGCCAGAAGATCCTCGGAGAGAGTATAGCTGATATGAGGCTCCATCTGTCCTGCAATACCGCCTACGTCCTTCCTGCCGAGCACCTCTGCCGAGTTCTGACAGCTGCTGATGTGTCCGTTACTGCGGCCTGCGATACCGCCCACGTTATAGCCTACGTGGGGATAGCCCACACGGCCTTCGTTCAGGCAGCCGAGAATAATTCCGGTGGAATAACCGGCCACACCGCCAATATCGTTTACACTGCCGCCCTTGAAGGAGGGAAGCTTCGTAATGTCAAGAGTAAGAGAGAGATTTATCTCATCAAGGGTAAGCGAGGAATTAACGGCAACCGTATTCACCTTCGCCTCGTTTTTGGTAGAGGAGATAAGTCCGTTATTAGTTCCTGCAATACCGCCTACACGGTTTTCACCGATAATTTCGCCCGAGGCAGAGCAGTCCGAAATACTGCCGCTCAGCTCGTTGATACCTGCAATACCGCCTACGTCGGATGCTCCGACTACCGTACCGATAAAGTGGGAGCCTTCGATCTTACCGTAATTGTTGCCGACGATACCGCCAACACATCCCTTGTCACCCTGAGGGGAGACAACTCCCGAAATGCTGAGATTTTTTACCTCGCCACCATCTTCAAGAGTGGAGATAAAGCCTGCGGGACAGTAAGCTCCCGAAACGTTAAGGCCGCTTATGGTATGTCCGTCACCGTCGAAAATTCCGCTGAATGAAGGAATAGGCTTAAAGTCCAGACCCTCAAGCGAAATATCCTTTGTGAGAACTACCGTTTTGCCAACCGACCAGGCATCATAGGAGCATTTGTGAGAAAGCTCCATAAGATCCTCTGCGCTTTCAATATACACGGTTTCTGTCGCCGCATAGCTTATGATAGGCGAAAACAGAGGCGCAGAAAGTAGAAATACAAGGGAGAGGGAGAGTAAAAGACTGATAATTTTCTTATTATTTTTCATTTCTCTCATCCTCCTTTCCCTGATTTATCTGCCCCGAAAGTAAATTAAGATTTACATTTCCGTCAATAACAGCATCGATTTCACCGTCTATCACACCGTGGATCTCACCGCTTACACGACCGCTGACGTAAACTCTGCCGTCGTGAACCTCCTCTGTCTTTTCCTTTTTCTTAAAGAGATTAAAGCTTGTCTTATCCACAAGCTTGTCGCTTACAAGCAGAAGGCTGGGCAGGACGAATAGAACGAGAATTATGGAAATTATAGTTCCACGTCCAAGGTTGATACCAAGGCTTGAGATAGTCGCCTCGGAGGAGAGATAGCCGATAAGCAGCGACGCTGACGCCATAATTGTTCCTGAGGTAATAACTGTGGGGAAGGCGAAGTTCATAGTCTCGATTATCGCCGTCCTCTGATCCATCTCGTGCTTCAGCTCGTTATATCTTGTTGCAATAACAATGGCATAGTCGATATTCGCACCCATCTGCATTGCCGAAATTATAGTGTAGCCAAGGAAGAATATGGGAGTCTCCATAAGTGAGGGAATAGAGAAATTGATCCATATCGCTCCCTGAATAACAAGTATCAGGATAATAGGCATTGCAATAGATTTGAAGGAGAAGAGAAGAACTATAAGAACGATGATGATAGAAACGGCGGTTACAATAAGGTTATCCTTCTGGAAGGATGCCTTGAAGTCCATAGAGGTTGTGGACAGACCCACAGCATACACCTCTGCGCCATCGTAATAGTCGCTGGCAATTGACTTCATCTCCTCAATGAATGCGAATGTCTCATCACTGTCGTCGGGGAGATTTAAGTAGATCACCATTCTGCTGTAATTTTCACCAACCGTCATGGAGAGTGCAGTGTCAAGCAGCTCCTTGGCATTATCTAGCAGACCGCTTACGTCACCCATTCCTGCCGCCATGCCGCCCATATCACCAATATCTCCCATGCCGCTCATATCGATACCTTCAAGATCGATCAAGCCGGAGTCTATCTGATCCACGGCAAATTCTACAATATTGATAAGGGGAACTCTGTATTTTGAAATATCATTGATAATACTGCCGTATTGCTCGTTTGACGCAGCGTATGCCGCATATATTACGGCCGCAAGCTCATAATCAAGGTCAACAAGCTCGGAGAATTCTCTGGGTGAGAGCTTGTCGGTAAGGGTATAGCCATCGATTATCTCCATTCCGGCAATTCCCATAGTGCTGCCAACCTCATCACGGGATTCCAGCTCTTTAAGGAGCGCTGCCTCCTTTTCGAAATCACCCGAGGGAACCAGCAGGGCTATCATATTAGTCGCACCGAAGTTCTGGGTGATCATTTTTTTCGCCATAGTCTGATCATTAAGCTTCGCCGCCTCCTGATTGGTGTATCCGTAGGAGAAGGGACAGGCGGAGGAAATCAGTATAGACGCAATCACTATCACTACGAAAAGAGGAGCAACGACCTTTCTCGCCTTATATGCGAACTTACCTATAAAGGACATATTGGGAATAAGGCTCTTGTGCTGTGTCTTGATTATTGCCTTGCCGAATACCATAAGTAAGCCTGGCATAAAGACAAATACCGACAGCATAGCGAAGAGTATAGCCTTGATAAGACACATACCCATATCAGGGCCAAGCTTGAACTGCATGCACATCATTGCCGCAAGACCGCCCACGGTGGTAAGCGAGCTGCCGAATACCTCAGGCACTGATTTTTCAAGGGCTTCCACTACCGATTCTCTGAGAGGAAGGCGCTTGCTCGCATCACGGTATCTGTTAATAAGTATGACCGCATAGTCCAGCGACAGCGCAAGCTGAAGCAGACTGGTTACAGAATTTGATACGAAGGATATTCTGCCGTATATGAAGTTTGTACCCATGTTAAGCGCCATAGCCGCAAAGAAGGTCAACAGGATTACCGGTACCTCAACCAAGGATTTTGAGGTGAGCATCAGCATTATTATAATGATAATACCTGCCACCAGGATCATAAGAGTAATCTCCTCGTCGAGAATATCTCCTATGGGATTACCGATATCCGAGCTGATATATGCGTCATAATCCGACAGTATAGCCTTTATCTCGTCGAGAGCAATCTCGCATTTTGGATCGCTCTGGGGATGATCAAAGATCATCGTATAGCAGGCGGAGGCGTTGTTGTAAAAGGATTTATCCTCTCCGAAAACAACAATTTGTACGCCGTCGACCTCCTGCATTTGTCTACTAAGATCCCACGCATCCTCAAGAGAAATATTGGCGACCATTATCTGCGCCATACCCATAAGGGTAAATTCCTCGAACATTACGTCTGCTCCTATTTGCGAGGTGGAGCCGTCGGGCAGAAATTTGGTCAGATCGTTTTCAACCTCTACCCATCCTATAGAAAAAGCAGAGAAGATCATACCGACGATGACAAACAGGAAGATAAATAATCTTTTGTCTACAATGAATTCGGATACTCTGTGCATAAACGTACCCGAGTGCTTTCTGGCTTTTTTCACTTTGACCTCCTTGAAAAACTTGACTTTTTTGTGAGTTTATATTATAATAATGACAAATTAAAGTCAACGACTAAAATTATTTGTTTTTGCAAATTTGGACACAGCGTCTTAAATCGTCCAAAAATCCCCAAAAGGATATGAACAAAATATGAAAAAAGAGTATAGAAATTCTACAAGAACCAAAAAAATGATCCGCCGAGCCTTCGTTGATCTGATAGACGAGAAGAAGCTTATCTCCAGCATTACCGTATCCGAGCTTGCCGATAGGGCTGACATTGCGAAAAGCACCTTCTACAATCACTACGAGGACGTCTATGCGGTAGCCGACGAGATGATGAGCGAGCTTCTTTCCGAGCTTGACAGCATCATTGACGCTATGGAGGCCGACAAGACCGCAGATTACCGTGTGTATATCAGAAGCATATTTGTCTTTCTCAAGGAGAATGAGGATATTTATAAAAAGGTTGCGGGCTCGCCCGATGCGGTGTTCTTCATAGATAAGATTAAACATATTCTCATAAAGCGAGTGCTTGAGAAGATAAAGTCGCCTCTTCTCTCAAGCAATAAAACCGTACGCCACCTGCAGATAACCTTTGTTGCCAACGCCTGCGTTGATACTATGGTAGATTACTTTAAGGGCAATCTTAATATGTCCTTTGACGAGCTGGAGAATAACGTAATTACAATTCTAGAAAAAATGATTTAAGATAATCATACCATATGTAAAAATACTTTGGATAGAACGAAATAATTTATCGCAAAAAGCAATAAAAAACGCTTATGCACAAAAAAGTGCATAAGCGTTTTTCAGTTAAGACAGCCCTGAGACAGTCCATTTTGCTGCATTTTGTAAACAATAGTATTAATTATCTCGTTTTTCGACCTGTTCCAGTCGGGTGCGATAAGCATATCTCTCGGGCAATCTCCAGTAAGTCTGTGCACCGTAAGGTCGGGCTTTATGTGAGTCAGAATATACACCGCACATTCGGTGTAATAATCAAGCGATGGGGGAGTGTACTCGCTTCTTTCGTACATTTCGGCAAGTTTTGTGCCACGCATAACGTAGATAGAGTGTATCTTCAGCCCGAACAGATCAAAGCGGTTGATATACTCCACCGTCGCATGCAGGTCCTCGGCATTTTCGCCGGGCAGACCGACTATGAGATGAACCACAACGGGAATTTCATATTTTTTAAGCATTGCCATTGCCTTTTCAAACACCTCACGGTGATAGCCACGGTTGATAATATCCGCAGTCCTGTCGCTTGCGGTCTGAAGTCCAAGCTCAACCCACACGTCAACACGGCTTTTATATGATGCGATAAGCTTTGCAATCTCCTCGTCGATGCAATCGGGTCTTGTGCCGATAGCCAGCACCCTTATTCTCTCATCGATAAGCGCCGCATCATACCTCTCACGGAGTGTATCCAGCTTGGCGTAGGTGTTGGTGAAATTCTGGAAATATGCAACGAACAGCTCGTCCTTTTCCGCATCAGCAAGGGCAAGCCTTACCTGCTCGCCGATAGAGGCAGTAGGATCGATATGCTCGCCTGCGCCACGCTCGCCGCAGTAGATACAGCCACCCTCACCGCAGCTTCCGTCACGGTTGGGGCAGGAAAATCCGCCGTCAATACAGATTTTTCCAAGTCGACGCCCGTATTTTTCTCTAAAATACCCGCTTAAATTGTTGTAAAGCACAAAAAATGCTCCTTTTATATTTTTTCTGTCCCTAGTTTAGCATAATCGCATCTAAAAATCAAGCCAAACTCATAAATCGGCATAAAAAGGACAAAATAAGCATAGCCACCAACAACCTAAAGCGAACACGCCTGAAGCCATATAAATCTGTGCTTTTCGCAAAATTCTCGCTTGCAAAGTCCACACTTTGCTTCACTCAAATTCCGCAAAAATCATCAGATTTCTATTGG
>JAZSMV010000127.1:0-8219 GCA_045536065.1 Eubacteriales bacterium | reverse complement strand
GAGAAGTTCGGCGTAGACGCAGTTCGTTACTACGCACTCTCCGAGATGCCTTATAACTCCGACGGTAGTGTTACCTATGAGAGCGTTATTGCAAGATACAACAACGACCTTGCCAACAATCTCGGCAACCTTGTAAGCCGTACCCACGCAATGACAAAGAAGTACTTTGACGGTATCATTCCTGCACCCGACAAGAGCGAGGATATTGATCTTGACCTTCAGAACACCGTTGCAAATGCAATTACAAGAAATATCGAGCTTATGAACGATTATCACGTTGCCGATTCGCTTGACGTGATCTTCAATATGCTCAGACGTGCTAATAAGTACATTGATGAAACTATGCCCTGGGCGCTTGCAAAGAACGAGAGCGACAGACCCCGTCTTGCGACAGTAATTTACAATCTTCTCGAGACCATCCGTACTGCAGCTGTTCTTCTTAAGCCCTATATTCCCACCACGGCAGAGAATATCTTTAATCAGCTCGGCACTGACAAGAGAGATTTTGCCAGCATCGACGTATACGGCGAGCTTGAAAGCGGCAAGCCGCTCGGCGAGGCATTCACCCTCTTCGCAAGAATCGACGAGAAGAAGTTCCTTGAGGAGATGGAGGCGAAGATCGCTGCCGCTATCGAGGCAAACAAGCCTGTGGAGGAGCCCGAGCACGAGGCGGAGATCGGCATTGACGCATTCTCGGCTGTTGAGCTTCGTGTAGCGGAGATCATTGCCTGCGAGCCTATTCCCAAGGCAAAGAAGCTGCTTAAGCTCCAGGTCGATCTTGGCTATGAAAAGCGTCAGGTGGTTTCGGGTATTGCCAAGTTCTACACGCCCGATCAGCTTATCGGCAAGAAGGTTTGTCTTGTTACCAACCTTAAGCCTGCGAAGCTTTGCGGTGTTGACAGCTTTGGCATGATCCTTGCATCCGGTGAGGATGAGGTTAAGGTAGTATTCCTTGATCCTTCGGCAAAGAACGGAGACAGAATCCACTGATGAAATACTTTGATTCTCACGCCCACTATTACGACGAGAGATTTTCGGAGGAATTAACTGAGGGTGTCGATACTTTGATCGACACCCTTCTTGCTGAAAATGTTTCCTATATTGTAAATATAGGCACCAGCCCCGAGACCTCCCGTATGGCAATAGAGCAGGCGAAAAAATATGAAAATATGTATACCGCAATCGGTATTCATCCCTCCGACACCCGTTTCCTTTCGGATATGGAGGGGGAGCTTCGACAGATCCGTGAGATGATCCTTGACAAAGCCAACAAATGCGTTTGTCTTGGCGAGATCGGTTTTGACTATCACTATCCCGACACCGATAAGGAACGTCAGATGCGCTACTTTATCGCACAGATGGAGATGGCTCGAGAACTTGATATTCCCGTTTGTATTCACGACAGGGAATCACACGCCGACGTAATGGAGGTTATCCGTGCGTTTCCCGACGTAAAGGGCGTTCTTCACAGCTTTTCCGGCTCTGCCGAGATGGCGGAGGAGCTTGTAAAGCTCGGTTGGATGATCTCCTTCTCGGGCACGCTCACCTTTACCAATGCCAGAAGGCCGAAGGAGGTAGCCGCAAGACTGCCGAGAGAGTCTGTGATGATAGAAACCGACTGCCCCTATCTTGCGCCTCATCCCAAGCGTGGCACGCTTAATCATTCGGGAAATCTTGAGTACACCAACGCCGTTCTGGCTGAGATCTGGGGCATCACCCCCGAGGAGTGCGCTCTCATAACCGAAAACAATGCAAAAAGGTTCTTTAGAATATGAAAAAATCAATGTGCATTACCTATATTGTAGAGGGTAAGCTATACGTAAATATCACCAACAAATGCTCTAACCGCTGTGAATTTTGTATCCGTAACAACGGTGACGGAGCCTATGGCTCTGACAGCCTATGGCTTGAGCGTGAGCCCACACGTGAGGAGATTCTCGACTCAATATTCTCTCACGATTTAAGCGAATTTCCCGAGCTTGTTTTCTGCGGCTACGGTGAGCCTACATACCGTCTTGACGACGCTGTGCTCGTGGCGAAAACGGTGAAGCAGAGATACCCCGAAATGAAGATCAGAATAAACACCAACGGCCATTCGGATCTGATTTTGGGCAGAAAAACCGCCCCCGATTACGAGGGCGCATTTGACGTGGTTTCTATCAGCCTTAACACTCCCACGGCAGAGAAGTATCAACAGCTTTGCCACTCTGTTTTCGGAGAAAAATCCTTCGACGCACTCTTGAAATTTGCAGGCGAGGTTAAGCATTACGTTCCCGCTGTTTGCCTTTCTGCCGTAAAAGAAACCCTAAGTTCTGAAGAAATTGAGCTTTGCAAAAGGATCTCCGCCGACCTCGGTGTCACTCTTCGACTCCGTGACTACATCCCTCCCGAGTCCTGACGCTGTTGAAGTAGGATGTCTTGAACATAGCGCCGTACATCATCAGATATGACAGAGGCGTGCGCATAATGTCAAAGCAAACTCCCATATAATCATACTCTCTCGCAAGATCGAGCAAAGCCTTGATGTTTTTTAGCGAGGTAAATACGTATTCACCCTGTTTTCGATCGGTAAAGCTCGAGAGCATGGTGCTTTCGTTATGTGTAATATTGCACCTGCCTTTTCTGGCCTTTGATATGGCTTCGTCGTATGGTATATACCGACCGTTACAGAGGGCGGGGGATGGCAGATCGATAAATGCCTTAGCGCTCTCTCCACGGCAGGCAAAGTCGGATAAAATCTTACGCTCTCCCTCCTCAAAGCTTACGGGCTCAGCCATCGCAAATTTAGGATAGTACATCACACTTCCGTCGGCATATTCGCTGAATTCAATAGGCGACTCCTCGTTTATCTCGGTGATCAGAATAAGATCGCAACCGATCATCATTTTACGCAAAATCATCAAAAATGCGGTAAAATTCTCGGCAGAATCCGAAAGTGAACAGGCATCCATAACAATTCCCTTGTACGAGCCCTCCTTCGCAAGCCTTATAAGTCCCTCGGCAAAGGCGGTCAGATCATCACCTGATTTATACCTTTCGATGTATCTGTCAAAGACTCGCACAAGGGGAATTTTATTTTCCTCTAAAGCCCACGCCACCTCTTTTCTGTCGTCGAAAATTTTAGTGATCTTATGCCTGTCGCAGACCGCCGAGCCAAAGGTCACGTAGGTCAAAAAGGGAAGCGCCCTTCTGAGAGCCTCCTCGCTGCAGCCCTTGTAAAAATAACCGTTCGCTACCGCCATACCAAGCGGGGGTGCGCCATATTTCAGCGCAAGTCTGTCGCCCGTTTTAATATTCTCCTCGGAGATCCATGGGTTTTGTGCCAGAATATCCCTTTTTCTGATCCCGAACCGCATTGCGATCCGCTCTAATGTGTCGCCGTGCTGAACGGTATAACTCCTTGTTGGAGTGAGCACAAGCAGCTCCTCTCCGTCGGCTGCCTCGCCGTCAGAAATTTCATTTATCCGTCTTAAATTTTCCTCCCATACACCGTAGCCTTCAGCAATATCCTTAATGCTTTCGCCCGTCCTTTTGATATGTATTTGCATCTTTTCTCCTAACTTAGTTTACTTTTATTTTCATTCTATGCTATCATATCATTTTGGACCACGCCGATATGGTCGAAATCTGCGAAAACACACAAATTATTAAAAGAAAATTTATACATTTTTGTCTAAAAAACACATTGCAATTTTTAAACGGTTATGCTATACTATACGAGTTAAAAATCACCTATCAGAAAGGAGTCGAAAAACCATGACAAAGATCATCTGCAAGAAGGAATATAACACCGAAACTTCTACCTTCCTCAAGAAGGTTACCGTTGGTACCTACGGCGATCCCGCAGGCTACGAGGAGTGCCTCTTCGTTACCGAGGGCGGCAACTACTTCCTCTACGTAAGTGGCGGCGCAGAATCCAAGTATCCTACCGAGGACATCAAGAGAATGTCCAAGAAGGTTGCTGAGGCTTGGATGGCAGAGAACTGATTGAAAAGTTCATATCACCGTACAAACAAAGAAAACGGCTGTCACACGACAGCCGTTTTTATTTTTATTACTTATTAAGATAAGACTTATCAACCTTTGCCTCGTCGGAAGCAAATCTCTTGATAGATTCGATGCCGCCCTTACAGCCGCCCTTGGTGGCGTAGCCGTGAGAGGAATGACAAACGCACAGACCGTTGGGAGCGTACAGACGGAAGCGGTACTGCTCGGCCTTATCAAGATAGATCTCCCACTTGGGACAGGGAAGTGATACGGTCTTTCTGAGGGTGGTGTCCTCGATCTCTGCCTTTGTAGCGTTGGAAATAACGCTGCTGATACCTGTTGCGACAGCACTGGTGGAGGAGAGGATCTGGGAGTATGCAATTACGGTGTGGTTGGATGCATAAAGGCTGAAGAAGAATCTTCCGTCCTTTGCACGTCTGATGTCCCACTTGCCGTTAGCGTTGGGCTTGCTCTCCTTGATTGCAACCGCACCCTTGATCTCGGGCGAATCGTCGTATATTTCCTTTACTGTAGTTGTCTTTTTGGACTTTGCAGCCGCCTTCTTTGCAGGAGCAGCATTCTTTACGGGAGCAGCCTTCTTTACTACCGGCTTTGCCGCAGCCTTCTTGGGCTCTTCCTTCTTTGCGGCAGGCTTGCTTGCCTTTACTTCTGTCTTTTTCTTCGCAGACTTGGGATTGATGATTTTTTCAACAGGCTGGGGAGCAACTCTCTTGGACGAGGGCTTCTTTGCTGTCGCTTTTTTGGGATCTGCAGGCTTCTTTGCCTGAGCGGGCTTAGCCTCTGCCTTTCTGCCGGCGGGCTGATTTACCACAGGAGGAAAGTCCTCCTTGAAGAATTCTTCCTGACCGTCGGTATTGGATTTTCCTTTTTTATTGAAAAGCGACTTGATGATAGCCATTTTTGATGCCTCCGATGTTTTTTACTATATTTTATCATATAATTCGCAAAAATACAACCGGAAAAAGCAAAAATTTCCATCAATCCTCCTCTTTTTTTCTGACTTCTCCCTTAAGGAAGGCCAAAGCCTCCTTAATACCGCCTATTTCGTCGATAAGACCGCACTCCACCGCCTCATATCCGTTGAGTATGGAGCCAATATCGTTGACCAGAGTATCGGTGCGGCTTATCATTTTGCGGAAATCCTCCTCACGTACCTTCGAGTGATTTACGATAAAGCGGATTATTCTGTCCTGCATTTTTTCAAGATAATTAAATGCCTGGGGAACTCCAAGCACCACACCGCTGGTTCTGACGGGGTGAATGGTCATTGTTGCGCTGGGAACGATAAACGAACGCCTAGCGCTGACCGCCAGCGGAACGCCAATGGAGTGTCCTCCGCCAAGCACCACCGAGGCGGTGGGCTTTGTCAGGCTTGCAATAACCTCGGCTATGGCAAGACCTGCCTCCACGTCGCCGCCAAGGGTGTTTATCAGTATGATTATCCCGTCAACCTTGTCGCTTTCCTCAAGCGCCACAAGGGTAGGGATGACGTGATCGTATTTTGTCGCCTTCTGAGTATTGTCAAGCACGTAATGTCCTTCTATCTGTCCGATTATAGTGAGGCAAAAGATCGCCTCGCCTGAGCTTTCAATAAGCACTGTGCCGTCCTTTATCATTTTTTCTTCCTGCTGGCACTGTTCTTCTTTGGCGGATTTATCCATAATTTTACCTTTCGCATATTTATTTACCTTATTTTTTTCGATAATCTTTGCGTTTATACATTGATTTTTATAAATTATTATGCTATAATATACGGTGGATTACCAGTGGACACCCTGTGTGTCCGCAGAAATAAATTGTTAAGGAGATATCCGGAAAATGAAAAAGGTTTTAGTTGAAACATCTGCAAGACACATTCATCTCAGCCGTGAGGCAGTTGACGTACTCTTTGGCGAGGGTTATCAGCTTACTAACAAGAAGGAGCTCAGCCAGCCCGGTCAGTTCGCTTGTGCAGAGAAGCTTCTCGTAGTAGGTCCTAAGGGCAGCCTTAAGGCTTCTATCCTTGGCCCCACCAGAAACGCAAGCCAGGTTGAGATTTCTCTTACCGACGCTCGTTCCATCGGCGTTAGCGCTCCTATCCGTGAGTCCGGCGACATCAAGGGCAGCGGCGCATGCAAGCTTGTAAATCCCGACAACGGTGCAGAGCTTGAGCTTACCGAGGGTGTTATCGCTGCAAAGCGTCACATCCACCTTACTCCCGAGGCAGCAGAGGCTATGGGCGTTGCTGATAAGGAGATCGTTTCTGTTAAGATCGAGTCCGAGCGTACCGCAATTCTCGGTGACGTTGTAGTAAGAGTAAGCCCCAGCTTCGCTCCTGCTATGCACATTGACACCGACGAGGCTAATGCAGCTTGTGCATTCGGCGAGTGCTACGGCGAGATCGTAAAGTAATTAATAATTTAAAAGGAGATACATAAATCATGGCAGAACTTGTTTTTTCCAAAGAAGTGGAAAATATGTGTGTTGTTGCCAAGGGACCTCATCACGGTCCCGCTCCCATTCCTGAAGAGGGCAAGTGGGTAAAGGCAAAGGAAATCAGCGACATCTCGGCTTACACTCACGGTGTGGGCTGGTGTGCACCTCAGCAGGGCGCTTGTAAGCTCTCGCTTAACGTTAAGGACGGTATCATTGAGGAGGCTCTTGTTGAGACTATCGGTTGCTCCGGTATGACTCACTCGGCAGCAATGGCGGCAGAGATCCTTCCCGGTAAGACTCTTCTTGAGGCTCTTAACACCGACCTTGTTTGCGACGCTATCAATACCGCTATGCGTGAGCTCTTCCTTCAGATCGTATACGGCCGTAGCCAGTCTGCTTTCTCTGAGGGCGGTCTTGTTATCGGTGCAGGTATGGAGGATCTCGGTAAGGGTGAGAGATCCATGGTTGGTACCATGTACGGTACTAAGGCAAAGGGTGTTCGTTACCTTGAGATGACCGAGGGCTACTGTACCAGAATGGCTCTTGACGCAGATAATCAGGTTATCGGTTACGAGTTCGTTTCTCTTGGCAAGATGACCGACTTCATCAAGAAGGGCATGGAGCCTAACGAGGCATACGAGAAGTCCAAGGGTACCTACGGCAGATTTGCTGACGCCGTTAAGTACATCGACCCTCGTAAGGAATAATAAGGAGGAAATACAAATGGCACATTTTGAAGGTTATGAAAGACGTGAGGCGAAGATCCTCGCTGTACTTAATGAATATGGCATTTCCTCTATCGACGAGTGTAAGGCTATATGTGATGCAAAGGGCATCGACCCCTATAAGATAGTTGAAGAAACTCAGCCTATTGCGTTCGAGAACGCAAAGTGGGCGTACACTGTTGGCGCAGCTATCGCAATCAAGAAGGGCTGCACCAAGGCTGCTGACGCCGCTGCCGCTATCGGTATCGGTCTTCAGTCCTTCTGTATACCCGGCTCCGTAGCAGAGAACCGTAAGGTTGGTCTCGGCCACGGTAACCTTGGCTCTATGCTTCTCTCCGAGAGCACCGAGTGCTTCTGCTTCCTTGCAGGTCACGAGTCCTTCGCAGCGGCAGAGGGTGCGATCAAGATCGCTCTTAACGCTAACAAGGTTAGAACCAATCCCCTTCGTGTAATTCTTAACGGTCTTGGCAAGGATGCGGCTATGATCATTTCCAGAATCAACGGCTTCACCTACGTACAGACCGAGTTCGATCCCTACACCGAAGAGGTTAAGATCGTAAATGAGATCGCTTACTCCACCGGCGACAGAGCAAAGGTTAGATGCTACGGCTCCGACTCTGTTCCCGAGGGCGTTGCAATTATGAGACTTGAGAATGTTGGCGTTTCCATCACCGGTAACTCCACCAACCCCACCAGATTCCAGCATCCCGTTGCAGGCACCTACAAGAAGTGGTGTAACGAGAACGGCAAGAGCTACTTCTCCGTAGCATCCGGCGGCGGTACAGGTAGAACTCTTCATCCCGATAACATGGCAGCAGGTCCTGCTTCCTACGGTATGACCGACACTATGGGTAGAATGCACGGCGACGCACAGTTCGCAGGCTCCTCCTCCGTTCCCGCTCACGTAGAGATGATGGGTCTCATCGGCGCAGGTAACAACCCCATGGTTGGTATGACTGTTGCTGTTGCAGTTGCTATCGAAGAGGCGAGCAAGTAATCCTTGATTTTCAAGGCTTTTTGAGGCTTTCTTGATTTTTTGAAATCATTGAAAAGATCTTTTTGCTTGAAATC
>JAZSMV010000009.1:0-5778 GCA_045536065.1 Eubacteriales bacterium | reverse complement strand
TACTAACGGAACTGATGGTATAACTCCCGAGTTTAAGGTTGATGAAACAACCGGTGACATCTATGTTTCCTATGGCAAGCTTGATGAGAGCGGCAACGTTATTTGGGAGCTTCTCGGCAACATCAAGGGTCCTCAGGGTATCCCCGGTACAAATGCTATTACTCCTATATTCAAGGTAGAAAGCGGTAACCTTCTCGTATCCTACGACAACGGAACCAGCTGGGAGGATCTTGGCGAGGTACAGGGACCTCAGGGTGAAACCGGTGCTACCGGCAAACCCGGAGCGGACGGTAACGACGGACAGGACGGTCAGAACGGTAAGGACGGTCTTGGAATCAAGGAGATCGTAATTGAGGACGACGGCGACCTTGCGATCACCTACACCGACGGCAAGGTAGTAACCATTGGCAACATAATGGGTAGACCCGGTCTTAACGGCATGGACGGTGTAACACCTAAGTTCAAGATCGAGGAGAATATCCTCTGCGTATCCTACGACGAGGGTAAGACCTGGACAGAGCTTGTATACGTTAAGGGCGACACCGGCGAGACCGGTCCCGAAGGACCTCAGGGCGAAACCGGTAAGGACGGAAACGATAACAACAGAGTAGTTATTATCTGCATTGGTATCGCAACCCTTTGCCTTATCACTACAATCGTGGCTGTTACCACAAAGAGATTCCGCAGACCTTGGTGGATCCTTTGCTAATAGACCTGAATAATTAATCGGCTGAAAAGCTGTGGCGGACTCGGAAAATCCGAGTCCGCCTTTATTTTATTTCCTTATATTATTATATATATAAAGCAGTCGGTTGTATTTTGCCACACGCTCGCCACGACAGGGCGCACCGGTTTTGATAAACTCCGCCTCGGTCGCCACTGCAATATCGGCAATAGAGGTATCGGTGGTCTCTCCCGATCTGTGAGAGATAATATATTTATATCCATTATCCCTCGCCATTTTTATAACGTTCATCGTTTCAGTAAGGCTACCGATCTGATTTGGCTTTATCAGAATGGAATTTCCGGCCCCTCGCTCAATTCCCATTTTCAGTCTTTCGGTATTTGTAACGAAAAGATCGTCGCCAACCAGCATACACCTGTCACCGAGACGGTCGGTAAGCATTTTCCACCCGTGGAAATCATCCTCCGAGAGCCCGTCCTCAATAGAAATAATAGGGTATATCTCACATAGCTTAGCGTAATATTCAATAAGCTGCTCACGGCTCATCACCATCTTTCTTTTAGGCAACAGATATTCTCCGTTTTCATACCATTCGCTGGATGCGACGTCCAGGGCAATGCCAACCTTATCGGTGCTGTAACCGCTTTCGCTGATAGCACGTGTCAGAAGCTCTATAGCGGCCTCGTCATTTTCAAGATCGGGCGCAAATCCGCCCTCGTCGCCAACGGCGGTGGATAGTCCTCTTTGGCGCAGGAGCCTACCGAGAGTATGATATATTTCGCTACCCGCCCGTATGGCTTCGGGCAGCTCAAGCCCGTGGGGAACGACCATAAATTCCTGAATGTCAATATTGTTTGATGCGTGGGCGCCGCCGTTCAGCAGGTTGAACATCGGCGTCGGAAGGGTATATTCTCCTGTGAGTGACAGATATTCGTACAGCGGGGATCCCTCCGATATTGCAGCCGCACGGGCGACGGCAAGCGAGACCGACAGAATTGCATTGGCGCCAAGCCTTGACTTGTTTTTCGTTCCGTCAAGCGATAGCATTATTCGGTCGATTTTCTCCTGCTCTCTCGCATCTTCACCAAGCAGGGCAGGGCGGATAATTTCATTTACGTTCTTCACCGCAAGCAGAACCCCACGTCCTCCGTATCTTGACTTATCCCCGTCACGAAGCTCGTGTGCCTCGTGTATTCCGGTGGATGCTCCCGACGGTACACTTGCGACTCCAACCGCCCCCGATTCAAGTGTAACCCTGGTCTCAATAGTGGGATTTGCTCTTGAATCAAGTATTTCTCTTGCATAAATTTCCGTAATTTTTCTTTTCATAGCTCCCCTTTTTTCTCCGTTTTTTAGATATTTTTAACCAAAATTTTAGTAAAAATTCGTAAATACTGCCGCACTAAATATTAACAAACTGTTAATTCGGGTTATTAAAGGTTGCAAATAGATGCTTAAAATGATAAAATACCCCTTGTTGATGCAAAAAAATACACATTTTTACAAATTGGCAAGGAGACGCTATGAAGTATCATATACTCTATAATCCGTTGGCAGGTTATGGCTCCCACGATGAGAAGCTCAGTGCATTAAAGTCACATCTTGAGGGTGAGATCGTCGAGCATTATATGACCGAGATCGAATGTACCAAGAGCTTTATTTCCTCTCTCGACCCCGAGGATAAGATCGTTATCTCCGGTGGAGACGGCACACTGAATAAATTCATAAATGCAGTTGATACAGATAATATTGACAATGAGATTTACTACTACGCATCGGGAAGCGGAAACGACTTCCTTCACGACGTGGAGAAGGAAAAAGGCTGCGCTCCCTTTAAGATCAATCACTATCTGAAGAATCTTCCTACCGTAACGGTAAACGGCAAGACCTATCGCTTCCTTAACGGCATTGGCTACGGCATTGACGGTTACTGCTGTGAGATCGGCGACATCAAGAAGGCGGCAGGCAAGAAGGTCAATTACACCACCATTGCAATTAAGGGTCTGATCTATGATTACAAGACCAGAAATGCAACCGTAAACGTTGACGGCAAGGAGTTTAAGATCAACAAGGTTTGGATTGCTCCTACTATGCTTGGTCGTTTCTACGGCGGCGGTATGATGCCCACACCCGACCAGGACAGACTTGGTGACGGACTCGTTACCTTTATGGGCTTCGGTGGCTCGGGCAAGATCAAGACTCTGACTATTTTCCCCTCCTTCTTTGAGGGCGGACATCTTAAGCATAAGAAGTACGTTAATCTTTACAGAGGTAAGGAAATTACCGTTACCTTTGACAAGCCCTGTGCGCTTCAGATTGACGGCGAGACTATTCTCGACGTTACAAGCTATACCGTTCACGCAAACGTGAATGCTTTAGCGAAGAAGTAAATATCAAAAGCGGTGCCCTTCGGCACCGCTTTTTGTGTATGATTTTAAACCAGCTCAATTACACGGCAGTATGTGTAAAGCGAGCCAAGGCAGAATAGAGCCTTTCCCGAAGATCTTGCGTGATCCTTTGCCAAAGCAAGAGCATCTTCAATAGAATCGCAGGGAGTGGCGCTTACGCCTTTTTTCGAAATAACCTGTGCATATTCCTTTGCCGAGAGGGCACGGGGATTATCGGGAGTGATGGTGAACACACGCTCTGCCACACCCGACAGGCTCTCGGCTATTGCTATAAAGTCCTTGTCACGAAGCACGCCGCTTACGATCACAACCTTTTCTTCTCCAAAATACTTCTTTATACTGTCCACGGCGGCGCAGATTCCCTGGGGATTATGCGCTCCGTCGAAAATTATCAAGGGATCTCTGCCTATTATTTCAAATCTTGCAGGCCACTTAGCTTCAAGCAACCCCTGGCGCAGATCATCCTCGGAAACTTTAAGCCCTATCCTCGAGAGATTATCAATGGCGTCAAGAACAATAGCCGCATTTTTTGGCTGATAGCTGCCCAAAAGCGACAGCTTAACGTCACATCTGTTTCTATAATCAAAGCAGCTTCCGTCAAGGCTCATAGACTTGATTTTAAGCTTTGAGTAGTCTGTTTTGCAAAGTACACTTTGCATTTTTACACATTCTTTGGCAATTACAGCCTCGGCCGTCCTGTTCTCACCGCCAAAAAGTGTGACGGAATTCTCTTTAATAATACCTGCCTTTTCGCCTGCAATCTGCTCGATCGTGTCGCCGAGAAAGGCGGTGTGATCTATGGCGATCCCTGTTATAACAGAAAGCATGGGAGCATCAATAATATTGGTTGCATCAAGCCTGCCGCCCATTCCCACCTCGAGAATTACGATCTGACAGCCCTCCCCGAGAAAATACTCGAAGGCAATAGCGGTTATCAGCTCAAATTCGGTAGGACTGTCGGCCATTTTTTCTGCCACAGCCTTAACTTTTTCTGTAATGCGGGCGAGGGTTTCATTGGGGATGTTTTTGGAGTTCACCCTCATTCGCTCGTTAAATTCTCTCACGTAGGGGGAGGTATAAAGTCCAACCTTATATCCTGCTTTGCAGAGAACCGAATTCAGCATCGCACAAACCGAGCCCTTTCCGTTAGTTCCTGCCACGTGGATAAAGCGTAGCTTTTTCTGCGGATTGCCAAGACCCTCGCAAAGCTCTCTTATTCTGTCAAGACCGGGCTTGCAGAAGAAATTGCTGACGCCGTGAATATATTTTATTGCTTCCTCGTAGGTCATCATTCGCCTTTGCCAAGCTCCTTTATCTGCATTTTTATTCCCTTGTTCCTCATTAGAAGGTACACCACAGCGCCGTCCAGCGAGCCCACTATCAGATAGTTAAGTGCTCTCCATAGCATAAGGACAAAGAAGGGCATATCATAATATACCGCAAGACCGAAGGTTTTTATGACGACCGAGCCCAAAAGGTGAGCCGCCGCTACGGTTATCACCGTTATCCAGTGCTCCTTAAGGTTGATCTTCTTTAAAAGCATAGGTACAATTCCCGAAACAGCTCCGATAACTGCGGCGCCAACAGTAACCAGGGGATTTATGGGATATGCTACCATAAGGCAGCCGATCAGATCGGCAATAACACCCACAATCGCCCCCGCCACAGGGCCAAAGGCAATTCCTGCGAAGATTATCGGCATATTCTCAAGGCTGAAGCGCATAACGTCACCGCCACGTATAGCGAGATACTTTCCGCAAATAATGCTTATAGCGGCGAGCATCGCCAGAATGACGGTTATTTTTAAGTTCTTTTTTCCTTTTGTCATAAAAAAACACCTCCTTGGCACAGATTTACATCCGGTCCCCAGAAGGCAAAGCGCCCATAAGGCGCAAATATCCTATTCAGGCAACAGTGGGATGCGGAAGGCACACCGCTTCGGAAAAGATCCTCATTCGTCAAGGTGGCAACTCCCCGTCCACCTAGCACTTAGCTAACAGTATCGTTTCAGATTGCTGTTGGCTACGCATGCCGTCCTACTCTGTTATGTATGACAGTAGTATAGCACATTTTTCTCGCATTTTCAATAGAAAAAAGAAAAAAGTATACAAATATTATTGACCGTTTTTTCGCAAAATAAAAAAAGTGACGAAATTGATAAAAAATTGGCAAACCTATTGCATATTGGCAAAAAATGTGCTACAATGTAAAATGGTATGAAAGGGAACTTTCATAAAAAGATAAAATTATTATTAAATTTTTTATATTTTGGAGGATTTTCAAAATGGCAAACGTAAAGGTTGCAATTAACGGCTTCGGCCGTATCGGACGTCTTGCTTTCAGACAGATGTTCGGCGCTGAGGGTTACGAGATCGTAGCTATCTACGACCTCAACAAGGCTTCCATGCTCGCTCATCTCCTTAAGTACGATACCGCACAGGGGCGTTACGACGATCACACCGTTGTTGCTGATGACGAGGCTAATACTATCACCGTTGACGGCAAGGTTCTCAAGATCTATGCTGAGAAGGACGCTGTAAACTGCCCTTGGGGCGAGCTTGGCGTAGATGTTGTTCTCGAGTGCACAGGCTTCTACTGCTCTAAGGAGAAGTCCATGGCTCACATCAACGCTGGCGCAAAGAAGGTTGTTATCTCTGCTCCCGCAGGCAACGACCTCAAGACCAT
>JAZSMV010000111.1:0-6250 GCA_045536065.1 Eubacteriales bacterium | reverse complement strand
TTGATTATTCGCTTCCCACTATAAGATGAAATGTTAACGTAGGATACGCCGGGGGTGGCTCTTCAAAGCTCAATGTGTGCGCTGCCGATGTGTTTATGGTAGCGAATGGCAAGCCTTTGTCCCTCGCTGCGAATACCCGCCTTGCCCTTTGCTGCAAGTAAATCCTCGGTCTGCTCGGGGGTGAGGGTAAGAACGCAGGTCTTTTTCAGCTTGACGTTGGGAATATCGGTAAGCGCCCCAGGGGGTACCAGACACCTCGCCGCCTCACCGAAGCTGCAAAGAGTGTGACCCTTCATAAATAGGCAAAGTCCAAGCAGCTCCTCGCTGAGAGAAAAGCGCTCGTCAAGTCGGGAATGTACCGTTTTAATGCCCTCGCCCTCGCAGGTCTCCTTGATTTTAGTGACAACTGCCAGTCGAAGATTATTGAATCTGCCGAAGGGAACCTTTACAATATCGCCCACATGAAGATCATCTGCGCATAAATAGTCAAAGGGGCGGTCTATATGGTATGGAGCATCAAAAAGATATACTTCACAATACATACAGTCCACCTCTTTTCCTTGGATTTTTTTAAGCTTGACTTTCGGACTCGCCGAAAAAATCAGTTGTCAGCGTGCTTCATCTTGAAGCGGCCGGACTCAAGCTTTGCAATAGCGATCTTAACAGCCTTCTGATCCTTGTACTCGGGATCAATAAGAGCTGCGAGAGGCTTCTCGGTCTCGTGATTGTCAATCATCTTCTGCGCCTTTGCTCTCATCTCGATATACTCGTCGGTTACGATACGAGCGCACTTTGCAACGCCGATAACAAGCTCATAGCGGTTGAACTCGTCGTTTGTAAGCTGTTTTACGGTAGGATAGATCATTTTATACTCCATTCTGCCCTTTTGGGCTTGAAAAAATTAACTGATTTAAGGTGGGATTACTCCTCGTCCTCATCCTCGTCCTCCGAGGTATCGTCGGTAAGACGATTAGTAATGGTCTCTGTCTGAATAGCAGACAGGATAACGTGCTCGGAATCGGTAATAATAACCGCCCTGGTACGTCTTCCGCAGGAAACGTCAATAACTCTGCCGTCCTCCTTCGCATCACGAACAAGCCTCTTGATCGGCTCGGAGTCGGGAGATGCAATGGCAACAATACGGCCTGCGGAAACCATATTGCCAAAGCCTATGTTGATGAATTTCATATGAAACCTCTTTTATTCAATATTCTGAACCTGTTCTCTAATTTTCTCAAGCTCACCCTTCATATTAACAACTATTCTGGCAATTTTCGCATTGTTTGCTTTTGAGCCTATGGTGTTGGTCTCACGGTTGAGCTCCTGCATTAAGAAATCAAGCTTTCTGCCGGAGGGCTCGTTTGCTGCGCAGATGTCGTAGAAGGCGCCGAAGTGAGAGCGAAGTCTTACCAGCTCCTCGTCAATGGCGATCTTATCCGCCCAGATAGCACACTCGGTAAGCAGACGGTTCTCGTCGGGAGTGATCTTCGCATCCTCGAGGAAGGATCTGATCTTCGCCTCCAGCTTATCACGGTAGCCAACAATATCGCTCTTGGAAATCTCCTCAACCTGATCGGCATAGGAGCGAACAAGCTCGATCTTTGCCTTGATGTCAGCCTCCGCCTTTGCGCCCTCACGCTCACGCATATCGGAGTAGCCTGCGATAGCCTCGTCAAGCACAGAACGGAAAAGCTCCCACTCTGCCTCAAGATCCTCCTCAGGCTTATCGTAGGTGAATATCTCCTGATTGCGGGCAACGGTCATAACGCTGATGTCATCGGCAAGACCAAACTCGGTATTCAGACGGCGAAGCGCCGCAAGATAGCTCTCAAGATATACGGTGTCAAGTCCAACGTTGCCAACGCCCGAGGTGTGATTTTCAACGGTTACGAAAACGTCAACCTTTGCTCTGGCAACAGCATTCTTACGGATGTGCTCCTTAATACGCTCCTCAAGAAAAACGTATGCTCTGGGAAGCTTTACGTTACAGTCAAAGAAACGGGAGTTTACACTCTTGATCTCAATGGTAATATCCTTCATCTCGCCCTGGCGCTTTGCTCTGCCAAAGGCGGTCATGCTCTTAATCATTTTGCTTCTCCTCTCTTGCGCTCAGCCTTTTTCTCGGCTTTTTGGACAGGCTCTTAAGCTCGGCGGTGAAAGAGTCTATATCCTGGAAATCTCTGTAAATAGAGGCAAAACGGATATAGGCAACAATGTCACGCTCCTTAAGTCGTCTGAGAACCATCTCGCCGATGTCCCTCGATGATATCTCGGTTACTATGGCGTTCATAAGCTCCTGCTCGATGGAGAGAGCAATCGCCTCCGCATCCACAGCACGCTTCTGACAGGCGATCTTGATGCCTCGGGTAAGCTTGTGCTTATCAAAGAATTCACGGCGACCGTCACGCTTGATAACTGCGATCGGAACGGTATCAACTACCTCGTAGGTATTAAATCTTTTGCCGCAGGAGATGCACTCACGGCGACGCTTTATGCTGGTTCCGTCGGGGGTGGGACGGGAGTCTAATACTCTGGAGTCGGTATAGCTACATAAGGGACACTTCATTGGATTTTTTCACGCCTTTCAAAGCTAAACTTAATACTTTTTAAATAATAAAACATATTTAATCAGTATATTATAACATAAATTAATAAAAAAGTAAATACTTTTAATAAAAAAAGCAGGTCGGTTAAGTAACCAACCTGCTAAAGCTATGGGAAAATTATTAAATCTTCTTGAACCACTTGAAGGTAAGGGGCCAGACACCGCCTGCAAAGGCAACTATCAGGAAGTATCTTACCGCACGTGCGATATATTCGTTGCCGAAGAGTGCGGTGAGGGGTGCACTGAGTCCGGACTTAATAAGGAGAACGCCAGCAAGTCCGAGGACGAGCTTAAGGATCTGGGCATACCAGCGAGCCTCGGTTTCAAACTTAATGAACTTGCTGTCAAGGATGTATACGAGAACAAGTCCCGTGGTACAGCCGAGAAGAGTGCAAGCGTTTTTAAGTCCGCTATAATAATTGTCAGGATTAAGGCTTGCGTCACCCGAAATCGAAAGAACGTAAGCAAGGAAGCCTGCGGAAAGAACTACCGATGCGACAATTACCCAGGGCATAAGCTTCTTGAAGTTATTCTCACTTGTGAAAACGGGACGAAGCAGAAGAATAAGACCGAGAGCCACCACTAGCGAAACGATTACATCAAGGGGTGTATGCACGCCAAGATACATTCTGGAAAAGGCTACGAGAGTGATGATAGTCACGCAGATTGCGGTCTTCCACTTGGAAGGCTTGTAGGCGCAGATAGCACCGTAGGTACCCGCAATATTCTGGGTATGCCCCGAGGGGAAGGAATAGCCTGTGGCCTCTGCTCTCGCCGACTCAATAATTTTGAAATTGGGATCCAGATCCCAAGGCCTTGGTATGCGGAAGAGGAGCTTTGCGACCTGGTTAACAAGGGTGCCAACAAGACCGGTAATGAGGATAAAATAGCCCTCCCTCTTGTTTACACACCAGAAGAAGAATATAGCGATCACAAGGAAGAAAGTCTCCTCGCCAAGATGGGTTATTGTATCGAATATCCAGTCTAAAATGGGGTTACGAATGCTCTCTAAAAAATAGAGAAACGGCATACATGCTCTTGCAAGATTTTCCATAAATGCCTCCTAATTTAAGCTTTGAAAAGATAGAGATAAATTCCGGTCCACTGCACCACAGCCCCCGCAAGAACGAAGAAATGCCAGATGAAATGGCTGACACGGGTGCGGATGAGGAAAGGAATAATGCCGAGGGTGTAAGCTATACCGCCGGCTAAAACCCACATTGCAAGTGGGAAATTAAGCGAGAACATCTGCGGCAGAAGCATCAGCGCGCTCCAGCCAAGAAGGAAGTACATAGGGATATGCAGGAAATTAAGACGTGAGGGGCCGAATACACCGATAAGGCTGATGCCTGCGGCGATAACCACCCACTGAATGACAAAGAAGATATAACCGAAAAGATCGCCGAAGAAGCAAAGAAGAATAGGAGCAAAGGTTGCGCCGATAAGCAGATAGATAGAGGAGTAGTCGAAGCGGTGGAATAGTCTCTTTACTGCGCTGCCGTGAACGAATGCGTGATAAAGGCAGCTTGCTAAGAACATAATGAACATTCCGGCGAAGTAAATAATCGCAGAAACATACTCGGGTGTGCTGTCAGCGGCAATGAGCATAAGCACAAAGGCGACAATAGCAAAAATTGCACCTACTCCGTGGGTGATGGAATTGCCGATCTCCTCAAGGATGGATCTCTTCGGTGGGTTGACAGGCTGACGCTTGCCAACAAGTCGGTAGAACTCGCTTAATGCGTGATCGTATTCGTCCTCCGCCTCCGTAAGCCTGGACTTATAAAGAGCCTCTGCGCCGGTGAGCATTTTCTTGTACTCTGATCTGGCTTTTTTCTTCTTATTTTTGTAATCTCTTTTTATATCTTTTTTCGTCATTTTTCGCAGAAATACCTATGATATGCTAACTATAATTTACTTATTTTAGCATAATTCGACGCATTTTTCGATTTTAGGATTCCAAAGATGCGCCGAATTTTGTGATTTTTCTAGTTGAATTTTAAGTTATTTTTGAGAGCAAATCAGGTCTCAAGAAGTCTTCTTACACAGTCGGCAATTCTCTCATCCTTGCAGTTTGCGAAGAAGTATTCCTTAAATCTCTGACCCGAAAGAGCGCCTATGGTAAGCTCTCTGTCAAGGTTCTCAAGAATGTAGCAGATGTCGGTGTGAGTAACCTTCTTGACCTCGTCAAGAATTCTCTTGTTTCTCTGCTCGGGGACTGCTCTCTCACGGGGATAACCAAGACCCCACTCGGATACGAAGAGCTTCTCAAATACGTACTGAAGGTTAAGCTCACAGCCCCAGCCCCAGCCCTTTGCAAAGGGCATAGAGATCGCATTGCCGTTGTTAACCTGGGTGAACTGATATGCGTCTGTGGGGTCTACAACGTGGCCGCAAAGCACTCCGGGGAAGGAGTTGCATGCAAGCATTGCGCCCTCGCCTGTGCCACAGCCTGTGATAACAAGATCACATGCGCCGGAGTTAAGGAGAACGGCGGAAAGAATACCGATCTGCACATAGGTAAGCTGCTCCTTATCCTCGGCAGAATACATACCGTAGTTGTAAACCTCGTGACCGAGGGGCTCTACAACAGAGCGAAGTGTAGACTCAATCAGAGCGTTCTTTGCCGCCTGACTGTTTTCATTTATAAGAGCGATTTTCATTGTGTTTCTCCTGATTTGTCAGTTAGTAAAATAATGCTGTTTCTCATGGCGTATCCATAGTTACGCTCAAGGCTTAGTGGATTCGCCGAATTTGCGAGCAGAAAATTCGCAGGACAAGGCAAATCGAGCGAGTTGACCTGCAACAAGGTATATATATGATGTTTTTCGGCGAGAATTTTAGGGAGTCCTGACGAATTAAATTTTGCGTTAGACAAGGCATATCATATGCGCATTTAACACGCAAAATTTTGTGCAAGACGAGGCGCAACGAGAAGCGCAGGCGACGGTGTAGTTACCTACTCCGAGCCGAGCATCGCAGTTGCAACAAAGTATTGTGCAAAATTATGGTGTTAAACGGTTAGGTCCACGGAACAGGAACTCCGCCTCCTTGATAGAAAGACCAAGGAAGAGCATGGTAAGACGGTCGATACCAAGACCAAAGCCACCGTGGGGAGGACAGCCGTACTTGAAGAACTCGAGGTAGAACTTAACGTCCTCGGCAAGTCCCTTTTCCTCTGCCTGAGCCTTAAGAACATCGTATCTGTGCTCACGCTGAGCGCCTGTAGTGATCTCAACACCACGCCAGATAAGGTCGTAGCCCTGGGGAACGCCCTGCACATCTCTCATGTGATAGAAGGCTCTTTCCTTTGCGTCATAGTCGGTGATAAAGAGGAATTCATGACCGAACATATCCTTGCAAAGCTGCTTTGTCATACGCTCTGCCTCGGTGGTAAGGTCGCCGTGAAGCTCTGCAGGAACGGTGTAGCCGTATCTCTTTTCAAGCTCGGCATATACGTCAGCAAGCTTCATTCTGGGGAAAGGAAGGCTGGGTACGATTACCTCGTACTCGGGGCCATAAAGCTCTACGATCTTGTCGCCGTGCTTCTCCTTAACAGCCTTGAGAGCATAGGTAAGAAGCTCCTCCTCCATCTTCATAACGTCATCAAAGGAGTCAATGTAGGAGAACTCAAGGTCGAAGCCG
>JAZSMV010000064.1:0-13561 GCA_045536065.1 Eubacteriales bacterium | reverse complement strand
CTCTCTAAAAAATTCTTATCTAAATCCCCGATCTCTCGGGAACCTAAATCCTTTTTCAGAGCTATCTTTAATCTAGCTTCTTCTTACTTTTGAGTTTTTTTCTCAATGTGTTTTGACAAGAACTTACACCGTTTCGGAGTTCCCTCCGAAACACAATGTTTTCTTAATTTCATGTTGTTCAATTTTCAATGATCAAGTTGCTCGTTTGTCACAAGCTTTTCTATTATACTATAATCATTTTAAAAAGTCAAGGGCTTTTTTTCTTTTTTTTGTATTTTTTTGATTTTTTTCGCTTTTGATTGTTTTTTACTAATAGAAACCATAGTTTTTGTGCATTTTATCCAACAAAAGACTTAAATTTTATTTTTTAAAGACTGCGCTCGGTTAAAAGATTCAAAATATGTATAAGCAGATGAGCGATTTTGAAGCAAACTCCTTATTATATTAATGTGGATTTTTCTATTAATTAACTTTTTTACGTATCCTTAAAGAGAAAAAATCTGCACAAAAATAACCTCCGAATTTTGTTGAAAAATTTGGGCGAAATTTTTAACTTTTTTTAATAATATACTTGAAATATAAATATTTATATGATATAATGTTCACGTATAGAAATATTTAACGAGGAACGACTATGGGAGATTACATCAAAAACTTGGCCGGCAATGTTCCCGGCGTGTCTGATCTCGGAAGTCTTGATATCATTGGTTTGATCAAATCCAAGATATTCGGTTTACTTCCCGAGTCTGCTATAACATTCTACGAGGCTCACAAGGTTCTTTGCCTGCTGGGTATCGTTTGCGTACTTGTTCTTCTTGCAGTACGTGGATATAAGATTTTTAAGGGAGCGCTTTATGCAGGCGGTGCCTTTGCTTTCGCTTACGTTGGCTTTAAGTTCCTTGCACCCAAGATCCCCGAAAATATTAAAGCGTTTGTTCCCGAGCAGCTTGAGGCTGACGTTCTTGTTGCTGTTCTCTGTGCACTCGTTGCGGTATTCCTTACCCGTTGTGCATACAGCTTCATGATCTCCATCCTCGGCGGCGCTGCAGGTTACCTCCTTGGAACCGCTGTTATCTACAAGGCTCTCCTTGAGCACTTCAATACTCTCGGATTCCTTCAGAATAACGCTGTAAAGTACATCATCGGCGGTATCTTCGCAGCTATGTTCGCAATCCTGTTCATCCTTCTGTTCAAGCACGTATTTATGGTAGTTTCCTCCTTCGGTGGCTCCATCGGTGCGGCTCTTGCTCTCCAGGCGGTTGTAATGCCTGCAGGCGGCAAGACCATTCAGATCGCATTCGCAGTGCTCGGCGCTGCATTCGGTATCTACTGCATCGTTCGTCAGTACAAGCAGGAAGAAAAGGATCTTGAAATCGTATACTAATTAATTAATACATAAAAGAGCAAGGCGCTGAGCCTTGCTCTTTTTGTTTATCAGGAGTTCTTTGAATGATCGTTTATCAGCTCATAAATTTTCTCAGCTTATCTATGGCGCCCTTTTCAAGCCTTGATACCTGCGCCTGGGATATTCCTATCTCAGCGGCAATCTCCATCTGCGTTTTGCCCTTGTAAAACCTGCGTTCAATAATGTTCATTTCCCGGGGAGAGAGCCGTTTCATAGCTTCCTTCAACGACATATTTTCGATCCAGCTCTCGTCGGTTTCGTTCTCGTCGGCAAGCTTGTCTATAACGTAAAAGGTATCGTCGCCATCACCGTATACCGAATCAAATAGCGATATAGGCTCTACAATGGCTTCCATAGCCGAGCTGACACTTCTTTCGGACACGTCGAGTCGCTTTGCGATCTCCGCTACAGTGGCGTCACGCTGTTCACGCCTTGATATCTCCTCCTTGGCCTGAAGCGCCCGATAGGCAAGATCTCTAGTGCCTCTGGACACCCTTACGGCATTATTATCACGCTGATAACGGCGGACCTCGCCGATGATCATCGGAACCGCATAGGTTGAAAACCTGACGTCCATATCAAGATTGAAATTGTCTATGGCCTTTATCAATCCGACACAACCAACCTGAAAAAGATCGTCCACGCTTTCGTGCTTTGGATTAAATCGCCCCACAACGCTTAGCACCAGCCTCAGATTGCCCATTACCAGCTCGCTTCTCGCCTGCTCGTCTCCCTCTGATGCACGTTTTAACAGGTCCCGCTTCTCTGCCTCGGTGAGCGTCTTTAAGCTGGACGTATTGACCCCGCAGATCTCTACTTTATTTAATCGCATACTAACCTCACATATAGCTTTGTGAAATTAGTATTGCCCACCGTGACGCAAATAAACCCATATTTGTAAATCTTTATTTACAAAGAAAAAGGACGGTATTATCGCCGTCCTTTTTGTTATGTATCAGATAGGATTTCCGTTTTTGTCAAACAGAGGAAGGGGAGCAAGATAGGTAATATCCTCTCTGCCAATGGCATCGCCCTCTGCAAGTATGGTCATCTTGCCAACGATCTGGCCGCCTGCCTGGTTAACAAGATTCTCAAGAGAAAGAAGCGAACCTCCGGTGCTGATAACGTCGTCAACGATAAGAACTCTCTTGCCATGCATAAACTCGGCATCCGAGCCGTCGATATAAAGGGTCTGCACATGACCGGTAGTAATAGACTTGGTTTCGCACTTAAGAACGTCCTTCATATAAAGCTTAACCGACTTCCTAGCAAGCACGTAGCGGTTCTCGCCAAGGTGACGAGCCATTGCGTGAACAAGGGGAATGCCCTTGGACTCGGCTGTAAGAAGAAGGTCGTGCTCGGGGGCAAGTCTTGCAAGCTCCTCTGCGCACTTCTCGGTAAGCTCAACGTCACCGAAGAGAATAAATGCTCCGATATAAAGCTCGTCGCTGATGGGACAAAGCTGAAGGTCTCTCTCAAGACCTGCTACCTGAATTCTGTATACCATGACAGATTCTCCTTAGGTTTTCTACATTAATATATTATATAGGCTTGCTATATAATCACAACATATTTATTATACAACTAATTGATCTGATTTGCAAGTGGTTTTGACAAATAAAAGAAAATTTGTCTTCTGCCAAACAATCAAAAAGGGAGAGCCGAAGCTCTCCCTTATAATTATTTTGCTTTTAATATAATTTTACAGTTCCGTCAGAACAAATAATTTTTGTTGCGGGAACATAATCTTTCCAGCAATTACCTAATGAAACTACATTCCATTGATCAACGGTTCCTGCAAATGTAATATTTTGGAGTGAAGTGCAACCTTCAAATGTTGCAGCACCAATGCTAGTAACAGACTCACCGATTGTTACGCTTGTGAGCGATCTACATCCATAGAATGTATGATCACCAATACTTGTCACAGAGTCACCAATTGTTACGCTTGTTAGCGAGGTGCAATCGCAGAATGCATATCTACTAATACTCGTCACAGAGTTAGGAATTATTATACTTGTAAACGATGTGCATCCACGGAATGCACCTTCACCAATACTCGTCACAGAGTCACCAATTGTTACGTTTTGAAGCGAAGTGCAATATGCAAATGCGTAAGCACCAATACTCGTCACAGAGTCGGGGATTGTTATGCTTTCAAGCGAAGTGCAACATGCAAATGCGGAAGCACCAATACTCGTCACTGAATTAGGGATCGTTATACTCTCAATCCATTCGTTCCCAAAAAACGCATTATTACTTATGGCTTCAACCGTTTCAGGAATAACAACATCTTTTTTATCACCATTGTTATAAACAACCACATTTTCCACAATAATAAGATCGTCTACTAATGTATAATTTTTCAAAACCACTTCATTTTCTTCGTTGATTTCGTATAGATGAGCGTAATCACTACCACGAGAGGATTTTACAAAAATGATTTCTTTCAGTTGTTCAAATTGCTCGGGATACATCAAATATACTATCGGTTCTGTTAGATCAAAAGGTGAACAAGTTTCATACCACTCCACTATATTACCACTTTGATCGACCATAGTAAGTTTCATTTCGCCATTCAAAGTGATATTAACTTCACAATTAATATCACCCAACACTAAATGTGAATAATCTTCTACTTTTGAAAAGGTAAAATCTATATTAATTCGTCCCGAGGAAGAATAAAGATTTTGGATAAGAAGGTTGGCGCCAGACCATAAATCAATATAGCATAAGTCATATTCTTTATACAAATTTTCAATTTCAACAGAATCACCGTGTCCAATAACCAGAAAATCTGCTGTTTTCAGGTCAACAATTTTAGCATTGTTGCGTACAATACAGTTTCCTATCATCGTATGAACTTGAACATAATCAAAAAATTCTACCTCCATCCCAGTAGTACACAATAATATCTTGGATGAACTGTCGTTTTCAATATCACCGATTACCGGTAAACTAATCCAACTGTAAAATCCTCCTATGGTTAAACAATTGTTTTGAATATTGAGTATTCCATCTCCAGAAGGCGAAACATCATTAATTGATATGAATTCAGCGAAAGAAATCAGCTCGTTATTAATTTTCAATCTTGTATTTGTATAAGAACCATTACCTAAATCAATATTAGTTCCGTAAATGTTGATTTCCTTTGCTTTCGGTATAGCTTCACTTTCTATAGTATGAACTATTGAAGGTGCAATCTCTATAATTGTAAGTGAATCTCCTATAAGACGACCAACATAATTATAGGAATATAAGTAAAGGCTATATTCACCAACAACGTCGGTCATTTTATCAAAAGCAATGTCGATATTAGCAAAAGTGCCAATAAACACATCTTCTTTATAAAGATCAACCAACTCAATAGATCGTTCGTCAATCTCGGGCAAAGCGTAGAGGTAATCTATACCAATATTATTACAGTTATCAGCAGTATGGACAGATTCTATATAAGATTTTGACATGCCAAAGCAATTGAATGATAATTTATCTTCATTTGTTTCATCCCATGTACAATCAACACCGTACCATTTATCATCTATAGAAACCAGATTCCAAGAGTGATCTTCATTTCCCGCTTCTCCCCATACAATTATACAATCAACTCCATTAAGCAAGCAAAGATACATATATGCTTCCGCATAAGATTCACAAACGCCCAGATTGTATTTTGCACAACCAATCATATTGTGCGCCCAAATAGCATCTTCTGGGGTTGTTCCGTCACTTTCATAGGCATAGTTCATTCTATTCAAAATAAAGTTATGAATAGCAAGAGCTTTTTCTAGTTCGGACATTCCAGCATTTAAAACTTTATCACAATCTGCTACCATTGATTTTATTGCGGCATCACATTCTTTACGATAATCTGCTTTTATATAGGTTTTGTCTACATTAACTTGAATGGCGTTATCGAATATTGTAATATTGTTAGAAAGCCAATAAAACCGAGGATTCTCAACAAGTAATATTTTCCACACGGCAATAGCCTCATCCACAGTTAGTCCGTAAGTGCCACAATCAACTAGGGCGAGCGTAAGATCGGTCAAGTCTTCGTTGCTGTTATCAAAATCTTCGCAAATGTTATACAAGTCTAAATACAGTTTTTGCTTTGCCGTTCCATTTATTTCATTTGCAAAATAGTGATAACCATAAAAACTGTTACCTTTTCCGTATTGGACATTTCGCGTCTCAGAAAGATCGCAATTAGCACACTCTCTATAAAATACGCCGCTTTCATTCAAAGTGGGTTCCTTAACAACTACCCATTCTCCCAAATTATGACCGAGCGCATCAACTACCGTCTGTGTAACGAGAATTACGTTACATACGGAGCAATGCTTTCCTTCTGTAAGACCCGTTGCTGTACAAGTGGGAATCACTGCCGAATCAATAACCTCAGTGTGACCTATAGCAGGAACTACAGTCTGTGCAACAATAACTGTACTACAAACAGAGCAATGCTTACCCGCAGTAAGTCCAGTGCTTGTACATGTAGGTTCTACTGCTGAATCAATAACCTCAGTGTGCTCATTAGCAGGAACGTAATCATCAACGTAAGAGTAAGAGCATGTTAAGCAATAATATGTTGTATAACCTCGCTCTGTGCATGTGGGTTCGGTACGCATAAGGACGTAACTATGTCCCAAAGCTGCAAGAACTGTTTGCTCAACAATGATTTCGCCACAAACCGAGCAGTGCAAACCAAAGGTCAAACCAGTGCTTGTACATGTAGGTTCTACTGCTGAATCAAAAACCTCAGTGTGACCTAAGGTATGAATAACTGTCTGTTCAACAGTAACCATGCCGCATACCAAACAATGCTTACCTTCAGTAAGACCGGGGCTTGTACAAGTAGCTGCAACAGCTTTATCTTGTACTTCTGTATGATTAAGAGCGTCAATAACGGTCTGTGCAACCAAAACTTCATCGCACTTTTTGCACTTGCTGCCATCTGTAAGGCCCGCAGAAGTACAAGTTGCAGCATATCCTCTAAGGATCAGAGTTTCTTTGTGAGCACATTCAGCTTCACGAACGAATCCGCACTCATTACAAGTTTCATCGTATTTATCGTCGTAAGTATGTGCAATTACAGGAATTGTTTGCTGAGCGATAATAGTGGTTCCGCATTCAGAGCAATGCTTACCTTCAGTAAGACCAGTGGTAGTACAAGTTGCAGATACTGCTTTATCAACTACTTCTGAATGCGACTTAAGAGGAGCTTCCTGCTGGGCAATCAATACTGTTTTACAAACAGAACACTTTTTACCCTCGGTTAAACCTTTCTCAGTACAGGTGGATTCAACAGCGGGAATAATTTCCTCTGTATGAGCTTTAAGGGGTGCTTCCTGCTGAGCAATCAACACTATTTTACAAACAGAGCACTTTTTACCCTCGGTTAATCCCTTTTTAGTGCAAGTAGATTCCACAGCGGGAATAATTTCCTCGGTATGAGCCTTTAGGGGAGTTTCCTGTTGGGCAACCAAAGTCTCTCCGCAATCAGAACACTTTGTACCCTCGGTCGAGCCTTTTTCAGTACAGGTTGCTTCCTTTGCGGGAAGAATCTGTTCTTCGTGACCTTTTGCAGGGATAGTGTCGCTCTGCTTTTCACCGCAATCACAAAAGCGGTTTTTTACACCGTCTTCGGTACAAGTGGGGTTCTTGGTTACAGACCACTCTCCGAAATTGTGGGTGTGTTCAGGAGTCGGATCCTGAGTTCCACCGAAATAACAAGAAACAAAGCATAGCAAAACTGTCAATGTAAGTATTAACAATACTGAAGCCTTTTTCATAACCTTCTCTTCCTTGCGTTTTTGCCCGCCGGCATTTTTATTTAATTATACAATGTATCAAATATTTTGTCAATTTATATATAGATGTAAAACAAAATTAGCAATGTTTAGTATAGTAGAATATGCCAATTGAGTTCGTTTATTTTGTGCAAAGTAACAAAAAAATACGGTCGGACAAATCCGACCGTGTTTTTGTTCTCCAATGATGCTAAATTTAAGATTTCGATTTAATAATAAAAATCGTGGTTGCCTATGGTAAAGGCATATTCCCTGTTCCTCGGGATCCAGGATGACGTTGCCAGCTCGGGCGCTAAGAAAAAGAATGCGCCACCCGATACGTCATAGCCCTCAAGGCAGATCTTTGCCGCAAGGGTTGCGCTGTAGCCCGGGGTGTTGTAGATGGTTCCGTCAAGCACAGGGCTGAACTGAACGCCGTATTTACGGTCGAAAATTACGCCGTAGATGGTGTTGGGATAGTATTTTGACCTGAGTCGGTTCATTACTACGTTTCCGACTGCGATCTGTCCTAAGAGAGCCTCGCCCCTGCTCTCTGCGTGGATGATTCTCGCAAGCCAGAATACCTCGTCGGAGCGGTAGAACTTATCTGCGTGAAGCAAGGGAGAATAGCTTCCCGAAAGGCTTATACTACTATCGGTAGCATTCAAGGTCATACCAACCGCCTTCGCAAACACTGTCGCAGGAATATAGAGTCTGCCATCGCTCATTATTACGTTGGGAGTAGTGTTAAATAACGCTCGTCCGTTTGCGTATGTAACGTAGCATCCGTCGCCTGCGATAATCTCAAGCCCCGATGCCCTCATGGTTGAGGTCTTGGTCTTTGAGTCATAGTTGTACGTGCTGCCCTGAATTGCCGATGCGGCAGAGCGGAACGGCAGATAATATACGCCGTTGATTATCACGCCCTTTACCGAAAGGCTTCTTGAACCTACGGTAACGGTAGGACGGCTGTAATTCCACAAGCCTTTGTTGCCAATGCCCTTAAGATATTTATATACTCTGCCGTCCACGTCAAAGCCCTCGTTCATCTCTGCAAGAGAGTTGGGAGAGCGGGTGGCGGCGCTTGCTGTCAGTGTGCCGATGCCGAGAAGGGTGGATAGAAGCAGCGTGCAGGCTATGATTTTGAGATTTCTTTTCTGCATTTTTCACCTTCCTTTCTTTTGGTTTATGTGAAGATTATACCACAGAAAAGGCAGGCGTTTCAATGCAAAATGATTGGTACTAAAAGCAGATATTACCTGTTTTTGCCTCATTTTTCGGGATCAATGTTTGAATTTTACTATATTTCCGTATATATGCAAGAATAAAGAGCTATCCTTCCGGATAGCTCTTTATTACTATTTGTCAGCTATTAGTTCTGCTCCTCAGGTGCTTCCTTGGTTTCGGTTGCCTCGGTCTTTTCCTCGTCCTATACGCCCTTGGTTCCGGAGAGACGGCGCTTTGCGTCCTCAACGCTCTCGCCATCCTTGGCAAAGAGAACCTCAACACACTTGTCGCTTACCTTGTTAAAGCCCTCAACCACGCCGGTCTCGATTCTTTTGTAGCCTTCTACAACACCGGTTTCAATTTTTTTGTAGCCCTCTACTACACCCTTTGAGATCTTGTCGCCCGTTTCTGCAATCTTAGACATTTTAAATTGCCTCACTTTATTTATTATATTATACATTACCCAAAATCTCATTTGAAAGTCTGAAAATCTCAGCGGACGCCTTCTTGCGTCTTGCCTTAAGGTTTGCCTTGTAGATAAAATAGTTGATCGACACCATAGCGATACCTACAAGTCCTATGGCTATGCCGACAGGCATATATCCTTCGATAACCTCGGGCATTGCAAGACACATACCCGAACCAAGCACAAGGCTACCGATAGAGCCGAATATATACGCAAAAACCTCTGCGGGTCTTTTGGTCTTCCTGTCAAGAGCCTTAAGCTCATCCAGCTTACTTGTTTTGCGCTCCTCATAATTAGAGCGAATCTTTTCTACTGTTTTGATTTCGTTGTTGTTCATTTTTTGTTTCCTCCGTTTCTTACTGTAGTTATTATACTATGGCAATGTTACGGAAAAATTGGATTTTGGTAAAAGTCAGGTATTTCTTTTGTAAAAGAAATGTTAAAGTTGCCATTTTATCAAAAAAAGCCATCCAGAACGGATGGCTTTTTTCATTTTATTCTCCGAGAAGCTCGTCGGACAGGCAGAGGATCTCCTCGCCGTATTTTTTCTTGCCGTCGGCAAGGATCTTATTGTATACCGGGAAGGCAATCGATATGGGAACAAGCCCGATGACGGCCAGAATGATACCGAGAACCAGCTTGCCAAACTCCAATACCATCGCCATTCCACCGCCGAAAACGAGTAGACCCACAACGCCGAGGGCAAGCGATACAGCGGTTGCCCTGCCGGTTACTCTCGAGTGAAGTCTGCGAAGGCGTTCCACCTTGCTTTCGCTGTCTGGCTCAGACTTATACTGACGTCTGATGCTCTCTATTTCCCTGCGCTCCGCCTCGGTGGGGGCAGAATAGGTGTAGCTGAATTTGTTGTTATTTTCCTGCATTTGTTTTCTTTATTTCCTTTATAGCTTTAATTCCTTTAATAATCATATAAATACTGAGAGACAGCGAGAAAATGCTGACAGCAGAGCCTGTCAGGGTGTTGAACAGCGAAATATCTACCGTACCGTCATCAAAGGCGTGAAGAAGTGCGGTCTGTAGGGCAAGTATGGAGACCGCCGCATCAACAGTATTGATCTCTCTGATGGCCTGGATGGTAAGATCATCCTGTTTTCTTGCCTTGAACATATTGATAATTGACGTAATTATCTTGTAAAATGCGTAGGCGGCAAAGGCGTAAATCAACCAATCCTTGTATTCAAAGCCTCGATCGTCGAAGATCATCTGCGCTATGGCGGAGGACAGGGCGGCATTCAGTATAAGAAGCAGAATTCCGCATCGCATATACTTCTTTGCCCTTATAAGCGCTCCGCTCTCAAAATCTCTTTTTTTGCGATGGTAGATCAACAGACCCGAGCGCATAAGCGCAAGAAATATGTAGTAGGCGGAAAGAGCGCCAAACCATATAGATCTCTCGCTGATGCCAAGATAGGCATTAAGCACCGAGTTGAAAATACTCATTGCAAGGGCGAAGGTGGAGGTCAATATCGTGCGAAAGCCCCAATTATGAAGCAATCTTCGAGTAAACTCACGTCTCTCAACAAGTTGAATAAGGCTTCTCTTTATATGCGGCGCACCAAGCACGAATATATACACAGCATACGCAAATCCTATGGCGGACAGGGCGAAGGACATATATGCGACTATCTCCCACGGCGTGCCACGGAATTCAAAGCTAAGCATAAACACTGTAGCTATAGCAATCAGTATAAGTATAACAACCGATATAGCTACGTTTATCAAGGTGGGTTTAAGTATTTTGCCGATAATTTCTTTAAACTTATTCATAATTAAACGTCAACGTCTTTTAGAATGACGGTAAAGGTTGAGCCCTTACCTACCTCGCTGGTGACCGATATCTCTCCGCCTAAAATGTCGATTACCTTCTTAACAAGTGGGAGGCCTAAGCCGTTGCCCTCGGATGCGTGTGAAGTATCGCCCTGATAAAATTTCTCAAAAATGCGCATTCCCACGTCCCGTGACATACCGCATCCGGTGTCGGTAACGCTGACCCTTGCGTGATTGTCGGTCTGGGTAAGGCTGACAGAAATGCTGCCAGAGTCGGTAAACTTTACGGCATTGGAAATAAGGTTGTGGAACACCATATTAATAAGCGACTCAGAGGAATTAACGAATACATCCTCCAATTCACAATTAAGCAGAATACCCTTCTCCTCAATTCTGTCCTCAAATGAAAGAATGCACTCGGCGAGAGTGTCGGACAGGTTGAAGCGGGTGATCTCGGGCTTTATTTCCTGATTCTGAAGCTTATTAAGCTTTAAAATATCGGTAATAAGAACCGAAAGCCTGTTGGATGCTGCAGAGAGCGTCGCTGCGTATTTTTCACGTGTTTCGCTGTCCAGGTCGGGATCCGCAAGGGCCTTGGCATAGTTACCTATAACTGCAAGAGGCGTTTTCATCTCGTGTGAAACATTGGAGATAAAGTCATTTTTCAGCATCTCACTCTTGCCAAGCTCGGCGGCCAGAATATTAATATTCTCGGATATGGCATCAAACTCGGTATATTTATCGTGAGGGTGGTCGATCTCTATTCTGGTGTCAAAGTTGCCTGCCGCAATCTTCTCGGTGGCATCAAGTATCCTTGCCACCGGTCTGTCAACCATTATCTTACGCCTTATAAAATCGAAGAGCGTACAGAAGGCAGAAAGAATGACAATCAGTATAAGAATAAGGATGGCAATAATGACGTTATCGTCGGTACGCTCACAAATATAGGCATAGGTGAGTATTGCTACCTGCATAACAAGAGCAATTAAAACGAAGAATGAAACTATGCCAATGACGGTAAATTTGCTGTTTTTGTAATCTTTAATTGTCATTTTAGCACCAATTTGTAGCCAAGACCGTGTACAGTCTGTATTTCAAAGCCATCTGCGCTTGCAGTTTTTTCACGCAATTTTACCATATATACATCAACAGTCCTTGAGGTGGCAGAGGAGTCGTAGTCCCAGAATTCCTCCATAAGAGCCGAACGGGTAAAGGTCTTTTTGGGATAGGAGAGCAGCTTAAAAAGAATGTCAAACTCACGCACAGTCAGATTGATCTCCTCGTCTCCCATATAGGCGCTTCGCTCCTCCCTGTTCATTCGGAAGTTGCCGATGCTAAGCTCATTCTGTGCCTCGATCTTAGTTCTTCTGAGAATTGCACCGATCTTCATTATTAGAACGTCCATATCAAAGGGCTTAACAACGTAATCGTCTATACCTATGCTATAACCGAATATCTTTGAGGGCTTATCATCTCTTGCAGTCATAAAGATAATAGGAATATTCTTATTGACAGCACGAACGGTCTGTGCCAGCTCAAAGCCGTCCATTTTCGGCATCATAATATCGGTTATGATCATATCGTAGCTCTGATCCTCGGTCTTGTCAAGTGCATCCTGTCCGTTCTGGGCAGAAATGACCTCATAGCCACGACTGATAAGGCTGCGAGTAAGTATTTTATTAAGATCTATATCGTCCTCGACAACAAGTATTCTTGCCATGTCAATACCTCCGGTGCATATTTCTTCATTTTACATTTATATTTTAGCACATTTCAGTTTAAATTTAGTTATTGTTTTATGAACAAATTGTAAACAGCAAAAAACCGTGCCTTTCAGCACGGTTTAAATTATCTTTTTAAGGGAGTTGCTTCAACATCTTTGTTGGACAAATAGATTTTTCTTGAAATATTATCAAATGGTGTAACCGTATGTTTGGGAAGTGAGCGTCCCATTTGTGTTATCTGGTCTACAAGATACTCGGAAATTCTATGTCTTTCCTCCACTATATCTTCCTCAGGATCAAACATCACCGCCTCACCCAAATAACAGGCGTTAAGACTTGGCGCAATATACATTGGGAGAAAGTTTAATTTTATCCTATATCTCTTGTAGTACAATCTTGCCACGTCTATATACCGATCTCTGAATTGATTTACAATATTGTTTCTTACCTCGTGATTTTCAGGGAAAACCATTATATTTTTGCCCTCAGCTAATAGCCTGACGGTGTTTCTCATTGTTGAAGCTATGCGCAGATCGTGGTAAACGGGAATTACCCTGGCATTATTTATCACACAAGGCATGAGCGGAGCCAGAACGTATGATGCAAGTCGGTAAAAGGGACGGGCCCAGCCTGTTTTATAAGGAAAGAAGTCCTCCATCGCATAAGAAGGTACCTCTCTGTAATCGGTCATCTGTCCGTTTGCCCAGATGAAGGTATCGCTTGGCATAAGTAGCTCGGCAATTATTGGACCATTTAGCTGAGCATGGTTTGCGACTATTATGGTGTGGCTTTCGGGAATTTTTTCCATGCCAATTATTTTGGTTTTGCGGTATCTGATTTTCGCAAAGGATTTCAGGGTTTTAAATATGATTTTTGATAAAATCGATGTTTTTTTCTGCATTGATAGACTTCCTTAACAATGTTCACTGTATATATACATTCTATCATTTTGAAGTTTATGAATTATGGCAGATTTATTAAGGCAATGTTAAGGTTGGAGATCTTTTCCTCAATTTTTGTTTACATTCAGCTCTATAATAAAACAAATGCGCCTGTCTTTCGACAGACGCTTTTTTATGGGTTATGCTATTAATTACTTATCAAGAACGGTAAGTCTTACAATAGCAGTCTCTGCTCCGTCGCCACGACGGGGACCCATCTT
>JAZSMV010000066.1:0-9764 GCA_045536065.1 Eubacteriales bacterium | reverse complement strand
TAGGTAAGACCATCGCAGAGGTTGCAGCTCTTGAGACCACCCTTGTAAACGGTCACTACATCTCTACTGATGATGCTCTTCTTACCGCAGGCTGCACCATGCAGATCACCGGTATTCAGGACGTTGTTCTTGAGGCAGCAGAAAAGGCTAACTAATAATTAAACTATAACCAAAAAGGGAGGGTTTCCTCCCTTTTTTGGACGGTAAAAGAATGAAAGAAAATAAGAATTCCAAAAAACAGCAGAATATCACACCGACCGACAGTAAAGACGGCAGCACAGGCTTTGACCTTATCTCCTTCCTTAAAAACAAGGATAATCTTATACTGATAATCTCAAGCCTTGCGCTTGTTATTACGGCAATCGCTCTTGTAGTCGTGCTTGTAGGCAGAAACAGTCAGAGCAGTAATCCCGGCGGTAACTCAGGCGGTAACGTCGGAGGAGGCTCGGGCGACACTCCCGGAGGCGATGAGGACGATCCATTAAGGAACGAAATAGATTTAAGCAAGGTTTCGTACAAAAATATGTCCTTTACCTATTTCGACACAGTATCTACCATAATCGGCTTTGAAAAGACCCAGGATGAGTTTGCCGAGGTGAGCAACGAGGCGATGAATCTGATCGCCGAATATCACAAGCTTTTTGATATTTACAACGAATACGAGGGTATCAATAACATCTGCACCATAAATAAGGTTGTAGACGGTGAGCATCCCGTAGTTAAGGTTGATCGGAAGATTATCGATATGCTCCTTTACGCAAAGGAGATGTACGAGCTGACCGATGGAAAAATGAATATTGCTATGGGTAGCGTTCTTTCTATCTGGCACGACTATCGCACCGAGGGTATTGATAACCCGGGAAAAGCAAAGCTTCCCCCTATGGCCGATCTTGAGGCGGCGGCACAGCACACCGATATTAACAACCTTATTATCGATGAGGAGAACTCTACCGTCTGGATTGCCGATCCCGAAATGAAGCTTGACGTTGGCGCCTTTGCAAAGGGCTATGCGGTTGAGATGGTTGCCAAAATGCTTGAAGAAAAGCGTGAATACAACTACGTTGTAAACGTAGGCGGTAACATTCGCACCACAGGCCAGAGAGCAGACGGCAAGAAGTGGAAAACGGGTATTGAAAACCCCACGGGTGACCCTTATGTTCCTTATCTTGAGTATATAGGTCTTAACGGACAGGCTATCGTAAGCAGCGGTTCCTACCAGAGATACTATATAGTTAACGGCAAGAGCTATCACCACATCATTGATTCCGAAACTCTTATGCCCGCAAGAGGACTTCTTATGGTTTCCATAATCTGCGAGGACTCGGCATTGGGCGACGGTCTATCCACCGCTCTCTTCTGTATGAGCGTTGAGGACGGAATGGCGCTTGTCAACTCTCTTGACGGCGTTGAGGCAATGTGGGTGACCGAGGACGAAGCTAAGTATTATTCGAATAATTTCAGCAATTATTTCTACCAATAACAATAACAAACGCTCGGGGAAATAATCCACGAGCGTTTTTTCTCTATCAGATCTGACTAAAAGGAGTTGTTAACTGTGCCAAAGCTTTCTTATTTGACAAAGGATAATATAAATCCCAAAAACAGAGGTAAAATATATCTTTGTCATCATCCCGAGGACAAAAACTTTTGTCTTACGGAAATATCCGAGGATATATGGGATCTCGGTAATTATGCAATTTTTTATGACGGAGATCCTTACGAAAACGACCACTCCTTCTACTCAGACCTTGATGAAATTCATCTCTGTCTGATGATAGTGACACGCAGATTTCTCACCGAGGAAAGTATAGCTAAATCTCAGATCTTCCCCTACTTCAAAAGCCATAATATACCTATTCTGCCTATACTCATAGATTCGGGCATCGACCGTATGTTCGAAAGTACGCTTGGCGATATTCAGTATATTTACAGAGGCAGGGGCGGCTCTTCTATCACTCCCTATAAGGAAAAACTTGAAAAATATCTCTCGCTTATCTTTATTGGCGACGATAAGATAAAGAGAATACAGATGGCGTTTGACGCCTACATTTTCTTAAGCTACAGAAAGACGGACAAGCAGTTTGCAAAACGGCTGATGAGTATGATCCACGATATATACTTCTGTCGTGACGTGGCTATATGGTACGATGAGTTTCTCACCCCGGGCGAGAGCTTTAACGACAACATTGCAGATGCGATAAAAAGCTGTAAGCTGTTCACAATGGCGGTAACGCCCAATATCGTAGCAAAGGGTAATTACGTTATGGAAAAGGAATACCCTATGGCAAAGGAAAGCGGTAAGGCTATTTTGCCCGTAGAGTTCCTGCCTACCGACCGCCGTGAGCTGTCGGAAAGCTTCTATGACATTCCCGGATGCGTTAATCACTCCGACAGTCAGTATTTTGCACGTGCGGTGGTGGAGATCCTTCAGTCGCTGGCGTTCAGAAAGAGCGAGGATAATCCTATACACAATTATCTTATCGGTCTTGCTTACCTTGAGGGTATTGACGTGGAGGTGAACAAGGACCGAGCGCTACAGATGATAATTTATTCTGCTAAGGCAGGCTACGTCGAAGCTATAGAAACTCTTGTAAATATGTTCCGCACAGGTCACGGCGTTATTAAAAATTATGACGTAGCATCATATTGGCAGAATAAGCTTATCGAAATACTTGAAAAGAAATGCTGTATCGGTGAGGATAAGTACGACAGCTCGGTAGCTCCCGATTATATAAAGGCTCTTCTGACCCAGGGAGAAATATACACCGATCAGCAGAAGTACAACGATGCTCTTCCCTTTGTCAAAAAAGCGAGAAAGGTTGCAAACGATCTTTCATTAATAAAGGGTCCCGATACCGAAAAGTTTGACTTTATGCTCTCCGACTGCTCGCTGACTCTTGCCGAGATCTATATGAAGGTAGGTATGGAATTCCGTGCAATGCTTTGTATATTTGAAAGCTTTGTTTATATGGAATTCCCAGACAAAATATTTGATGAGGGGGATGACAGAAACAGATTCTTCAGAAAGCTCATTTCCTTTATTTTGCTGATCAGTGATGAGCCCGACATCTCCAAGGATGAAAAGCTGCTTGGCAATCTGGGAATGGTTACAGAGCGAGCCGAGGAGATATATCGATCCACAGGACTTGAATACGACCTTGAGCAGTATCTGAAGTGCCTGCTTTTGTCGGCGAAGAGTTGTGCAGAAAAGGACAGGAGAGATGAATCCTCCGAGCTTTCAAGGAAGGTCCTTTCTCTGCTCTCCCATTACACCGATGACGAGCTTCCGGAGGAGCTTATTCCTATCAAATGCAAAGCCTATTATCAGCTTACTGTAAACATTAATCACAGCAAGGACAGTTGCCTTGAAAGCGAAAATGAGGTAGCAGCTATGTTTGCCTTGGCATCTCACGCAGAATCGAACGAGGGACGTGCCGCTCTTGCAGAGGCTTATACCCTGCTATACAATATACACATGGAAAAGGGTGAGCGTGATGCGGGAAAGGAATGTCTTCTCAGGGCCAAAGAAATAAGCCTTTATCTTTCTGAGATAACGGGATATGAAGGTAATTATGTTAATCTTATCGGGGTGGATTATCTTCTTTCCATCTTCCCTAAATCCTTAAGAGATGACGAGGACGGCAGTCTTACTCTTAATTTCCTTATCTATTCCCGTGACAGAATAAAGGAGCTGAAAAATAAATACCCAAAAAACAAAGCCTTTAACAAGGCTTACAATGAAGCGGTTGGTTACGTTGCCGCATATAAAGCGGGTATGTTCTTAAGCGGCCTTGGCAAAAAGAATAAAAAGAAATAAAGAAATTCTCCCGCTTTACTTGAGCTGTTTTGGGGATAATAATATAAGAGGTAGAATATGATTACAAATGATATTAAATACGTTGGCGTTAACGACCACCTAACAGATCTTTTTGAGGGTCAGTATGACGTTCCTTGTGGTATGGCCTACAATTCCTATGCCATAATCGACGAAAAAATAGCAATTATGGACAGCGTTGATATCCGCTTCGCTGATGAGTGGATAGGCAAGGTTTGTGAGGCTATCGGAGAAAGACTTCCCGATTATCTCATTATTCAGCATATGGAGCCCGACCACTCCTCAAGTATTATGGAATTTATTGGAGCTTTCCCCGATGTGACCCTTGTTGCCTCGGCAAAGGCATTCTCGATGATGAAGGGCTTTTTCGGTGTGGATTTTGCCGAGAGAAGAATCGTTGTCCTGGAGGGAGACAAGCTCTCTTTAGGAAAACACGAGCTGAGCTTCATCACCGCACCTATGGTGCATTGGCCTGAGGTTATAGTAAGCTATGATTCCTATGATAAGGTGCTGTTCTCCGCCGATGGCTTCGGTAAATTCGGCGCTCTCGATATAGAGGAGGACTGGGCCTGTGAGGCGAGAAGATATTATTTCGGTATAGTTGGTAAGTACGGTGCTCAGGTTCAGGCGCTTCTTAAAAAGGTGGCGGCTCTTGATATATCTATAATCTGTCCTCTCCACGGTCCTGTGCTGAAGGAAGATCTCGGCTACTATATAGGTCTTTACGACACCTGGTCAAGCTACCGTCCAGAAACAGAGGGCGTTTGTATTGCCTACACCTCGGTTTACGGCAACACAAAGGCGGCGGCAGAGCTGCTTTGCAATCTTCTCACCGAAAAGGGTGTGAAGGCGGCTCTCAATGACCTTGCAAGATGCGATATGCACGAGGCTGTGGAGGACGCATTCAGATACGACAGACTCGTTCTTGCGACCACCACCTACAATGCAGACGTTTTTCCCTTTATGAAGGAGTTTATAAACCACCTTACCGAGAGAAATTATCAGAACCGCAGAGTTGCCTTTATTGAAAACGGCAGCTGGGCGCCTATGGCAACCAAGGTTATGAAGGCAGCTTTAGAAAAGAGCAAAAATCTTAGGCTCGCCGAGAACGAGGTTAAGATAATTTCCGCACTTAACGAGGATAGCAAAGCGCAAATAATGGCTCTGGCAGAGGAATTTTCAAAATAAAACAAAGAAATGTGATTAAATCACAGAAAACAGCCTATATTTATTGTATAATCAAATCACAAAAACAAATTTGATTAATCGAAAGGAAAAATAAATATGGCAAAATACGTATGTGGCCCCTGCGGCTGGGAATATGACGAGGAGCTCGGCGCACCCGAGCACGGTATCGCACCCGGAACAAAGTTTGAGGATCTTCCTGAGGACTTTGAATGTCCCATCTGTGGCGTTGGCAAGGATCTCTTTGAAGAGGAATAATTAAAAAACAAAAAACACCCGAGATTTTCGGGTGTTTTTTTATGCTGATAAAAATATTAGCAGAAGAATGCGATCGCATTTACAAGATCAGCCTTGTTTGCCGCAGCAAATTCCTCATCGGTCATCTTAAGGATTTTAATACCGGCGATAATGCCCTTGATTTCATTGATAAGTGCAACAACGCTAAAGGTGATTACACCGGAAACAATGGTAAGAACGCCCTTCTTAACGTTTCCCAGAAGGAAGCTGGGAAGACCGATGCAGTTGAAGATAATGGTTAATACACCAAAAGTAATTCTGTTATCCATTTCGAATATCCTCCTTTCTAATGAGAAATTATATCACACTATCTGCCATTTGTCAACAAAGTTTGTCAAAACAAGCCTTTTAGCCCTTCACAATCTCGATAACAAGCTCGGCGCACCCGAGCACGGTATCGCACCCGGAACAAAGTTTGAGGATCTTCCCGAGGACTTTGAATGTCCCATCTGTGGCGTTGGCAAGGAGCTTTTTGAAGAGGCTTAAGAAAATTTGAAATTGTAAATTCATAATTCAAAATTAAGCCTACACAAAATAATAAAAAACACCCGATAAACGAGGTAAACCAATTTAGGTCACTTCAAAAATCGGGTGTATTTTATTAAAAATCTAATGTTCCCTTTATATCAATAAGGTCTTTAATATCTTTTTCGGTAATGGATATCTCTATCTGCTTTTCTTCTTCATTACGTCCTGTAAGAATTAATTTTCCTTCAGAAATACTAACTTCCACATCATATATTAAGTCATATTCGCCTGATATGTCGGCAAATTTCTTACTCGAATGATCATAAGCATATATTCCATAAGGACAAGCCCAATAACATCCGTCAAAAATAAGGAATTCACCAAAATTTTTAGCCTCGGTAACAATGAAAGATTCTTCATCGTTGAGAACTTTTTCGGGAAAATATTCATATTCGACCTGCAAAGTATCAACATTTAAAAATATAAATCCATAAAGGCACCTTGAGAAACAAAGATACTTTTTATCAGATAATGTAATTAAAGAAATGTTGGGAAACTCAATATCGGCGCAGTCGCACTCGTAAACCATACCGTCTTTTTTAAAGCTGACGTGCGATTTTATGCGTCTGTTTATTCCTTCTGAATAAAGAAATGACTCGCTTTCTATAGTTATTCCGCAGATTTCTTCCGAGCGTTTCTCACAAGGTTTAAAATCAAAACCTTCGCTATATTTATTGATATACTTTTCAATCATTACTTTAACCTCTTACGATCTCAACAACAAGCTCGGCACACTTCTCCATTGCGTCAACCGACACGTACTCAAAGCGAGAGTGATAGTTACCGCCGCCTGTGGGCAGATTGGGGCAAGGCAGACCCATAAAGGAAAGTCTTGCGCCGTCTGTACCGCCACGGATCGGAACTGCGTGAGCGGTCATTCCAAGGCGTTCCATAGCAGAGGTTGCACGCTCTACAACGTACATTTTGCTATCAAGAACCTCCTTCATATTATAATAGGAGTCACGGAGAATAAGCTCGACAGTTCCCTCGCCGTACTTGGAATTAAGCTTTGCCGCCACGGACTCAAACTCAGACTTGATAGCAGAGAACTTTTCCTTAGAGTGATCACGGATAATGTATCTTGATACAGCCTCCTCAGTCTCACCCTCAATGGCTATCAGGTGGTGGAAGCCCTCGTATCCCTCGGTCTTCTCGGGAATCGCATCGGGAGTGAGAAGCGAATCGAACTCACAGCATATACGGGCTGCGTTTATCATCTTATCCTTTGCACTACCGGGGTGAATAGCTCTGCCGTGTACCTTAATTGTAGCGGATGCTGCGTTAAAGTTCTCATACTCTATCTCACCAAGTCCGCCACCGTCAAGAGTGTAGGCATAATCTGCGCCAAAGCCCTCTACGTCAAAGAGATCGGCGCCTCTGCCTATCTCCTCGTCGGGAGTGAAGCCAATGCAAATCTTACCGTGGGGAAAATCTGCCTTTACAAGCTGCTCTGCCGCCGTCATGATCTCGGCAACACCTGCCTTATCGTCAGCACCGAGAAGAGTAGTGCCATCGGTTACGATAAGTCTCTGACCTGCAAGAGCAGATACGTAGGGGTAATCTTCAAGAGAAAGCACTATTCCCTGCTCCTCGTTAAGCAGAATATCGCCGCCCTTATAGTCGATCATTTTCGCCTTTATATTTTCGCCCGGAGCATCGGATGCGGTATCCATGTGAGCAATAAAGCCGATAGAGGGCATACCCTCACAATTTGCGGGAATAGAGCCGTAAACGTAGCCATGCTCGTCAACTCTCGCATCGGTAACACCTATCTCGATAAGCTCTCTTACAAGCTCCTCTGCCAGAACTCTCTGTCCCTCGGTGGAGGGGCAATTTTCATTATTTTCATCCGAAGTGGTGGGATAGGACACGTACTTCAAAAATCTTTCGTAAATGGTCATTTTGTTATCCTCTTTAAAACGCAAAAGGAGCTCAAGATTTGCCCGAGGGCTGTCAAGAACTCCTTTCTTTTGCATATTTTGTAAATATTAGTTGTCAAATATTAGATATTTGCAAGGATTTCCTCTGCCTTTGCGAGTGCTTCGGGGATCTTATCGATATCACGGCCGCCACCCATAGCAGAGTCGGGACGTCCGCCGCCCTTACCGCCGCAGATAGCCGCAACCTCACGGAGAATATTTCCTGCGTGAGCGCCTGCCTTAACAGCATCGGGACCTGCCGCTACTGCAAAGTTCAGCTTGCCATCGGAAACTGCCGCAAATACCGCAACAGCATCGCTGTATTTTTCCTTAACGGTGTCGCAAAGGCCTCTTGCCTGGTCGGGACGCATCTCAACCTTTGCAGCGAGAAGCTTGAACTTACCAACATTCTTAATGCCGGAGAGAAGAGCCTCTGCCTTTGCATTAGCGATCTGAGAGTTTGCGCTCTCAAGCTCACGGCGAAGCTCCTTGATCTCGCCCTGAAGCGCCTCAGCCTTCTTTGCAATGCCGTTAACGTTAGGAGACTTAAGCTCCTTTGCGGTGTCACGGATAAGCGCATCTCTCTCACCAAGAAGAGTAAGTACGCCAAGACCTGTAGTACCCTCAATACGTCTTACACCTGCGGCAACAGAGCTCTCGGAAATAACCTTAAACAGACCGATATTACCTGTGCTCTGAACGTGAGTACCGCCGCAAAGCTCGGTAGAGGTGGAGCCGATCTTAACAACCCTTACCTCAGAGCCGTACTTTTCACCGAAGAGAGCCATAGCGCCCATCTTTTTTGCCTCGTCGGGTGTGGTAACGATAGTCTCACAGCCCTCTGCGGAGAGAATAGCGGTATTAACAAGAGCCTCAACCTCTGCGATTTCCTCTGCGGTCATTGCCGCAAGGTGGCTGAAATCGAAACGAACTCTGTGCTCGTCAACGTAAGAGCCTGCCTGCTCAACGTGAGTGCCAAGCACCTGGCGGAGAGCCGCCTGAAGAAGGTGAGCCGCAGAGTGATTTCTCTTTATAGCATCACGGCGAGCGGTATCAATAGCAAGAGCTACCTCGTCGCCTACCTTTACAGAGCCATTTTCAACCTGGCACTGATGGAGATAGATACCGTTTGTCTTCTTTGTATCAAGAACTGTAAGAGTGCTGTCGCCGAGAGTGATAACACCGCTGTCACCAACCTGGCCACCGCCCTCGCCGTAGAATACGGTCTTGTCGGTAATGATAGTACATTCGCCCTCGGAAACAGATTCTACTGCCTCGTTATCAATGAAGATGGAGAGAACCTTACCGTTGCACTTAACCTCTGTGTATCCGAGGAACTCGGTTGCGGGAAGATTTTCAAGAAGAGACTTGGAGCTGTCGGACCAGCCGGAGATATTACCTCTTGCCGCTCTCGCTCTCTGCTTCTGCTCCTCCATAAGCGCCTTGAAGGCATCCTCGTCAATAGTAAGACCCGCCTCCTCTGCGATCTCACGTGTAAGATCTACGGGGAAGCCGAAGGTATCGTAAAGCTTGAAGGTATCAGCGCCCGAGAGAGTGCTCTCGCCCTTCTCCTTTGCATCTGCAACAAGACCGTTAAGAATACCAAGGCCTGCGTCGATGGTTGCGTTGAATCTCTCCTCCTCAAGAGTCATAACCTTAAGGATGTAATCGTGCTTTGTCTTAAGCTCGGGATATGCGCCCTCGTTCTGTGCGATAACGATCTCGCAAAGGCCACGGAGGAACATACCGTTGATGCCGAGAAGCTTACCGTGACGGCAAGCACGGCGGATAATTCTACGGAGAACGTAGCCACGTCCCTCGTTGGAGGGGATAACGCCGTCGGAGATCATAAAGGTAGAGGAACGAACGTGGTCGGTGATAACACGGATAGAAACGTCATCGGACCACTGGACGCCATAGGTCTTGCCGGAGATCTCACAAACTCTGTCAAGGAGGGCACGAACGGTGTCAACCTCAAAGAGGTTGCCAACACCCTGCAT
>JAZSMV010000049.1:0-3619 GCA_045536065.1 Eubacteriales bacterium | reverse complement strand
ATTAGCAATGCCGTCAAGACCTTCCATATAAATATCAATAGTACGTTCAGAGTAAAGGCCATAGGTTTTGTAAAGCGCCTCAAGAGCATCGGAAAGAGTCATACCAAGCTTCTTATAGTAAGCGGTCATCTCAAGAATCATCATAGAGCCCTCGACAGCATCCTTATCTCTTGCATAAGAGCCGAGAAGATAGCCGTAGCTCTCCTCAAAGCCGAGAAGGAAGCCGCCGAATTTGCCCTCTGCCTCATAGTTCTTGATAACCTCGCCGATAAACTTAAAGCCGGTAAGAACGTCATGAAGCTTTACGCCGTTGTCCTTTGCAATCTTATAGGCCATATCGGTAGATACAAGGCTCTTTACACAGTATGCGCCCTCGGGAAGAATACCGAGATCACGGCGTGCCTTGATAACATAATCAAGGAGAAGCGCACCCATCTGGTTACCCGAAATAGTAGCGAACTCACCGTTTTCGGTACGTGTCATAACACCAACTCTGTCGGAGTCGGGGTCGGTAGCAATTACAAGATCGGAGCCAACTCTGTTTGCAATATCAATACCAAGCTTGAATACTGCACTGTACTCGGGGTTGGGCTTTTCAACGGTGGGAAAATCGCCGTTGGGGATCATCTGCTCATCAACGGTATAAAGATGCTTGAGGCCTATTCTCTTGAATACCTCGGGAACAAGTCTGTAGCCCGCACCGTGAAGAGGTGTGTAAACAACCTTAAGCTCGTCTGCAACCTCCTTAACAGCATTGCCGTTTACGGCAGTAGCAAGAACAGCCGCAAGATACTTCTCATCAAACTGCTCGTCAAGAATGGTGATAAGGCCGCACTTTACACCCTCATCGAAGTCCATAATGCCAGACATATCAAGCACGTCAAACTTGGATCTCTCGGCAGAAACAACCTTTGCCTGCTCGGGAGCAATCTGTGCGCCGTCCTCCCAGTATGCCTTGTAGCCGTTATATTCCTTGGGGTTGTGGGATGCTGTAATATTGATACCTGCAACACATCCCAGCTCACGAAGAGCAAACGAAAGCTCGGGAGTGGGACGAATACCGTTAAAGATATAAGACTTAATGCCTGCACCTGCAAGAACGCATGCGCTCACACGTGCAAAGATCTCGGAATTATTTCTGGAGTCAAAGGCGATAGCAACACCTCTCTCCTCACCGCCAACACTCTTGATAAGAGCGGCGATACCACGGGTAGTCTGCGCTACGGTAAAGCGGTTCATGGAACCGATACCCATATACATTGTAGATCTGAGGCCTGCCGTACCAAAGTCCATGGGAGCGGTAAATCTTAAAGCCTTGGCCTCCTCGTTATTTTCGATAGAAACTAATTCTGCATGCTCCTCCTCGGTAAGTGCCGAAGAATTAAGCCATCTCTGATATTCTGCGTTATACATTAGAATTATCCTTTCTGCCGTGATTTATATATTGAGTTTATTAATCTGCAAGCATTTCTTCGAGAGCATTTGCAAGCTGATCGGGACAGGAAGTGGGCTTGAAGCCGCACTTAATTCCCTTGATCTTTCCGATCGCATCCTCTACCTTCATGCCGACAACAAGCGCCGCAACGCCCTGGGTGTTACCTGCGCAACCTCCAACAAATTTGCAGTCGGTGATAACTCCGTCCTCAGCATCAACAACGATCATTCTGGAGCATACGCCCTGTGTTTTGTACTCTACGTGATTTTTCATAATTGTCCTCTTTAATATTTTATTTATAATTTTACACGATAATTATACAATATATTTTTATAAAAATCAATACGTACGTAAAATATTTTACAAAGGGACTTAAAAACTTTTTTATTAAAACATATTGATTTTTTATACTTTCTATGCTATAATACTACCTGCGACAGAAATGGAGCAAAATGCCGGTATGGTGGAATTGGCAGACGCGTCGGACTCAAAATCCGAAGGTAGCAATACCGTGTCGGTTCGACCCCGACTACCGGCACCAAAAAAAGAGGAAATAGCCCTTGTGCTTATTTCCTCTTTTTTTCGTATCGTACATCTCAGGTCGATCCGCACATTTTCGTCAGAAAAAGGTTATGGACTTCGCTTTGCCAACCGTCAGATTAGTTTAAACACTGGCAAAGTCCCGGTTCTGACCCAGATTACTTCCCTTGTTGTTGTCTTTTTTACACAAAAAGGCGAGTCCTTTGACTCGCCTTTTACAATTAGACACTTTTTCTTTAGAAACCTTATTCCTCATCAAGACAGGAATATATAACGTTCATAAGTCTTGGGATAAGTATAGCATTCATGCCGTCGATCTCTTCCACGTGGAAGATAGCCAGCTTGTTCTCGGGATCGCTTACAGACAGCGACATTTTCTTACCGTCCCAGCCGAAAGCACCCTTTGGCATAAGGCTGCCCGCCTTTGCAGGATCACGCATAACACGAACGCCAAGTCCGTAATCGTAACCAACGTTATGAGAAAGCTCAAATGTGATGCTCTGCTCGGGAGTAAGTGAGGGAGAAGCAAGAAGCTTAACCGATGCGCCCGAAAGGATACGAGCGCCATTCTTACCTACACCGCCGTTAGCAAGTGCGTCGGTGAGAAGAATGAAGTCGTCAACGGTAGACAGAAGTCCCGCACCACCACTCTGATACTCAGTTCCAAAGCGCATAACGTTACTGTCCTTAAGTACTTCTATTGCACATCTGCCAACACTGTCATACTCATACTGAGAAGCGATTCTCTCGTAATTGTGCTGACCGATCTCGAAGGTGGTGTCCTTCATTCCAAGAGGATCGAAAATGTTCTTCTTCATATAATCTCCAAGCTTCATGCCGGAAATAAGCTCAACTATACCGCCGAGAACGTCGTGAGAAAGACCGTAGCAGTATCGCTCGCTAGGCTCGCAAACAAGAGGGTCCTCAGGTAATGCACGGATAATATCAAGAGTAGGGCAAGCACCGCCTGTCGCCTTCTTAACTCTGTCGATAGCAGAGCGACGAATGGTGTAATCAAGACCCGATGTCATTGAAAACAGATGCCTTATGAGAATAGGATTTCTCGCCTTTTCCACACGAATCTTGCCGTCGGCGCCACGTCTTGCGACCTGAAGATTCTTATACTCGGGGAAATATACGTGAACGGGATCGTTTATAAGGATCTCGCCACGTTCAATAAGCTGCATAGCCGCAACACAGGTAGCGATCTTGGTACAGCTGTAAATATGATGCAGAGCATCCTGGCGCATAGGAGTACGGTACTTGAGGTTATCGAATCCGCTCTTGTGACGAAAAACCTCCTCGTGATCCTTGTAAATAACCGTATCCGATCCGGGAACACCCAGCATGGGAAGATAGTAATCTAAAAAATCCTTTAATCTGTCGAATTTCATATTTCCCTCCATTTATTTACCTAGAGTGAGAACGGTTACACCCGAATCACCCTCTCCATACTCGCCATGGCGGTATGACTTAATTCTTTTATCGCTCTTAAAATATTTCCAAAGTGCGGCACGCAGAGCACCCGTTCCCTTGCCGTGGATAATACGAACAGTGGGCATACCCGCAAGAACGGCATCATCGATATACTTGTCGACCACAAACCAGGCGTCGTCACCGATCATAAGTCGGATCGTAGCCATG
>JAZSMV010000013.1:0-4263 GCA_045536065.1 Eubacteriales bacterium | reverse complement strand
AGCGATTGCGGCGCTCCCAACGTAAGCGAGGGAATGAAGGTTGCTCTTGCAACCCTCGGCGGTCGCATCGGCGTGATCACTATCGCTCCCCGTAAGCTTGCGGGCTACACCTCCTACGGTATGTGCTGCTCCGAAAGTGAGCTTGGTCTCTCCGACGACAACAGCGGTATCTGGGAGATCACCGACGATATTCCTCTTGGCACAGACATCAAGTCGGTTTACGGCATCGACGACATCATCTTCGAGGTTGATAACAAGTCGCTTACCAACCGTCCCGACCTCTGGAGCCATTACGGTATTGCAAGAGAGTTTGCCACCATCACAGGCAGAGAGCTTAAGTGCCCCGATCTCCTTGACGCATCCAAGTTTGACAGCCTTCCTCCCGTCCTCGTTGACGTAAAGGCAACCGAGCTTTGCTATCGCTACTCGGCTATCAAGGTTGAGAACGTTACCCGTAAGCTCAGTCCTGTTGATATGCGTATCCGCCTTTACTACTGCGGAAGCCGTGCTATCAACTTCCTTGCAGACCTTACCAACTACGTTATGATGGAGCTCGGTCAGCCTATGCACGCATTCGACAATGCTAAGGTTGACAGAATCGAGGTTCAGACATTCCAAAAGCCCTTCAAGTTCTCCACCCTTGACGGAGTTGAGAGAAATATCGACGAGAATATGCTTATGATCACCTCGGGCGACGCACCCGTTGCTATCGCAGGTGTTATGGGCGGTGACGCATCCAAGATCGAGGATGACACCACCTCTCTCCTTCTTGAGTCGGCGACCTTCGACGGCGTTTCGGTTCGTAAGACAACCACCCGTCTTGGCCTTCGTACCGACGCATCCCAGAGATACGAGAAGATGCTTGACCCCGAGCTTTGCCGTCTGGCAACTGAGCGTGTGCTGAAGCTTCTCTCCGACCTTGACCCCGAGTCGAGAGTTATCTCCTCCTTCACCGACGTTTATCCCAAGCACTATCCCACCATTACTCTTGAGTTCGATAAGGCTTACGTTGACAGATACACAGGTATTGATATTCCTACCGAGACTATCGTAAAGACTCTTACCTCTCTCGGCTTCGGCCTTAAGGTAGAGGGCGACAGCTTCACCGCTACCGTTCCCTCCTGGAGAGCAACCAAGGACGTTACCATCAAGGCGGACATCATCGAGGAGATCACCCGTATCTACGGCTACGATAACTTCGAGATCTTCACCGCCGAGAGCCCCATTCTTCCCAAGCGCAAGGAGACCCTTAAGTCCGAGGAGGACAGAATGAAGGATCTGCTTGTAAAGAGCTACCGTATGCACGAGGTTCACTCCTACATCTGGTCTGACATCAAGAAGAACGAGGAGCTTGGCATCAGCACTCCCGACAACGTTCGTATCATCAACGCACAGACCCCCGATCACGCTATTATCCGTCGCTCTATGATACCCACTCTCCTCTCCTTTGCGAAGGAGAACAAGGGCTACTCCGACGATTTCGGCATCTTCGAGATCGGCCACACCGTAGAGGGCCTGCGTGAGAATGGCGAGTGCAACGAGCAGAATAAGCTTGGCGTTGTGCTTTACTCCAAGACTTGCGGCGAGGAGGCTCTCTTCCACAAGGCAACCGATGCGGTTCGTGAGATCTGCTGCGACATTCTTCATAAGAGCCCCGAGTTCTGCTCTGCAGAGCCTGAGTATGATTTCGCTCATCCTGTAAACACCTTTGACGTTCTCGTTGACGGTAACAAGATCGGCTACGTTGGCGTTCTTCATCCCACGGTTCTTGAGAATATCGACAAGAAGTGTGCCGTTGCCTTCTTCGAGATCAAGACCGAGAGCTTTGCGGCTACCTCGGTTGGCAAGATGAAGTACTCCGAGCCCTCCAAGTTCCCCCAGGTCGAGATCGACGTTACCTTTGCCGCTAACCCCTCCGACCTTGCCTTCGACAGACTTACCGCTATTGCGAAGGAGTCTGCAGGCCAGCTTCTCTCGGACATGTGGGTAAAGGACATTTACACAGGCGAGGACGGCAGCTATGCCACCACTCTCCGCTTCTCCTTCCTCTCCCGTGAGAGAACTCTTACAAAGCAGGAGCTTTCCGCAGTTGTTGATAACATTACAGCAGCTTATGCCGCTATCGGAATTGCTGTAAAGTAAGCGGAATTCCGGCAATATGCTAACCATAATTTACAAAAAGACCGCTTCGGCGGTCTTTTTTGCTTTTAAAATCATTTTTCTTGCGTTTTTTTGCTTCCTGTTTCCTTAATTATACATCTTATCATTCGGTTTTCAATTTCTGCGGCTAAGTATACCTTTTTAAATTTAAAGAATATAATATAAATGCGTAATGATTTACGCAATATGAATCTACAAAGGAAGAATAATATGGAAATTCGGACCTTTGGAGTGGGAGGGCGGATCCGTGAGTGCGAAAGGCTGCTTTGCGAGAGCCTTCGGGACCTCTCGGGCAGGCTAATACTTCTGCCCATACCCACCTCAAGAGATAATATATACATTACGGGCTCCTCCACCGAGACAGAGGAAATTCTGCCGCTTATCAGAGAGGGGGATGCCATTGTGGGCTACAATATTCCCGCCGCCCTTCGGCAGAGGGCAGAGCAGGTGGGCGCTCCTCTGTACGACGGCGCACTTGACGAGGCTTTTCTTTGTGCCAATGCCGATCTTACCGCCAGAGGTACGCTGGGTTATCTTCTGACCCATAGCGAGAGCGACCTTGCCGATCTGTCGGTGGGAGTGGTTGGCTACGGCAGAATAGGTATAAGACTTATCCGCCTGCTTTTGCTGTTTGACACCCGCCTGACCGTCTATACCACAAGGCAGAGCGTGGCGCTGGAGCTTTGCGAGATGGGGATCTCGGCTACTGTGATCGGTGAGGACAGCGACTTCTCGGGGCTTGATATTCTTATCAACACCGCCCCTGCAAGGCAGATCGACGAGAGCCGTCTGCCCCCTGATCTCGAAATAATAGATCTTGCATCGGGCAGTATTTTTGAGCCCTCGGAAAGACTTGTGAAGCTTGCATCCATTCCCGACATAATGTACCCGAAAACCGCAGGCAGACTCTACGCCGAGGCGGCAATCAGGGAGCTGTGGGGTGAAAAGCTATGATAGGCTATGCGATCTGCGGCTCCTTCTGCTCCTTCTCGGCAAGCCTATCTGTTCTTGAGCAGCTTATCCTCTCGGGCGAGGAGATACAGCCTATTATGAGCGAGCGGGCATACGCTACCGACACACGCTTCTGGCTTGCATCCGAGTTTTCTTCACGTGTGCGATCGCTCTGCGGCAGGGAGATAATTCGCACCGTGGCGGATGCCGAGCCGTTAGGCCCGAAAAAGCCGCTTGAGGCTTTGATAATCGCCCCCTGCACAGGCAACACTCTGGCAAAGCTGTCGCTTGGCATCACCGACACGGCGGTAACTATGGCGGCAAAGGCTCATCTGCGCCGTGACAGACCTCTACTGATCGCCCTCGCATCAAACGATGGGCTGTCGCAGAACCTCTCCAACATCGGCAGGCTTATCACCAGGCGAAGCGTCTATTTTCTCCCGATGCGGCAGGACGATCCCGAGGGCAAGCCTCACTCGCTGGTATCCGACTTTACCCGCATTCCCGAGGCTCTCGCCGCTCTGCGTGAGGGCAGACAGCTCCGCCCGCTGTTTGTATGACAATTCCAAAAACTACGTCAGCCGAAGCTGTCATCCTGAGCGGCAGTCAGCCTTCTCGAAGACTATACCAAAATTGCGAAGGATCTCCGTGTGGGAGCCTTCATCGGCTTAGACTTTGGCAGGGGTAAATACCTCATCAAGCGGACGACCAATGGTCGCCCCTACAATACCTCTCCGTCGGCTACGCCGCCACCTCTCCTACAAGGCGAGGCTAATTCTGCATTCTGCATTCTACATTCTGCATTTTTCCCTCATCCACCACTTCGTGGACCCCCTTTTCCTATCTTGGAGAAGGCTAAACTCGGCATTCCAAAATAAAAAAACGGCTCGAATGAGCCGTTTTTTTCTATTTTATTTTATTATCTCTGTATTCTACCGCTTCCGTCGCCGCCTGCGAGCTTCTCAACCTCTGCGAGAGTAACCATGTTGTAGTCGCCCTCGATGGAGTGCTTAAGTGCGGATGCCGCTACTGCGAACTCAACTGCAGCCTGGGTGTCCTTGCCGCTGAGGGGAGAGTAGATAAGGCCGCCGCCGAAGGAGTCGCCGCCGCCTACACGGTCGATGATGTGAAGGTTGTACTTCTTGGAGAAGC
>JAZSMV010000021.1:0-6889 GCA_045536065.1 Eubacteriales bacterium | reverse complement strand
GGTAGCGCGGAGATTTACCAAGGGATTAGTACAGACCTTGAAATTATATCCTCACTTTTGTCCCGCGCACCGCATTCCCCGTCCGCTTTTGTGTCGCATATCATCGGCTCGGTACACTCGCCTCGATCTGCTCGCAACGTGGGACATCGCTTCGCGAAAAACAGTTATCAACTGTTTTTCCCTCGCTCTCCATACTTGTTTGGCGCTCGGGATACAATTCATACTAATTACGCTTTCTGTACTGTTTGCACATATGATCTCCTCACCGGGCAATATACCGTCAGGGGCGGTATGCAGTAAAACCTATCATATCGAAGCACCGTTTTGCGGTGCTTTTCTTTTTTGCAGCCTTGATTTTCTTCTTTTTTTCTTGTCAGCGATGCCAAAAACCGCATTTTTTCTACATTAGATTATAATAAAATATAAGCACAGGATGGCTTTTTCTTCCTTTTTTGAGGGTGAAAAAACTTGCAAATTGCTGACGGATGGATTTGAAAAAACTGTCATTTTTCGTTTTAAACAAGGGTATTTTATTCAAAATATGACTTTTTAAATGCCTGATTCTTCATTTTTGTGAAGCTGATTCTGTACCGGATTTGTATCACAACCATTAAAAAATCCTCAAAGAAAATATACAAAAGTATATTTAATGTAAATTATCTGGTCTTTTTTTGCGTTTTTTCGTCAAATTGACTAAAAAAGTGCAATAAGTTTTGTATAATCGTACCACGAAAAATCCGTCCATTTCTATTGACAATATTTTTTTGTGGTGCTAAAATATTATATTATTATTAAATGCATCTGCATTAATAATTTATAAAAAGCTTGAGTTGTCATCACCGTTACATCTGAAGGGAGCTCATCCCATGCGGAATGACAACTATTTTTATCTAAATTTGTTTCTCAAAAACTGAGGAGGTTATTTTTCGTGCGTAGAAATGCAATAGCTTGTCTGATACTTTGTCTGTGCCTTGTGTGTCTTGCCGTATCGCTTATAGGATGCAGCGACACCACAAGAACCTTTGAGGACAGGGTAAAGGTTATTTATCATCTGGAGGGCGGAATTTATCAGAACTGTGAGCAGCCCGTTATCCAGTATTACGATTTTGAAGGTGAGGGCGGACATCTTATCAAAGAGCTTTCATCCTTCTCAAATCAGGAGATCATCCGTACGGGTTACAGCCTTGAGGGCTGGTACACCAAAAAGGTTGTTGACGGTGACAGCGTAACCTACGAGAATAAGTGGGATTTTGAAAAGGATAAGGTAGACGCCGATGGCGTAACGCTTTATGCGAAATGGAAGAAGAATATCATCTATACCTACGAGGTATGCTACCGTGACGAGAAGGATCAGTCGGTTCACTCTCTCGGCAGCTATGAGGTAAACGAGGGTGACACCTTCAATGACTTCTATGCTTCCTACTTCGGAAACAAGCGCTTAGGCTACACGGCGCTCGACGGCATCTATGACGAGAACGATGAGCCCTGGAACGCAGGCTTCACTCATCCGGGAGGAGAAACCGATACAGCCGTGCGTGTTTTCCTTCACTACATAGAGGGTGACTTCGTGCTTGTGGATTCGCCACGTAAGCTGCTTGCCAACAAGAATAAAAACCTTTATTTCACCTGTGATATAGACTTCGAGGGCGAGGCGTTCTCGGGATTCGGTGATTACAAGGGAATTATAAAGGGCAACGGCTTTACCATCAAGAACTTCACACTCTCTTACGATAACAGTAAGAACGGTCTTATCACAGACCCCGACCTAAGCACCGAGGGAGGCATCCTCTGCATCAGCCTGTTCGGTTCACTTAAGAACGCTACGGTCAGCGATCTTAATTTCTCGGACTTCACGGTTGATATCAATGCTGGATACCCAGGTACCAAGCTTATTATGGTAGCTCCTCTCGTTATGAAGATTGAGAACAGTAAGCTTAATGGTCTGACGGTTTCAAACGCTACCGTCACCTGCTCTCAGCTGCCAAACGGCTTTGACAAGGAGTCCTCGCTGATCGTTATCGAGGATAAGGCGGTTTATTTCATTCCCGAGGGCGACGGCTCGGAAATAACCGACGTTACGGTAAATATGCTCGACAAAACAGACGAGCCTTAGGATAGAATAATCAAAGGAGATTTTAGATATGAAAGATTTTTTCACTAACTTATGGTCGAAGATTGCCAGCAAGGCATTCTGGAAAAAATGGTGGCCTGTTGCCGCCGCAGCAGTAGCGGTTATCGCTATAGTAGTAACCCTCATTATCGTTTTCGGCAAGGATGAAGATAATACCGCATATAACAATGAAACCGATCCGTTGGTATTCGCTACCCTCGAGGTCGATAAGGTATTCAACCCCTTCTTCTCCACCTCTGCAACCGACAGCAGCGTGGTAGGTATGACCCAGATCGGTATGCTGTCCAACGATAAGGACGGTAAGTATACCTACGGTGACGACGAGGCAGCCGTTACCAAGGATCTTCAGATTATCACCAAGGGCACCGAGGACGTGGATCAGACCACAACCTATTATTTCGTTCTTAAGAACAACGTTCGCTTCTCGAACGGCTCTTATCTTACCATTAAGGATGTTCTTTTCAATCTCTACGTATATCTCGATCCCGCATATACAGGCTCCAGCACCATCTATTCCACCGATATCGTAGGTCTTAAGGCTTACCGCACACAGACCGAGAACGAGAAGGAGCAGGATGCCTTTATGCTTCAGTTCCAGACCGATGCTACCGCACGTATTGACGCCCTTGTTGATGCGTCAGCCGATATCTTCTCCGAGGATGAGAACGGTAATCTTGACAGCGACGGCTTCAAGGCAAAGCTTGAGGAGTATTCCGAAAACGGTCCTGCCTACGCTCATCTTGTAGAGGACTATGAAAAGGCGCTTGAGCTCTTCAGAGAGGAGCTTAACAACGACTGGTCCAACTCGCTTAACTCCTACGATCAGATCAGCTTCTCGGATAAGGAGGGAACAGTATACAAGAACCTTCTTACCACCGACGTTGAGGCATTCCTCTACAACGAGGGCTGGATCGTATGGAACAGAAACGACGGTAAGCTTGAATACAACGCCGACGTTAAGGAGAACGTGCTTACCTGGAGCAAGGAGCGTGCCATCGAGTTTGTTTATAACGCAAACATTCCTCACGATATCGCTACCGTTATTCAGTATTGGGCAACCGCCTCTACTCTTAACAGCTATCTTACCAACGTAGCTATGGAAAACTATTTCCAGAACGCTACTATTAAGTTCCCCAACATCTCGGGCATCAAGTTTGCTAATATGGAAGCGCCCGTTACCGTAAACGGCGTGGAATATCCCGTACCTACATATTCCGCAGACGGTCAGGCAGAGAGCCACGAGGTTCTCTCCATCACCATTCATGACGTTGACCCCAAGGCTATCTGGAACTTTGCATTCAGCGTAGCTCCTATGTACTACTACTCCGATCAGGAGCATATCGAGGCATTTGACTTCGTTTCAAACTTCGGCGTTGAGCGTGGTTCTCAGAGCTTTATGGAAAACGTAGTTAAGAACCCCTCGAAGCTTGGCGTTCCCGTTGGCGCAGGTCCTTACGCAGCAAGTAAGTCCAGTGGCGGTCTTGACGGTATCGGCGCAGGTGATTTCTACGATAAGGGCGTTATCTACTTTGAGCGTAATCCATATTACATTATGGGACCCGCAACTATCAAGAAGGTTCGTTATCAGGTAGTATCCTCTACTCAGATGCTTAATGCTCTTTACAACAAGGAGATCGACTTTGCAGAGCCTAACGCAAATCCTGAGACCATAGACGAGCTTGACGGCAAGAAGGATCAGGGCATCGGTAACCAGTCCATCCAGACCGCAGGCTACGGATATATCGGCATCAATGCAGGTAAGGTTCCTGATATGGCGGTTCGTCAGGCTATTATGCACACCATCAATACCCAGGAGTGTGTAGACTACTACGAAACCACAGCTCAGGCTATCTACCGTTCTATGTCCAAGTCCAGCTGGGCTTATCCCAACAATGCAACCGCATACTATCCTTACATCGGTGGCAAGGTGCCAGAGGATCTCTCGGTCGTAAACCCCGCTTACCGTGACTACGTTTTAGCTTGCGGCAAGAAGGCTGGCGATACCTTTACAAAGGAGGAGCAGCAGGCGTTCATCACCTCTCTCGTAGAGGGCGCAGGCTATACTCTTGATGCTAACGGTGTATACGTAAAGGGCAACCATACTCTCAAGTATACCTTCACCATCGCAGGCGAGGAGACCGACCATCCCGCTTGGCAGGCTATGTGGCACGCAGGTGAGTTCCTTAACGAGGTTGGCTTCCAGGTAAACGTTACCACCGACGCTAACGCTCTTAAGAAGCTTTCCACAGGTGACCTTACCGTATGGGCGGCTGCTTGGGGCTCTACCATTGACCCCGATATGTATCAGGTATATCACATCGACTCCAACGCATCCTCAACTCTTAACTGGGGATATAAGCAGATCAAGCTTAACGTAGGCGGTAAGTACGATGCAGAGAAGGCTCTTATTGAGGAGCTCTCCGAGATCATCGACGAGGCTCGTAAGACACTCGACGACACTCCCGAGGGTAAGGCAATCCGTGCAAACCTTTATTCTCAGGCTCTTGATATCGTAATGCAGCTTGCTATCGAGCTTCCCACATACCAGAGAGACGACCTGTTCGCATTCAACACCGACAAGATCGACGTTGACTCTCTTACTCCCGAGAGCGAGCTTTCTCCCTACTGCGGTCTTACCAACGATCTGCATAAGGTTTCTCTCAACCTCGAGCGCTGATGCTCGCAGAGTCGTGTTTCACTTATTAAATAAGAAAAACGGAAGAAAAAATGTTTAAATATATTGTAAAACGATTGCTGATCTCTCTCCTCATACTTTTCGGCGTATCGATCATCATCTATACGATGGTGCGTCTGATGCCCAACGACTATGTGGATCTGAAGTTCGCAACACAGCTCCAGACGGGTGCCATAAAGCAAGAGGACGTGGACCATTTCAAGGAGCTGTACGGAATAGGTGATTCCTCATTCAGGGGAATTGCCAGCGGTTATTTTAACTGGATAACCAAGCTGCTGCAGGGCGACCTTGGAAATTCCTTTAAATATGATAAGCCTGTGGCTCAGGTCATCGGTGAAAATATGTGGATTTCCTTCGCCATCGCAGCGGTGGCAACGGTGCTTCAGTTCCTGATTGCCATCCCCCTCGGCATTTCAAGTGCCACTCATCAGTATTCTGTAAGGGACTACGCCGTCACCGTGTTTACGATGATAGGTCTGTCGCTTCCTACATATTTCTTTGCCGCCATCGTTATCAAGGTCTTTGCCGTAGATCTCGGCTGGCTTCCTGCAAACGGACTTATCGACGCTACAAAGGACTATGCCGACAGCTTTGCAGGCGGATTTGAGAAATTCCTCGATATTATTCAGCATCTTATCCTTCCCATTTTCGTAAGCGTAATTCTTTCGATCGGCGGACTTATGCGTTACACACGTACCAACACCCTCGAGGTTCTCGGTGCGGACTATATCCGTACTGCAAGAGCAAAGGGCCTGTCTGAAAACAAGGTTATTTACGTTCACGCATTCCGTAATACCATGATTCCTCTCGCAACTCTTCTTGCGGGTATTCTCCCCTCGCTATTCGGCGGTATGATGATCACCGAGCAGGTATTCGGTATTGACGGTATAGGTAGACTTGCTTATCAGGCGCTTAGGGAGGGCGACATTCCCTTTATTATGGGATACAATATGTTCCTTGCGGTGCTGACGGTTATCGGTACGCTTTGCTCCGATATTATGTATTCTATCGTTGACCCCCGTGTCAAGCTTGGAAAGTGAGGTTAAGAAATGTCAGAAAAGGATAAACAGTTCATCGCCTCAACAGAGAATGACGAAGCTCCCGTTACCGTTACAGGCGAGCAGGAGGAAACCTATCAGGAGATGAGCCCCATAAGGCTCGTTATGCGTCGATTCTTCAGATCCAAGCTTTCTATCGTGGGTATTCTGATGATCGCATTCCTCTTCCTCTTCTCCTTCCTCGGCCCCGTTATCTATCAGAAGTGGGGAGAGGAAACGGTTGACAGAACAGAGGTTTCCAATTTCATTTATCAAACCTATGAGTATACCGATGAAAACGGTAATAAGATCAAGGTGGTTGAGCAGCTTGAGCACGTCAGCGGTATCAACAACTATGCCTCTCCCGACAAGGAGCATCTTCTCGGAACAGACGATAAGGGTATGGACGTTTTCGTTCGTCTGATGTATGGCGGAAGAATTTCGCTTACCATCGGCTTTATCGTTGTTATTCTCGAAACGCTCATCGGCGTGGTCCTCGGCGGAATTTCGGGATACTTCGGCGGCTGGGTGGATCAGCTTATTATGAGAATAGTGGATATCTTCAACTGTATCCCAATGCTTCCTATTCTGCTTATCGCCTCTGCTATGATCGATTCCTGGAATATCGAGCCCGATCAGAGAATTTATATTTTAATGGTTATCATCACCATCTTCAGCTGGAGTGGTGTGGCACGTCTTGTAAGAGGACAGATCCTCTCGCTCAGGGAGCAGGAGTATATCACCGCCACCGAGGTTATGGGTCTTTCAATTTGGCGTAAGATATTCTTCCACCTCATCCCCAACGTTATGCCTCAGCTTATCGTGTCTATGACGCTCGGCCTCGGCAGCGTAATTCTTTATGAGTCCACCCTCAGCTATCTCGGCCTCGGCGTTCAGCTGCCCAAGGCTGCGTGGGGTACTATGATCGCAACCGCAAACGATCCTCAGGTTCTTTCTTACCACGTGAATATGTGGTTGCCCGCAGGATTTATGATCGTGATCGCCGTTCTCGGATTCAACTTCGTA
>JAZSMV010000006.1:0-9758 GCA_045536065.1 Eubacteriales bacterium | reverse complement strand
CGCTCGGCAAGTCTCTCCTCGCCGCCGTGGGTAACCCTTGCATCCTCGGGAGCAAAGCCCTCTACGTGATCCTTGTCCTTCTCAAGAAGAGACTCGGTGATGAACATAGGCATATATACGTTCTCAACGCCGCTTTCCTTGTACTTTGTATCAAGGATCTTCTGAATGTTCTCCCAGATAGCGTATCCGTAAGGACGGATGATCATACAGCCCTTAACACTGGAATAGTCGATAAGGTCTGCCTTTTTTACTATATCGGTGTACCATTTTGCAAAATCCTCATCCATAGAGGTGATTTCGGTAACTAACTTCTTGTTTTTTTCATTGCCTGCCATAAAACAGTCACGTCCTTTCAAAATCAAAAAATATTCATACAGATTAAATTATATAACAAATCTCAAATTTTGTCAAGAGATTTTAAAATCACTTGGGTTATTTTATTAAATAAATATTTTTTGACAAATTTTGCAAAATCACTTGAAAAAACCTTCATAATATACTATAATAAAGGGGCGTTTATAAATAAAAATGCGTCAAAAATGAATTTTTGACAGCAAAAACTTTCAAAAAGGTATAGAAATGATGAAAAAATATGCAGAGCTCTCACGTGCAGAGCTTCAGGCAGAATACAGTCTGCTGACAGAAAAATATAATGAATATAAGGCTAAAGGACTTAAGCTTGACCTCTCCCGTGGCAAGCCCAACTCAGATCAGCTTGACATAAGTCTGCCTCTTCTTTCCGAGGCAAGACCGAGAGAGAAGTGCTTCTCGATCAATGGCGTTGACTGCCGTAACTACGGCGTTCTTGACGGCATTCCCGAGTGCAAGCAGCTCTTTGCAGATATGCTGGGAATTAAGACCGAGTATATCACCGTAGGCGGTAACTCTTCGCTTCAGCTTATGTACGACACTCTTGCAAGAGCGATGCTGTTCGGTGTTCTCGGCTCCAGTCGCCCCTGGTGTAAGGAGGAGGTAAAGAAGTGGATCTGCGTAACTCCCGGTTATGACAGACATTTCAAGATGACCGAGCTTTTTGGCTTTGAGCTTATCTCAGTTCCTATGACTCCTACCGGTCCTGATATGGACATGGTCGAGGCTATCGTAAAGGATCCTACCGTTAAGGGCATCTGGTGTGTTCCCAAGTATTCCAATCCCTCGGGAAATACCTACTCGGATGAGACCGTACGCCGTCTTGCTTCTATGGAGTGTGCAGCGCCCGATTTCCGCATTATGTGGGACAATGCCTATGCGGTGCATAACTTCAAAGGTGAGTGCGATCCTCTTCTCGACATCTTCACCGAGGCAGAGAAGTATGGCAACCTTGACAGAATATTCTACTTTGCGTCCACCTCGAAGATTACATTCCCCGGTGGCGGTGTTGCTATGCTTGCCGCATCCCCTGCGAACCTTGATCATATTTCTCAGTTCCTCGGCGTTCAGACTATCGGTTACGATAAGCTTAATCAGCTTCGTCACACCGCCTACTTCAAGGACAGGGAAACGCTTGATAATCACATGAAGATCCTGGCCGAGTTTATCGGCAGAAAGTTCGAGATCACCCTCAGTGCGCTTGACGGACTCGAGGGACTTGGAATTGCCGAATGGACCAAGCCCACAGGCGGCTATTTCGTAAGCCTTGACGTGCTTCCCGGAACGGCAAAAAGAGTATATAATCTTATGAAGGATGCAGGCGTAACGCTCACCTCGGTAGGTGCTACCTATCCCTACGGAATCGACCCGCAGGACAGAAACCTTCGTATCGCTCCCACCTATCCCACAGACGGTGAGGTTGAGGTTGCAACCGCTATTCTTGTGCTTTGCGTAAAGCTTGCGGCACTTGAGAAATATCTTGAAAGTTGAATATAAAACAGGGCAGAATATAAAAACTACAACAAGAGCCGACTCGCTATGAGTCGGCTCTCTTTTATTTAATTCACGTTATCTCTGAAGCCTTTGCCCATTATCTCGCTTGTTTTTGTGATGATGATAAAGGCCTCGGGATCTATTGAAAGCACACGGCGGCGAAGCTTCAGCGCTTCGGAGCGGCGGCAAACTGTAACGATAACCGTTTTATCAGCGCCGGTGTACGCACCCTTTGCGGGATAGGTGGTTACGCCGTGACGGATGTCCTGCATAATGTATGCGCTTATCTCGTCGGGCTTTGTTGTGATAATTGTAAACGCCTTGCAGAGATTTATGGAGTCGATAATATCGTCCACTACAAACACCTTTGCAAACAGACCGAGCATAGTGAACATACCCGTCTGTGCATCAAAGCTGATCTCACCGCTTTCGTGCCATTTGATAAAGGATGTAGCGGCGATAAAGAAGTCGGCGCAGAGAAGAGCGGTGGCTACGTTCATACTGGTATATTTTTTAAGTATCAGCGCAATAATGTCTGTACCGCCCGAGGAGGCTCCGCACTTGAAAACTACTGCAGCACCTACGCCGGTCAGAATGACAGCATATATCAGCTCGAGGAGGGGATAGCTCGTGAGAGGTGCCTCCAAAGGGCAGATGATCTCAAGCAACCAGGTCTCAAGGGAGAATGCCAATGAGCAGTAGATAGTAAGACCACCGCACTCCTTTCCAAGAATGATAACACCCAGGATAAGCAAAACTACGTTGATAATAAGTATCGTAAGTCCGACGGATAACTGAGGGAAAATATTATGTAAAATAATGGCAATACCGCTGACTCCACCTGTGGCAAAGCCGTTAGGCTCCTTGAAGAAGTATATTCCGACCGAAAGGAGCAGAATACCAAGGTTCATAAATGCAAAGGTTTTTAAACTTACGGGTGATTTTTTCATAAGGTTAACCTCCTTTAGAAAAAACTTTGTTTTTTACACAATCAATTATACTCTTAAAAGTGCGAAAGTCAATAGATCTTTTAAAATTATTTCTGCCTTTTTTTGACAGAAAAAACTGCCTCAAAAAAATCGGTGGATTTACCCGCAATAACCCAAAACCCACCTTGACAAAGCAGGGTATTCGTGGTAAAATAATAACAGTAAATTTTTGGAAGGAATAATAAAAATGACCCTTCAGGAAGCAAAGCTGCGAGCAGAAGAGTTGCGCAGGAAAATAATACACAATTCAAAGCTCTATTACGAAAATGATGCTCCCGAAATATCCGACTACGAATACGATATGATGTTCCGTGAGCTTCAGGATATAGAGGCGGAGCACCCCGAGCTGAAAACACCAAATTCTCCTACCGTCCGTGTAGGTGGCAAGGCGCTTGACAGGTTTGAGAAATATACTCACACCGTCAGAATGGGTAGCCTTACCGACGTATTCTCATTTGATGAGCTGCGTGAGTTTACCGACAGAATGGATAGCGAGCTTTCAGCGACTACCGAATATTCGGTAGAGCCTAAAATCGACGGTCTTTCGGTTTCGCTTATTTACCGTGACGGTATTTTCGTTAAGGGGGCGACCCGTGGCGACGGCGAGGTAGGCGAGGACGTTACCGAGAACCTTAAAACCATCAAGTCGATACCCTTGAAGCTCAACGAGGATCTGCCTTACCTCTGTGTCAGAGGCGAGGTGTATATGCCTAAGAAGGTATTCGGTGAGCTTAACGCTGTCAGAGAGGAGGCAGGCCAGCCTCTCTTTGCCAATCCCCGTAATGCGGCGGCAGGCTCTCTCCGTCAGCTCGATCCCAAGATAGCGGCATCCAGAAGACTTGAGATACTTGTCTTTAATCTTCAGGAGGGCGAGCTTTATACAGACGGCAGAGTGGCAACCACTCACACCGAGTCGCTTGATCGACTTGACGAGCTTGGATTCACTACCGTTTCACACAGAATTACGGCTACCGGTTATGATGCGGTGGCAGATCATATTACCTATCTTGGCGAGCGCCGTGAGGAGCTGCCGTTTGATATGGACGGTGCTGTGGTTAAGGTGAACAACCTTGCCGATAGAATTAGGATAGGCGAGGGAACAAGCACTCCCAAGTGGGCGGTTGCTTATAAGTATCCCCCCGAGGAGAAGGAAACTAAGCTTGTTTCTATCGATATTCAGGTTGGAAGAACGGGTGTGCTTACTCCCACTGCAAATCTTGAACCCGTCAGACTCGCAGGCACTACCGTATCCAGGGCGACACTTCATAATGCGCAATTTATTGCCGAGCGTGACATTCGTATCGGAGATACTGTTGTTGTTCGTAAGGCAGGCGAGATCATTCCCGAGATCATTCGCTCTATTCCCGAGAAGCGTGATGGCAGTGAGCAGCCCTTCCTTATGCCCGACGTATGTCCCTCCTGTGGAGGCAGGGTAGTGCGTGACGAATGCGGCGAGGGCGCTGCTACAAGATGTATAAATCCTGCCTGTCCTGCACAGACCGCCAGAAGCATTACTCACTTTGCCTCAAAGGGCGCAATGAATATCGACGGTCTTGGTCCTCAGGTTGTAGAGCTTCTTCTTTCAAACGGAAAGATCAAGGATATTGCCGATCTTTACACCCTTAAAATCGAGGATATAGAAAACCTTGACCGAATGGGCAGAAAGAGCGCGGAGAATCTTGTAAACGCAATAGAATTATCCAAATCCCGTGGCCTTGAGCGACTTCTGTTTGCTCTTGGCATCCGTCAGGTAGGCGAGGTTGCGGCAGAGGAGATAGCAGGTAAAATGCGAACCCTCGATAACCTCTTTACAGCTACCTTCGAGGATTTTGCATCCATAAAGGATATAGGCGCAATTACGGCAACAGCCCTTGTGGAATTCTTTGCCGATCCCGCCACGATAGAGCTTTGCGACAGACTTAAGTCGCTTGGCATTAACACCGAAGCGACAGGGGAGGAAAAGGGTGAGCTGCTTGCAGGTCTTACCTTCGTTCTTACAGGTACTCTTCCCACCATGACACGTGACGAAGCCTCGGCTCTTATCAAGCAGAATGGCGGTAAGGTTTCGGGCAGCGTTTCCAAGAAGACATCCTACGTTGTAGCAGGTGAGGAGGCAGGCTCCAAGCTTACTAAGGCTAAGGATCTCGGCGTCAATATTATCGACGAGGCAGGGCTTCTCGAAATGATTAAAAAGTAAAAAAAATGCACCGATTTTGTAAGGCAGAATTTACAAAATCGGTGTTTTTATGCTTTTATGACTATAATTTCATTCGTTTTTGGATGGGGAAAACTGATCTCCACGCAGCGGAGAAAATACTCTTTTTCAGAGGGGGTGCCATAGAGAAAATCCGAGCACAACGGATGCCCGATATGAGCCATGTGGACACGTATCTGATGGGTTCTTCCCGTCAGCAGAGAAATCTCGCAAAGTGAACTGTCGCCACAGCTTTCAATAACCCTGTATTTCGTGATCGCACGCTTCCCGTCAGCTCTTACCTCACGCTTGATATTGCCCTCGGCAACTCTTTCGATAGGTGCGTCAACCGTGCTTTCTGAAGGGGAGGGGCAGCCGTCTACAAGTGCGTGATATTTCTTCGACCAAAGCCCCTTTTTCATAGAGGACGATAGTGCAGATGCGCTTATCCTGTTCTTTGCAATTATGACGATACCCGAGGTATCTCTGTCAAGCCTGTTTACCGAGCGGAAAACGAAATCTCCGCCATAATATCCCATCACCGCATTGGCAAGGGTAGGGAGATTGTTTCCCTTTGACGGATGGGTCGGCATATTGGTCGGCTTATCCACTGCCAGAATGTCTTCATCCTCATAAAGCACCCGCAGAGGAATATCCATAGGTGGAATTCCCTCGCTTTTTTCCTCGTCTACGTATATTTCAATTTTGTCGCCCGCATTTACTCGGGCACGTACGGTAACGACCTCTCCGTTCAGGAGAATACCGCCGTATTTTGCTTTCTTAACCAGCGTGACCGAAAGACCGAGAGAATAGAGGTAGCTCTTGAGATCTGTGGGCAGACGGTCACCCGAGGCTGTAATTTCAAATATCTTTTCCATACTGTCATTGTATCATTTTACCTGCAAAATGTCAAGTAAAGTATTATTTTTTATTCCTTGACAAATTAAATCGTGCGTGTTATAATATTGTCTGGAAAAAACTTGGAGGGATTATAGTGGCAACAAGGATAGTTAAAAAAGAGTATGACGACCAGAGTATTAAGAGCTTAAAGGGTGCTGACAGAGTAAGAAAAAGACCTGCGGTAATCTTCGGCTCTGACGACCTTATAGGCTGTCAGCACTCGTTTATAGAAATTCTTGCGAACTCAGTCGACGAGGCCAGAGAAGGCTACGGAGACAAGATAATTGTAAAAAAATACAAAGATCTCTCAATAGAGGTAGAGGACTTCGGACGTGGCGTTCCTCTCGGATATAACGAAAAGGAAAAGAGATGGAACTGGGAGCTTGTATTCTGCGAGCTTTACGCAGGCGGTAAGTACGACAACAATGACGGAAACTCGGCTTATGAGTTCTCTCTCGGTCTTAACGGACTTGGTGCGACTGCAACTCAGTATTCGTCTGAGTATATGAACGTTCGTTCTTACAACGGTAAGACACTCTCGGAGATCAATTTCAAGGCGGGTAACGTTAAGGGCGAGCTCTCGGTTACCGATATTGAGCCCGGTATGAAAAAGCGTGGCTCTATCATCAGATGGCGCCCCGACCTTAAGGTGTTTAAGGAAATAGATATTCCTGTCGATTTCCTTGCGGCAACCCTTCGCCGTCAGGCATTTGTAAACGCAGGCATCAGGTTTATTCTTGAGGTCGAAAACGAGAAGGGAAAATTTGATAAAACAGAATATTACTATGAGCAGGGTATTGCCGATTATATAGCCGAGATCACCGAGGGTATCTCTATGACACAGCCTGTTCTCTGGAGCTTTGAGACCAAGGGTCGTGACAGAGAGGATATGGATGATTATAAGCTCAAGGCTGAGATCACCTTCTGCTTTGCTAAGTCTGGCTTGACGGAGTATTATCACAACTCCTCCTTCCTTGAGTACGGCGGTGCTCCCGATAAGGCTGTAAAAAACGCATTTACTGCGGTAATAGATAAGTATATTAAGACGCATAATAAAAAAGCGAAGAACGAGTCCAAGGTTTCCTTTGCCGATATTGCCGACAACCTGGCGGTAATCGTAAACTCGGCGTCCACACAGACCTCTTATGAGAACCAGACGAAGAAGGCTATCACCAACGCCTTTATTCAGAAGGCTCTTACCGAGTTCATCAAGACAAATCTTGAGATCTACCTGACCGAGAACAGCTCCAGCGCTAACATAATCGCAAATCAGGTAATGATCAATAAGAAGGCCAGAGAATCTGCCGAGAAGACAAAGATAGATATCAAGAAAAAGCTGACCGGTACAATGGACGTTTCCAACCGTGTTGAGAAGTTCGTTCCTTGCCGTTCCAAGGATCCCTCTATCAGAGAGGTATACATAGTAGAGGGTGACTCGGCTATGTCCAGCTGTAAGCTTGGTCGAAATGCAGAATTCCAGGCGATCATTCCCGTAAGAGGTAAGACCCTCAACTGTATGAAGTCCACCTACGACAAGATCTTTGCCAGCGATATTATCGTTGATCTGCTTAAGGTTATCGGCTGTGGCGTTGAGGTAAAGACGGGCAAAAAGACCGATCTTGCTACCTTCGATTACGATCTTCTCAAGTGGAATAAGATCATCATCTGTACCGATGCGGACGAGGACGGCTTCCAGATCAGAACGCTTCTTCTTACAATGTTCTACCGACTTCTTCCCACGCTGATAGAGAAGGGCAAGATATTCATTGCAGAGTCGCCTCTGTTCGAGATCACCTCGGGCGGTGAGACCTACTTTGCATATAACGAGTTTGAGAAGGCTGAGATTCTTGCAAAGCTCGGTAATAAAAAGTACACTCTTCAGCGTTCCAAGGGTCTTGGTGAAAACGAGCCCGATATGATGTGGCGTACTACAATGTGTCCTCAGACACGCCGACTGATCGCCGTTACTCCCACCGATGCGGAGGAAACCGCCAGAATGTTTGACGTTCTTCTGGGAGATGCACTTCAGGACAGAAAGAAATTTATAACCGATTTTGGTCATCTTTACATTAAGGATGCAGATATTTAATTACAAAGCGAAAGGCAAAAACAAATGATAAAGCTTAACAAATCCAATAAATTCGAGGGTGTAAAGGGCCCCCTTCTTACTATCGTAATGGACGGCGTAGGTATCGCTCCCGACAACGGCGCAAACGCAGTTGCCGCTGCTAACACGCCTACTCTTGACAGACTTATGAGAGATTATCCCACCATCAGCATCAAGGCTCACGGCACTGCAGTAGGTCTGCCCAGCGATGACGATATGGGTAACTCCGAGGTAGGTCACAATGCACTTGGCTCGGGTCAGGTTTTCGCACAGGGCGCAAAGCTTGTTACACAGTCTATTGAGTCGGGCAAGATCTTTGCATCCGACACATGGCAGACTCTTGTAGGCGGTGTAAAGAGCAACGACTCCACCCTTCATTTTATCGGTCTATTCTCTGACGGAAACGTTCATTCTCATATCGACCATCTTACCGCGCTCGTAAAGCAGGCAAAGGCAGAGGGTGTTAAGAGGGTAAGACTTCACATTCTCCTTGACGGACGTGACGTTGGTGAAACAAGCGCACTTGATTACGTTCTTCCTTATGAGGAGCTTCTTTCCGGCCTCAGAAGCGATGATTTCGACGTTGCAATTGCATCCGGCGGCGGCAGAATGCAGGTTACAATGGACAGATACGAGGCAAACTGGGCAATGGTTGAGCGCGGCTGGAATACCCACGTGCTTGGCGAGGGAAGACAGTTTGGATCTGCAGAAGAGGCTATCACCACCTACCGCGCAGAGTATAAGGTGATCGACCAGGATCTCCCTCCTTTCGTTATTGCCAAGGACGGCACACCCGTTGGTACCATTAACGACGGTGACAGCGTTATCCTTTACAACTTCCGCGGCGACAGAGCTATTGAGATCTCCAAGGCATTCGAGGCAGGCGAGGATTTTGATAAGTTCGACAGAAAGCGTGTTCCCAATGTTCTTTATGCAGGCATGCTTGAGTATGATGGTGACCTTCATATCCCTTCTCGCTACCTTGTTTCTCCCCCTGAGATCACAAATACTATGACAGAGTATCTTGTTTCGGCAGGCGTGAAGATGCTTGCTATCTCCGAAACACAGAAGTACGGTCACGTTACCTATTTCTGGAACGGAAACAAGTCGGGCAAGTTCTCCGAGGAGCTTGAAACCTATATTGAGATCCTCTCTGACGTTGTTCCCTTTGAGGAGAGACCCTGGATGAAGTGTGCAGAGATCACCGACAAGCTTATTGAGTGCTTGAGAAGCGGTGAGTACAAGTATATCCGCGTTAATTTCCCCAACGGTGATATGGTTGGTCACACCGGATCCTTCCTTGCAACAGAATGCTCTATGGAGGCACTTGATCTCCAGCTTGCAAGAATTCTTAAGGTCGTTGACGAGGTCGGCGGAGTTGCTCTTATCACAGCAGACCACGGCAACGCCGATGAAATGTACGAGCTTGATAAGAAGACAAAGGCTCCCAAGGCTAACAAGGACGGCTCCTTCAAGGCTAAGACAAGCCATACTTTGAATCCCGTTCCCTTCATTGTATATGACAACTTCTATGCTGAAAAATATGAATTAAAGCAGGGCAGAACTGATTTCGGACTTTCCAATGTGGCTGCAACCACTCTTAGTCTCCTTGGCTTTGATGCTCCCTCTATGTGGGATGAGAGCATGGTTGAGATCAAGTGATTTTAGTATAAGTTTTCTTAACAAAAGAAGAGATGCGTTCCCC
>JAZSMV010000084.1:0-5190 GCA_045536065.1 Eubacteriales bacterium | reverse complement strand
CTTGGAGAAGATCTCACGGATGACGGGAAAAACGGCTGTTGTCAAAAACACCGTGGAGCCCGCCGTGCTCGGAGGCGTGGTGCTGCGCTATGCGGGCAAACAGTTTGACGGCTCCGTCAGGGCAAGACTTTCCGCCCTGGAAAAGAGCCTGAAAGAAATCGTGCTTTGATAAGCGCGGCAGAGATATAGCAATAAAGCTGCCGATGGCAGCAGAATGGGGATTGAGATGAAGTCTAAAATTGATGACATCAGCAAGATCATAAAAGAACAAATCAGAAATTATTCCAAAAAGACCGAGCAGGATGAGGTCGGCTACGTCATTTCCGTGGGCGACGGTATTTCCAAGGTGCACGGTCTGGATGAATGTAAGGCGAACGAGCTGCTTGAATTCTCCAACGGAACCTACGGTATGGCACTGAACCTTGAGGAGAGCTATATCAGCGTGGTTCTTCTCGGTAACGACGTCGGTATTGCAGAGGGCAGTATCGTTAAGCGTACCGGAAGAGTCGTATCGGTTCCCGTAGGCGAGAATCTTATCGGCAGAGTTGTTAATGCTCTCGGTGAGCCCATCGACGCAGGCGGACCTATCACCGCCAGCCAGTACAGCCCCATCGAGCGTAAGGCATACGGCATCATCGAGAGAAAGTCGGTTTCTGTTCCCCTTCAGACAGGTATCAAGGCGATCGACTCCATGATTCCTATCGGTAGAGGCCAGAGAGAGCTTATTATCGGTGACAGACAGACAGGTAAGACGGTTATTGCAACCGATACCATTATAAATCAGAAGGGCAAGGACGTTATCTGTATCTACGTTGCAATAGGTCAGAAGCAGTCCACCGTTACCCAGGTGGTAGATACACTCTACAAGGCAGGCGCTATGGATTATACCATTGTTGTCAGCGCTACCGCTTCGGATCCCGCTCCCCTTCAGTATATCGCTCCCTACTCGGGATGCGCTATGGGCGAGTACTTTATGGACAAGGGCCGTGACGTGCTTATCGTTTACGACGACCTCTCCAAGCATGCGGTTGCATACCGTGCACTCTCGCTCCTTATCAGACGTCCTCCGGGCCGTGAGGCATATCCCGGTGACGTATTCTACCTTCACTCAAGACTTCTTGAGCGTGCGGCAAGACTTGCTCCCGAATACGGTGGCGGCTCGCTTACCGCTCTGCCCATAATCGAAACCCAGGCGGGTGACGTTTCGGCATATATCCCCACCAACGTAATTTCCATTACCGACGGTCAGATATTCCTTGAAACCGAGCTCTTCCCCTCGGGCGTTCGTCCTGCTGTTAACCCCGGTATCTCGGTATCGAGAGTTGGTGGTAATGCGCAGATCAAGGCAATGAAGAAGGTTGCAGGTACCTTGAAGCTTCTCTACTCTCAGTACAGAGAGCTTGCAGGCTTTGCACAGTTCGGCTCGGATCTTGACGCCGACACCAAGGCAAGACTTGAACAGGGTCAGCGTATCGTTGAGGTGCTTAAGCAGGGTAGAAATTCGCCTATTCCCGTTGAGCTTCAGGTAGCTATAATCTATGCGGTTGTTAACAATCTGCTCCGTGATCTTCCTCTCGAGGACATCTCTGCCTTTGAGAGCGAGCTCTCCGAGTACCTTGTTGCCACCAAGGAGGAGCTGCTGGCAAGCATTCGTGAGAGCGGAAATCTCTCCGACGAAAATGCAGCCGAGCTTAAGGAAGCAATCGAGTATTGCAAGGCAAAATTCCTTGGAAAGTAAAGTATACTTTGCAAAGATCAGTGTTTTTTAATAAGTTAGTTAGAAGGAAAGGAGGAGAAGACAAATGGCAGGCGCATCAATGAATGACATTAAGAGCCGCATTAAAAGCGTTACCGGCACTATGCAGATAACCAAAGCTATGGAGCTGGTTGCTACGTCTAAGCTCCGCAGGGCGAGAGAAAAGATCGAAACCTCACGCCCCTTCCATCAGATAATAGGTGAGGCTATCGCAGGAATCGAGGCCTCGGACAAGATGCAGGAATCTCCCTGGACAAGAACAAGCGAGGGTAATCGTCCTCTCTACATTGTGATCGCAGGTGACAGGGGTCTGGCGGGCGGATATAACGCCAACATTTTCAGACTTACTTCCATGATCGCAAAGGACAAGGATGCAAAGTACCTTCCTATCGGCAAGAAGGCGCTTGATCACTACAACCGTCATGGCGCTGACATTATTTCAAGAAGCTACGGTTACGTTTCAGAGGTTAGCGTCGGTGACGCTCTCGGAATCGCCGAGCTTGCTTGCCGTGGCTTTGAAAAGGGTGAGTATGACTCGGTTATCGTGGTCTACACAAGATTCGCCTCTATGATCTCCCAGGTTCCCGTGTATGAGCAGCTTCTTCCTCTTGAGAAGGAGGATGTAAAGGAGGCTCCCATCGAGCCTATCTACTGTGGCGATCCCGAAGAGATCCTTAACAAGATAGTTCCCCAGTATGTAGGTGGCGTGCTTTACTCCACCGTTTGCGAATCTCTCGCATCCGAATCGGCGGCAAGACGTACTGCGATGAACGCAGCGAACAAGAATGCCTCGGAGATCATTGACACTCTCGTTCTGAAGTACAACAGAGCCCGTCAGGCTGTGATCACTCAGGAGATCACTGAGATCGTATCCGGCTCGGAAGCGCTTTAGTTAAGTGGCGACTATCGGTCGTCCGATTCCACCTCATCAGTCACCCACGGGTGACAGCTTCCCCTCGAGGGGGAGCCTAGAAATTGAAAGGAAAAAGACCAAAATGAATCAAAATATCGGTAAGGTTATACAGATAATCGGTCCCGTACTTGATATCAAATTTGAAAACGGCCATCTTCCCGATCTGCTCAACGCTATTGAGATTGAGCACGAGGGCAAGAAGGTGGTGTGTGAGGTTGCCAGCCAGCTTGGTGACGACGTGGTAAGATGTATCGCCATGTCCTCTACCGACGGTATGTCCCGTGGTATGACAGCCGTTGACACAGGCACAGGTATTACCGTTCCTGTTGGTAATGCTACTCTCGGCCGTATTTTCAACCTTTTGGGCGAGGCTATCGACAATCAGCCCCAGCCCGAAACCGAGGAGAAATGGTGTATTCACCGTGATCCTCCCTCCTATTCCGAGCAGGAAGGCACAACCGAGATACTTGAGACAGGTATCAAGGTAGTTGACCTTATCGCACCTTATGCAAAGGGCGGTAAGATCGGTCTGTTCGGCGGTGCGGGCGTTGGTAAGACCGTACTTATTATGGAGCTTATCAACAACGTTGCAAAGCAGCACGGCGGTATCTCGGTATTCACCGGTGTAGGTGAGAGAACCCGTGAGGGCAACGACCTTTATAATGAAATGAAGGAATCCGGAGTTCTTAACAAGACCGCACTTGTGTACGGTCAGATGAACGAGCCCCCCGGAGCAAGAATGAGAGTAGGTCTTTCCGGTCTTACTATGGCGGAGTATTTCCGTGATAAGGAAGGCCAGGACGTGCTTCTCTTCATCGACAATATTTACAGATTTACCCAGGCGGGTTCTGAGGTTTCGGCGCTTCTTGGCCGTATGCCCTCTGCGGTTGGTTATCAGCCCACCCTGGCAACAGAGATGGGTGCGCTTCAGGAGAGAATCACCTCTACCAAGCGTGGCTCTATCACCTCGGTACAGGCGGTTTACGTTCCTGCGGACGACCTTACCGACCCTGCTCCCGCTACCACCTTCGCTCACCTTGACGCAACAACGGTTCTTTCCCGTTCCATTGCCTCTCTCGGTATTTATCCTGCGGTAGATCCCCTTGATTCTACATCCAGAATCCTCTCCGCTGACGTGGTTGGCATCGAGCATTACGAGGTTGCCCGTGACGTACAGAGAATTCTCCAGAGATACAAGGAGCTTCAGGATATTATCGCAATTATGGGTATGGACGAGCTTTCCGAGGAGGATAAGCTTATCGTTGCCAGAGCGAGAAAGATTCAGCGTTTCCTCTCCCAGCCCTTCTCGGTTGCCGAGCAGTTTACAGGTATGGAGGGACGCTACGTTCCCCTCAAGGAGACCATTCGTGGCTTCCGTGAGATTCTTGACGGTAAGCACGACGACCTTCCCGAGTCTGCATTCCTCTTCGTAGGAACTATTGACGAGGCGGTTGAGAAGGCAAAGGCCATCAAGGGAGCGTAAAGCTATGAAGGCGTTTCACATTGAAATAGTTACCCCCGACGGTCTTGAATACAACGGCCAGGTTGAGAGCCTGCTTGTTCGTACCAACGACGGCGACGTTGAGATCCTTGCGGGTCATACCGACCTGCTTGCAGCTCTCGACGTAGGCAGAGCAAGACTGCTTATCGACGGCAAGCCCAGATTTGCCTCGGTAAACGGTGGCTTCCTGTCGGTAAAGAACGGCAAGGTTCGTCTTTGCGCCATTACCTTTGAGTTCGCCGATCAGATCGACTTAAAGCGTGCCCAGGCCGCAAAGGACAAGGCTGAGGCAGCCATCAAGTCTGCAAACGACGACCGTGCCGAGCTTGTTGCCAAGGCAAAGCTGGCAAGAGCAGCCAGCCGTATCAAGGTAGCTAGTATGAAATAATAAAAAAAGAGCGACCAGACGGTCGCTCTTTTTTTTGCCGGCTGGACATTTTCAAAAATCAGTCCATATCCTTCCTCAAAAAGCTATTTACAAACAGAAAATTAGATGATATAATTGTATTAAAGAAGCAAATTAAGGAGGATCAAAACAATGAAAAGACACAGCAAACGAGCCTTTACCGTTATTGAGCTGGTTATAGTTATAGCCGTAGTGGCAATTCTCGCCGCAGTTTTGATCCCTACCTTTGTGTCGGTTATAGAGCAAGCCAATGACGCAGCGGCAAACAGCGAGCTTCGTGACCTGAGGATAGAGCTGGAAATGAAGTTTGCATATAATAACCCTTGGAAATATATGCTTGATGAAAATACCGAGACAGCTATACACAGAAATAGTGACGGCACTCTTTGGGCAGACCTGAACGGCGAGCAAATGCCTTTAGATATTGCGCTGAATGAATGTCCCGAGCTGGAAAAATACGGAAGATTTTTGCTTGACAGAGAAAATAGGGATCTGATCTATACAGGAAGAAACGGCAACGGCACAGCCATCTGGAATGACATAGTCGGTGATCCTCCCGAGCCTCCTGTTGAGCCAGAGCCTCCTGTTGAGCCAGAGCCTCCTGTTGAGCCAGA
>JAZSMV010000126.1:0-5085 GCA_045536065.1 Eubacteriales bacterium | reverse complement strand
CGTTTGACAAGATCTCGCTTTAAGGAGTGAAGTTTAACCTACGGTTAAGTGAAGTTCACCTTGCGGTGAGTGAAGTTTGTGCCTTGCACAAGTGAAGTTTTGCCTCACGGCAAAGTGAGATTCCGGCAGAGCCGAAGTATTTTTCAGAAAGGATCCCCGATGGGAATTATTATATAATATGATAGCTTTATCCGCATCTGACATTAATCTTTCCTTCGGGACTGATATAATCCTGAAAGATATTTCCTTCGCCATAAACGACGGCGACAGACTTGGCGTTATCGGTGTCAACGGCGCAGGTAAGACCTCGCTCTTTAAGGTGATAACCGGTGAGTACACCCCCGACTCGGGCGCTGTGTACGTGCAGAAGGGTCACACCGTAGGTGTGCTTGAACAGAACGCCGACCTTTCCTCTCTGCCCGGTGAGGTGAGCTGTATAGAATATATGTATACCGCCTACCCTACCCTACTGAAGCTTGAAAAGGAGATCGCCGAGACCGAGGCGGCGCTGACAAGAGCCACAGACGTTGATGAAACAATGAGCCTTACCGCCCGTCTTAACGAGCAGAACAGCCGTTTTGCATCGCTTGGCGGCCTTGAATTCAGATCAAGATGCCGTGGAATGTTATTGCGCCTGGGCTTTGACGAGGAGCTTATCACAAGGCAGATACGTACCCTGTCGGGCGGACAGTATACAAGGCTTGCTCTCGCAAGACTGCTTGCCACCGAGCCGGATATTCTGATGCTTGACGAGCCCACGAACCACTTGGATATTGACGCTCTCGCCTGGCTTGAGAGCTTTATCGCAGGCTATAAAAAGACTGTTATCATCATCTCCCACGACCGTTATTTCCTCGACCGAACCACCAACAAGACCCTTTGGCTCAGATACGGCAAGGCAAGGCTCTATAACGGCAGCTACTCCAGATGCAAGGAGCAGAGCGATGCCGAGGCGGCATCCCTTGAGCACAGATACAAGGAGCAGCAGAAGGAGATCGCCAGGATCAAGGCGAATATCGAGTTCCAGCGCAGATGCAACCAGGAGCACAACTACGTTACCATAAGGGCGAAGGAAAAGCAGCTTGCCCGTATGGATCTGGTGGAGCTTGCGCCCAAGGACGAGAAGAACATAAGGCTTCGCTTTGCAGAGGAGGACGAGTCCACAGGCAACGTGCTTGAGGCAAAGGATCTGGACTTCTCCTACGGAGAGAGGACGCTGATAAAGAACCTCTCCTTCCTCATCAGACGTGGTGAGCGAGTGATGTTCCTCGGCGCCAACGGAACGGGTAAATCTACCCTTATGAAGCTGATAAACTCTATGATGCCACCCACGAGAGGCAGAATAACTCTCGGCTACAATATAAAAATAGGCTACTACGACCAGGAGAACAGAGGACTTACCGACTCGAACACCGTTTTCGGCGAGCTTCGTGAGGCTTATCCCGATAAGACCGACCTTGAGCTTCGCTCCACCCTCGCCCTCTTCCTCTTTGATGCCGACGATATACAGAGGCAGGTTTCCACCCTTTCGGGCGGTGAGCGTGCAAGGCTGACGCTGGCAAAGCTGATACTGAAGAAGGTTAATCTTCTGGTGATGGACGAGCCCACAAACCATCTGGACATCGGCTCCTGCGAGGCGCTGGAGAATGCCCTGCTCGGCTTTATGGGAACTATCGTAGCCGTATCCCACGACAGATATTTTATTAACAGAATTGCTACCAGAATTATAGAGCTTGCCCCCGAGAGAGATAACGGAATGATCGACTATCCCCTCGAGAGCTATGACGACGCTTTTACCGAATATATGCGTATTCGTGAGAGCAGAAATCTTATGCTTGCGACCCAGAAGCGCACCGATACCGTCACCGACGCAAAGGCGGAGTATGAGGAGAAGAAGCGTGAGAAGGCGAGGGCGAGAAGCGAAGAGAAAAAGCGTGAGAAGGCAGAGGCAAGGATCGCTCAGCTTGAGGGAGAGCTTTCGGCTCTTGAGGAGGAGCTTTTCGGCGAGGCGGCCAGCGACTACGTAAGAGCTGCCGAGATCGAGGAGCGACGTGCTGAGATCGAATGCGAGCTGCTTGAGCTTTACGAGCTGGTAATGTAAAGGACATTTTATGATTATTTACCAATACCCTAATGAGAAAGAACTGAATATGGACGGCTGTGTGCTGGCTCTCGGCTTCTTTGACGGAGTACATATCGCCCACCGTGACCTGTTCTCCACCGCAAGGGAGATCGCAAAGGAAAGAGGACTTGCCTTCGGCATTTTCACCTTCGGCTCCTCGGGCGGAATCAAGGGTCAGGTGAAGCGGCTGTATGACGACAAGGAGAAGGCGGAGATATTCGCAGAGCTCTCGGCAGATTTCGCAGTCTTTGCCGACTTTTCGGCTATCTCGGGTCTGTCGCCCACCGAGTTTGTGAGGGATACCCTCTGCTCCCACCTTAACTGTAAGGTGTGCGTTGCGGGCTTTAACTTCCGCTTCGGCAAGGGCGCCTCGGGTGACTCGGGGATGCTGTCGGCTCTTATGGGCGAGCTTGGGGGCGAGGCGATCATCCGTGAGGAGATCACCGCAGGTGGCAACACCCTGTCGGCAACCCTGATCCGTCAGCTTATCCTTGAGGGCGAGATCGAAAGGGCAAACGGCTATCTGGGTGCGCCCTATTATATAAAAGGTAGAGTTTCCCACGGCAGAAGCGACGGCAGAAGGTTGGGCTTCCCCACCGCAAACATCTCTATCCCCGAGGGCAAGATCACACCCAAGGCGGGCGTTTACAGATCTGCCTGCGTTATCGGCGGCAGGATTTACAGCTGCGTTACAAATATCGGCGTCTGCCCCACCTTTGACGGAAGCGAGACCCGACTTGAAGCGCATATAATCGGCTTTGATGGGGATCTGTACGGCGAGGATCTGCGCATTTATTTGCTCGGATATTTGAGAGAGGAAGTGCGCTTTGAGTCGGTAAATGACCTCAAAATGCAAATAAATATTGACAAAAACAGGACAATTAAGGAAAACGGAGATATAAAATGGCAGGATCTTGGACTAAAGTAACGGTTACGGGAAAGACCCGTGATCTTCAGGAAATCGTGGCTGTGATGAGTATGCTGGACAACGGCCTTATGATCGAGGATTACAGTGATTTTTCGCTTAACGGAATGTATGGCGAGCTGGTTGACGAGTCTATTCTCAACGCAGACAGAGAGGTCGTTCGTGTTTCGCTCTTCGTTCCCGAGGAGAGAAATCCTATTGAATACAGCGAATTTTTAAGCACAAGACTCCCCGCCCTTGGCATTGAGGCGACCATCGACCTTGAGGGAATGAACGAGGACGACTGGGCAGAGAGCTGGAAGCAATATTACAAGCCCGTGCCTCTCGGCAAGGTGACTATCGTGCCTGCCTGGGAGAAGTATGAGGCGAGGGAGGACGAGGTGATTATCCGTATGGATCCCGGTATGGCATTCGGTACGGGTACCCACGAGACCACAAGGCTGGTTATCCGTCTTATGCAGGACGAGGAGCTTGTGGGCAAGCGTGTCCTTGACGTTGGAACGGGCTCGGGTATTCTCTCTATCTGCGCTTCAAAGCTTGGCGCAAAGAGCTGTAACGCCTACGACATTGATCCTATGGCGGTTAAGGTTGCAAGAGAAAACTGCCTGGCAGACGGCTGTGACAATATCACCGTTGGTGTGAGCGATCTGCTCCGTGGGGTTGACCTTTCGGGCGGAAAGTACGACTTCTGCGTGGCGAATATCGTTGCGGATATTATTATCAGAATGCTGCCCGACGTGAGAGATTACGTTAAGGCAGGCTCACCCCTTATCCTCTCGGGAATTATCGGCGAGAGAGCCGACGAGGTAAGAGCGGCGGTTATCAAAACCGGCTTTACCGTGGAGAAGGAGATCAATGAAAACGATTGGGTCGGTATGCTCGTGAGGGTTTAAGCGCCTTTTCATTATCCCGAATTTTGACTGTATTTTGGGCTGATTTTGCGTAGGCTTCCCGTTTTTGACGGAAATTCAGGGCGAAAACAAAGCCTCAAACCCGATTTTTAATAAAATTTATCAGGAAATTATTATGGCAAGATTTTTTGTTGACAGAGAGAAGATCGAAGAAAACAGAATAATTATTGACGGCGCTGACGCTCATCATATCGCACGCTCGCTCCGTATGGCAGAGGGCGACAGGGTTGTGGTTTGCGACGGTGTTGGCGGTGAGTATAGCTGTACCCTAATCCGTATTCGTGACGAGGAGTGCATCTGTCGGATAGACGAGAGGCTTCAGTCGGGCGCCGAGTCGCCTGTCAGCATCACGCTCTGTATGGCATATCCAAAGGGCGATAAGCTGGAGGTGGTGATACAGAAGGCGGTGGAGCTTGGAGCGGACAGAATTATACCCTTCGAGTCCTCACGCTGTATCAAGCGACCAAAGGCGGAAAAGGCGGAAAAGCAGACCTCAAGGCTTCAGCGAATTGCCGAGGAGGCGGCGAAGCAGTGCGGCAGAGCGAAGATCCCCACCGTCACACAGCCCCTTTCCTACTCTGCGATGCTGAAGGAGGCCACCGAGTGCGCCCTTGCTCTTTTCTGCTACGAAAACGAGGATGGGCTGACCGTAAAGACCGCCCTCTCGGGCAGAGAAAGGCCCGAAAGCATTGCGGTTATCGTAGGCAGCGAGGGTGGATTTTCACCCGATGAGGCAGCCGAGGCAACAAAGGCAGGATGCCTTTCGGTAACCCTTGGCAACCGAATCCTCCGCTGTGAAACAGCTCCTTCCTTTGCCCTCTCTGCGATCTCTTATGAGTATGAATTAACATAATATCACACTTGCGTAGCAAGCTTCACTGCGAACGCAGTGAGCAACTTCACTGCGAGTAAAACGAGCAACTTCACTGCGAGTAAAACGAGCAACTTCACTGCGAGTAAAACGAGCAACTTCACTGCGAGTGAAACGAACAACTTCACTGCGAGTGAAACGAACAACTTCACTGCGAGTGAAACGAACAACTTCACCCGTTTGACAAGATCTCGCTTTAAGGAGTGAAGTTTAACCTACGGTTAAGTGAAGTTCACCTTGCGGTGAGTGAAGTTTG
>JAZSMV010000094.1:0-5390 GCA_045536065.1 Eubacteriales bacterium | reverse complement strand
TTACGACGGTATCATTCCTACCGTTGACGCAGAGATCTCTGGCAACTTCGGCACCATCATGGGTTGGGCAGACGAGTTCAGAACCCTTAAGGTTAGAACTAACGCAGATACTCCCACAGATGCTAAGAAGGCAAGAGAGCTTGGCGCAGAGGGTATCGGCCTTTGCCGTACCGAGCACATGTTCTTCGAGGCAGACAGAATTGCTGCTTTCCGTGAGATGATCTGCTCTGACACCGCTGAGGAGAGAGAAGTTGCACTTGCAAAGATCCTTCCCTATCAGCAGTCTGACTTCGAGAAGCTCTATGAGGCTCTCGAGGGCAACCCTGTTTGTATCAGATTCCTTGATCCCCCTCTCCACGAGTTCGTTCCCACCACCGAGGAGGACATCGCTCTCCTTGCTAAGACTCAGGGCAAGACCGTTGAGGACATCAAGACCATTATCGCATCTCTCCACGAGTTCAACCCCATGATGGGTCACCGTGGCTGCCGTCTCTCCGTAACCTACCCCGAGATCGCAAAGATGCAGACCTCTGCAGTTATCCGTGCTGCTATCAACGTTCAGAAGAATCACCCCGAGTGGACTCTCGTTCCCGAGATCATGATTCCCCTTGTAGGCGACGTTAAGGAGCTTAAGTACGTTAAGGCAGTTGTTGTTGAGACCGCTAACGCTGAGATCGCAGCTGCAGGCGCTGACCTCAAGTACGAGGTTGGTACCATGATCGAGATCCCCAGAGCTTGTCTTACCGCTGATGAGATCGCTAAGAATGCAGACTTCTTCTGCTTCGGTACTAACGACCTTACTCAGATGACCTACGGCTTCTCCAGAGATGACGCAGGTAAGTTCCTCGGCGCATACTATGATGCAAAGATCTTCGAGAACGATCCCTTCGCAAAGCTTGACACCACCGGTGTTGGTAAGCTTATGAATATGGCAGTAACCCTCGGCAGTCCCGCAAACGAGCACCTCCACGTAGGTATCTGCGGTGAGCACGGCGGCGACCCCACATCCGTAGAGTTCTGCCACCAGATCGGCCTTGACTACGTATCCTGCTCTCCTTTCAGAGTTCCGATCGCACGTCTTGCCGCAGCCCAGGCAGCACTTAAGAACTAATAACTTATTAATAAAAAATGCGACTCCATCGAGGGTCGCATTTTTTCTCGATACTTCAGTAAAAAAGCCCTCGATTTACGAGGACTTTTGATGTATTGGGTTTGTACTTAATTCTCCACAGGTCTTTCTCTGCCATATTCCATTACGGTAAGCGCCATGGAGTAGAAGAATACGGGCGCTACGTTGAAGAAGTGACAGTCAAGAAGGCTCATTCCCAGAAGGGTGAGAATGGAGATAGCAATAAAGGTGTTGCTTACGTTGCGATGCTTGAAATAGTAGATGATGGTGTCAAGTCTGTGGAAGCTGTATGCAAGCATACCAACTGCGCCGCAGGATGCAAGCATCTGTACTACGGTGTTGTGCCAACGGGGCGGGAAGAAGGAGCTGAACGCCTCAACTTTGGAGAACTCAGGCATACTGCCTGCCGCAGGATAGAAGGTCTGGCCGAAGATGGGGTTATCAAGGAATACCTTAAGGCCTGCCTTGTAGAGATTGAAGCGGCCGGAGTCGTTGAAGTTGATAGAGCCCTCGCTGCCTTCTGCAATATCGGGAACCTCGTTAAAGAGTGCGATGATCTCCTTGTGATACAAGGCAACGGCGATCACAGCGATAGCCGCAAGACCAAGGGTGGTAATACGGAATTCCCCCTTATTATTTGCCTTAAAGAAGGTGTAGCCGAAGGAAACCATAAATGCGAACACGCCGCCTACGATAGAGCCTCTGGAGCAGCTGAGAATTACACCGCCGAGAAGCAGACAGCCGATAATAAGATACATAAAGTTATGCTTCTTACGGCAGGCGAAGTAGAAGGCGAAGGGGATAGACATACTGATAAGTGCGCCTATGTTGTTGTAGCAGCCCCAACCGGAGTAGATCCTGCCACGAATGATGCTACCGTTTACGATAACGTCCTCGGCAATGTAGATCCACACTACCTCAAGGGATACCACAATGCCCATAATTACTGCAAACCAGGCGAAATAATCAATATTAAATTTCTCAAAGTTTATAGTAGCCGAGAATACGAAATAGAGTAAAAACAGCGACATAAACTGGATAAATGCAAACAAAAGATTACCTTTTACGTACTCAAGGTACTTTTCAGAGCCGATTCCCGACAGCATATAGGATGTGCCGAGTGCAAGCATACTGATAAGGAATGCACGCTTCATAGTGAAGAGCTTACGTACACCCATATTCTTGTCGGTGAAAAGTCTTGCGAATACGATAACAACCGCAATGGCTGCGATAACGCCTATGTAAACACCCGATGCGCCATAGAACAGACCCTTATCGCTCTTGCCGGGGTTATTCTGCAGCGAGGGGCAGATGTAGGCAAAGAGGAATAGAGGCATCAGGGGTGCGAAATCATCACCGAAAATGCCAACGTATGCGGCATAGAGGATAAATATGGTGTATACCACCAGCTCAAGCGAGAATATAAAAGCTATGAGGGTGAGCGCACCGATAACTGCGATGCCCCAGGGGGACACCATAAACTTGTTAATGCTCTGTATGGGAGCAGAGCTTCTGAGCTTGGCGAGAGTGCCATTTAAAGCGGACACGGCGTTTCTCCTTAAAAATTAATCAAATTGACAACTTTTGCGACAAAATGCCGCAAATTTTCATTTAACACCCTTATATTATCCTATTTTTCGAGCGAAAAGTCAAGGGGTTTTCACCTTTATTTATAATATTTCATACTTTTAAACGAAGAAAGGCGGAAAATCGCTTCTTTTCTGCTATTGAAAGGGCGGTCGAAGCACTTTTTCTCTGCTCCTTTGGGGTGGATCACTTTTTTCCACCTCCCGAAAGGGCGGAAAGCTCGGCAAGGGCGGATTTCAGGTATTTCGGCAGACGCCTTGCGAACTGACGGGTCTTTTTGTCATTTGCGCCCTGAACTCTTGTGAGAAGCGCCGAGCGAAGCTCCTCATAGCTCTCGTTTTCGAGAGGAATAATATTCTCTATCTCCACAGTTACAGGCTCTGTGCCAACGGCGAGCCTGATCTGTTTATGCTTTACGTCACGGAAAACAATATACATCTCCCTCTCGGCAGGCAGAACGCCCTTGCTGTCGGTAGGAGGCGTGATAGTCAGACGGAGACAGCCACCCTGCTCTGTCAGATCAAAGCCGGTTATGGCAAATTTGCCCTCCTTATAGGCGTTAGTCTCGCCGTCGTCATCGTAGAGCTCATAGTGGCCGTTACCTCGCCAGATATGAATCTCAAGAGGCTGGTCGATTGAGAGATCGTTGGTGCGATCGCCTCTATACATAGGAATAATCGCTCCTGCAGGTGCAAGAACGGGGATAGAGTCAATGTCACGGTACATATCAACAGTCTGACCGCCGTCGTAGATACGGCCGTTAAATATATCCGTCCAGCGACCCTCGGGAAGCCATACCTTAGTTTTCGCAAGGTTAAGCCGCTTGTCGCTTGGCTCGGTAATAGGACAGACCAGAAGCTGACCGCCGAAGATATACTGATTTTTCTGCCCGTATGCCTGCGGCTCATCAAATCTGTAATACATAGGCATACAGATAGGCTCGCCCTCTCTGTGAGTGCGGTAATTTGCGCTGTAAAGGTAGGGTATCAGCTTATGGCGCAGGCGCAGGAAGTCCTCTGCCACATGCTCCACCGCATAGCTGCGCTTCCAGGGCTCCTTGCCGCAAAAGTCGGAGTTTGAGGAGTGGAGTCGGTTGATGGGCGAGAATACGCCGTACTGAAGCCAGCGAAGGTAAAGCTCGTCATCCTGAACACCGTGCATGTGGCCGCCTATATCGTGGCTCCACCAGGTGTAGCCCGAGTTTGCCGCAGAGTTGGTGAAGTAGGGCTGGAAATCAAGGCTCTTCCAGGTGGCGTGGGTGTCACCCGAGAAGCCGAGAGGATAACGGTGACTGCCAAGTCCTGCATATCGGGAGAGAATAAGCGGACGTCTCTCGCCCCTGCCCGAGTCAAGACTGTGATAATGGTTGAGCGCCCAGAGGGGATCAAGGCCGGGAATCTTGGTTTTAGTTCCCTGCTGCCAATCAAGCCACCAGAAGTCAACGCCCTCATCCTCCATAGGATGATGAAGCACCTCAAAATATGCCTTCATAAACTCAGGATCGGTGCAGTCGAAGGGAATAAGCTGTTTTGTTGACGGATCAACTCCCATTCTTTCGCACATTTCGGCATATCCGTCCTCGAAGAAGCGGACACCCTGGGATGGATGAACGTTCAGCGTCACCTTAAAGCCGTTAGCGTGAAGCCAGGTCAGAAGCTCTCTATGGTCGGGGAAAAGCTCGGTGTTCCAGGTGTAACCTGTCCAGCCGGGGAGAATGGTGTTAAAGAGCACCTCCTCGGGACATTTCGCCTTGCCCGGCCTTGCCTCGTCGCCGAAGCGGTCTAAAACATCCGTCCAATGCCAATCCATATCGATAGTTGCGACGGTTATGGGAAGCTCTTTGTCGATAAACTTCTGCATCAAGGAGCGATACTCCTCCTGAGTGTAGGCACGGTAGCGGCTCCACCAGTTGCCGAGGGCAAATTTGGGGATAAGCGGCACCTCGCCCGTCAGCTTAAAGAAGTCGTGAAGCTGACCCAGATAGTCACCAGCGTAGGCGAACCAATAGCGGTCGGTACAGGCAGGACGGGTGGAGATTCTGCCGTCGGGATTTATAAGCAGGCTATGCGAGTCATCCATAACCGAGGAGCCGTATCTTGATATAATACCCGGCTCAAGCTTGGTCTTTCCATTTACTCGGTCAAGGGTTCTTGCCGTTCCGGGAAGTCTGCCTTTTTCAAAATCAACAACACTTGTGTCGGAAGCCTCAAGATATACCGATAAAACGTCACCGCTCCTTTTATCCACGCTAAAGCAGGCAGAGTCGGTGGTGACCGTAACTGTTCTGCCAAGCTCGTTAAGACTGTAATCCGCTTCGCAAAAATCCCTATTCTGCACCGTCTGTGTGGGCAGATCGGTGAAGGAGCCAAGCTCGGTTCTGATAAGGCGGTCGGTTATTAAGGATATACGGAGATTATCGCTTTTATAGATGATCATAGCACTTTCCCTCATAAATTTCTTTATTTAATTTTAGCATATATAAAGGCTAAAGTCAATAAAAAAACGCAGGACAAAATGCCTGCGTTTTTGTGAGAGGTTAGCCACCAACAACCTAAATCGAATACGTTTTGAGAGGCGGATTTTTCGAAATAATGCGCCAAAACTCCTTGTAATATCCGCATATTACTGCGTCATTTCGGCTTTTCTTACAAAAAATACGCTCTCTCAAAATCTG
>JAZSMV010000042.1:0-5801 GCA_045536065.1 Eubacteriales bacterium | reverse complement strand
CTCGATCTTCTCCTCGCACTCCTGCTCAAGAAGGTGGAGCTGATCGAAGGTCTGGATAAGCATGGCGTTATTGTAAGAGGAGTCAAGCTCATAGAGCTTTGTCTGCTTTTCCTCCGCCTCCGCCCTTCTTGCACGGATCCTGTAAAGCTCGGCTTCCTTCTCAAGAATGAGCTTGTTATCTATGTTGCAGGCATCAAGGCTCTGCTCAAGAGCCTCCTCCTTATGAGCCAGGTCGACGATTGCGCCGCCCTTTCCGCCCTCGTGAAGAAGTGCGTTCATCTTGTCGCTGATCCTTGCAGCCGCACGCTGCTTATTGATCTTCTCACTGCCGGAGAAGATAATATTCTCAATAGCCTGCTTTACCGAGCCCTCGTCAATATCCGATCCGCCTATCTGACCGATAAATGCAGTGTTGTCAAACAGCTCGCTGTCCACACCGAAGAATACCTCGCCTGCGGCAAGCTTGCCGAATGCGGGTGCGCCGGTCTCAACGTCAACAATAGACGCTTCCTCACGGTAGGTGGGACGCTCGGAATTGTCGGTGGGAACGGTGGAGCGGTTGATCACGTATCTCTTGCCGCCAACTCTTATGTACATAGAGCCGTGAGCCATGCCCGATTCCCAGCTTATTCTCTTCTTTCTCTCCGAAGCCTCGCCGTCCTCGTCGGTAAAGCCGTAAAGCATATACCTGATAAAGGCAGCAATAGTGCTCTTACCGGATTCGTTTTCGCCCTCAATAACGTTTACGCCATCGGAGAACTCCAAGGTCATATCGTTTATGCGGCCGAAGCTTTTAATAACGATTTTCTCTATTATCATAGGACAGTCCTTTCCTGAATTTCCGCTTTAAACCAATGGATTTTACCCCTTGATTTTGCACGAAAAATATGATAAAATATTTATAAATATAGTTTTACAACCATATTATACACTACAAATCTCGATTTTTCAAGGGGTAGGCGAAATGTTTGTGAAAAAAAGTATACATTTCCGAGGAGTTCCCGCTACTTTGGTAGAGGGGCTTGGATATATGAGTCTTTCTGATACGCTTGAGTGCGGTCAGGCCTTCAGGTACGAGCAGACCGCCCGTGAGGATTGTTACGTGGAATATCTGACGGTCGCATACGGCAGGATAATCAGAGTCGGACAGAGACGTCCCGGCGAGCTGATATTCTTCGACGAGTGGACGGAGGAATACGAGGCGGCGGTAAGCAAATACTTCAGATTTGACACCGATTTTGAGGCTATAAGGCAGGACGTTATCTCCAGAACCGACTCGGAGTGGCTTAAAGAGGCGGCTGAGTGCGCAAAGGGTATCGTAATACTCAAGCAGGAGCCCTGGGAGACGCTGTTTTCCTTTATCATCTCCCAGAATAACAATATACCGAGAATAAGAAAGATCATCCGTAATATCTGCTCGCAGTACGGAGAAAATCTGTCGGTATCGGCAGGCCTTACCGAATGTCCCCTACCAAGCAAGGACTGTGTGCCCGGATGCGATGAATGTAAGAATTGCGGCATTTGCTACTCCTTCCCCACCGCAGAGCAGGTGTTGGAGAATCCCGACGGTCTTCTACCCTCCCATCCAGGCTTCAGATATAAATATCTGATCGATGCGGCGGAAAGGGTAAATAACGGCAGAGTAGACCTTAAAAAAATAGAAGAAAAAGCGAGCTACGATTACACTGTAGAAAAGCTTAAAGAGATTCTTGGCGTTGGCGATAAGGTTGCCAGCTGTGTTGCTCTGTTCGGCTTTGCAAACCTTGAAGCATTCCCAATCGACGTGTGGATGAAGCGTGCTATCGACGTGTATTTTGGCGGCAGCCTTGATCCCACCACACTCGGCCAATACGCAGGTGTTGCCCAGCAATACATCTTCCATTACATAAGAAATCTGGAAGGTAAGGACTAGTTAATAAAACGCAAAAAGCGCACTTTGACCCTTTTCGAGTCAAAGTGCGTATTTTTTATGCTAAAATTGTCATCGGAGGTGATATAATGAATATGTTTGACGAGGCAAGGTCGCTTGCGGGAATGATAAAAATGCGAAGGCTGTCGCAAAGCGAGGTTGCAAAAATGCTTGGTGTCAGCCAATCCTACGTGGCAAACAAAATAAGGCTTTTAGGACTTGATGAGGAGCTGCAAAAGAGAATTGCAGAAAGCAACCTGTCCGAAAGACACGCAAGATTACTACTTTCACTTGATGAGAGCGCACGGTCAGAGGCGCTTGATAAAATATGCGAAGGGCGGCTGAACGTCAAGGAAAGCGAGGCGCTTGTATCCTTTATGAACACACATAATCTGCCAAATAAGATAGATAATTCGAGTCGCCTGCGTGCAATAGAAATATTTCTCAAAGGTACAAAAGGATCCGTTTCATCCCTGTCGTCAATAGGCATCAGCGCAACGCAGAAAGTATCATATCACGGGAGAAAAATGATAGTCACAATCTGCATCGATGAAGGGTAAATGTACCGTTTTGACAATTATTATTTACATATTATTAAATTTTAACTACAAAAACGAAGAAAACGAGCCTTTTTAAAAGGCTCGTTTTTATCACACTGATATTTCGGTCTACAGTGTGATATGGAACATATTCACGCAGTTAAAAACACTTCGTTTTACAAATTAATCCGTTGACCAAGAGGAAAAATAATGACCTCCATTTTCCAACTGACCATTTATGTATTTGTACGTTGTCCATAGTTTATCAGTTTCGTAAAGGCGAATCTCGTTACCCTCAATCTCATATTTTCCAGTTTCTGTTGAATAATAAGCATAATTTTTATACATTACTTCCTTATATGTTTCATCCTCATATATATCAATTACTGAAACATATAAATTTCCATTGTATTCCCATTCACCACGCCAAGTTCCAATAAATTTTTCTTTTGATGAGCAAGAAGCTAAGCAAAGTACAAGTGTGCAAACAAGTAATACGATACTGATGATTTTTTTCATTGTATTATTTCCTTTCAAACAAAAAGTGCGACAACCGAAGTTATCGCACCGAAAAACGCAACTCCAAGCTGTCGCCAAACGAACTTGTACGCATATAGGTATATGAATAACATATAACAAAACGTGAGTCGCATTTTTACCAAAAGTATAAATGGATATAGTTTTGTTATATGCAGAAAAAGGGTATAATTATCCCATAAAGAAAAATATACCTATCTTTGCGTTTATTAAGTTCGTTTGGCAGATTTATTATATCACGAATTTTTCGTTTTGTAAACAGTTTTTGAAAAGTTTTTACCTCATCAGCGCAAGCGGTCCCACTTCTCCGACACGCTTCGCTGAGGAAGGCTAAAAAACTCTCCCTAACTTTCGTCAGGGAGAGTCTTTTATTATATTAATCAACAAATTGTTGTTTCGCTAACCATAGCGCTAAAATTGCGTTGGATTTTGAGGGAGAATCGTCGTTTTTTGAGGCGCCAGGCGTAGAAACCTACGTCAAGTCTCAAAAACGGCGATTGTCACCAAAATCAGCTGTAGAAGTCTACGAACTTAACGAGTCTCTCATACTTAGCCTTTGCGGTAGCCTCTGCCTTTTCGAACAGCTCCTTAGCTCTCTCAGGGAAGGACTGTGCAAGACGAGTGTATCTAGCCTCGCTGTTGATGAATGCCTGGTAGTCACCGGTAGGTGCCTTGGAGTCGAGAGTGAACTTCTTCTCTGCTGCAGGGTTGAATCTGAACATGTGCCAGTAACCAGCCTCAACAGCCTTCTTCATCTCTGCCTGACAGTTCTGCATACCACCCTTGATGGAGTGCATCTCACAGGGAGCGTAACCGATTACGAGAGAGGGTCCGGGATATGCCTCAGCCTCTGCAAGAGCCTTGAGAGTCTGGTTCATATCAGCGCCCATAGCGATCTGTGCAACGTAAACGTAGCCGTAGGACATTGCGATCTCTGCAAGGTTCTTCTTGCCGATTGCCTTACCTGCTGCTGCGAACTGAGCAACCTGACCGATCTGGGAAGCCTTGGAAGCCTGTCCACCGGTGTTAGAGTAAACCTCGGTATCGAATACCATGATGTTTACATCCTCGCCGGATGCAAGAACGTGGTCAAGACCGCCGAAGCCGATGTCGTATGCCCAACCGTCACCACCGAAGATCCAAACTGCCTTCTTGGAGAGGTACTGCTTCTCAGCAAGGATAGCCTTAGACTCCTCGCAACCCTTTTCTGCCCACTGCTCAAGGAGAGCAACAAGAGCCTTGGTTGCAGCCTCGTTAGCCTTACCGTCGTTAAGAGTGTTAAGGTACTCGTCGATTACTGCCTGGCAGTTCTCGCAGGGAGCCTTAAGGTTACGAACCATACCGATAAGCTTCTCACGGATAGCCTTCTGACCGATGTGCATACCGAGACCGTGCTCAGCGTTATCCTCGAAGAGGGAGTTAGCCCAAGCAGGACCACGGCCGCTTTCCTTATTTACGGTGTAAGGAGTAGCAGGTGCGGAGCCGCCCCAGATGGAAGAACAACCGGTAGCGTTGGAGATATACATTCTCTCACCGAAGAGCTGGGTGATAAGACGAGCGTAAGAGGTCTCAGCACAGCCTGCGCAAGAGCCGGAGTACTCAAGAAGGGGCTGCTTGAACTGGCTGCCCTTAATGGAAAGACCGATAAGCTCGGGCTTCTCAGAAACCTTAGCAACACCGTAGTCGTATGCGGGCTGCTGGTCAAGCTGAGTAGCGATGGGCTTCATCTCGATTGCGGTGCCCATCTTGGGATTGTTGTTAACAGGACAAGCCTTAACACAAAGAGTACATCCCATACAGTCAAGGGGAGATACTGCCATGGTGAACTTGTAGTTAGTCTTAAGAACGGGCTTAGCTGCGAACTTGGTGGTTGCGGGAGCCGCTGCTGCCTCCTCCTCGGTCATAGCGAAGGGACGGATACAAGCATGAGGACAAACGAACGCACAGTTGTTACACTGGATGCAGTGCTCGGGATTCCACTGAGGAACGGAAACTGCAACACCACGCTTCTCATAAGCTGCGGAGCCCTGGGGGAAGGTACCGTCTGCGTACTTAGCGAAAGCACCAACGGTAAGGCTGTCACCCTTCATTGCGCCAACGGGAACAACGATGTCGTTAACGAAGTCAACGAGATCTGCACGGGTACCGGTAGCCTTAGCAGCTGCAGGAGTCTGACCTGCGTTTGCCCACTCAGCAGGAACTGCAACCTCTACGAGAGCATCCTTACCTGCGTCGATAGCGGCATAGTTAAGGTCAACGATAGCCTGTCCCTTCTTAATGTAGGACTTGTATGCAGCCTTCTTCATGTACTCAATAGCCTCTGCTGCGGGAAGGATCTTAGCAAGAGTGAAGAATGCGGACTGAAGAACGGTGTTCTTAACCTTTGCGTTACCGAGGTCGATAGCGATCTTGGTTGCGTTGATGGTGTAGAACTTAACGTTGTTCTTTGCAATGTAAGTCTTTACAGATGCGGGAAGGTGTGCATCGAGCTCCTCTGCAGACCAGGGACAGTCAAGAAGGAATGTACCGCCGGGCTTAACGTCGGAGATCATATCATACTTGTTAAGGTATGCGTTGTTATGGCAAGCAACGAAGTCTGCCTTATTGATATAGTAAGAGGACTTGATGGGGCTGTCACCGAATCTGAGGTGAGAAATGGTGATACCGGAGGTCTTCTTGGAGTCATACTGGAAGTATGCCTGAATGTACTTGTCGGTGTGGTCACCGATGATCTTGATAGAGTTCTTGTTAGCACCAACGGTACCGTCACCGCCAAGACCCCAGAACTTGCACTGGATCATATCGGAGGGAGCGGT
>JAZSMV010000130.1:0-14623 GCA_045536065.1 Eubacteriales bacterium | reverse complement strand
ACCCAGAATACACCAATGCCGCTAAACTCTATACGAAGCTTGCTGATGTCACCCTCAACCTCAAGGATAAGGTAATCATATCCGTTACCGGAGGAGCCGTTGATCCAGCCAATGTAAGAATAACCTACGCCGCCTGCAACTGCTTCCTTACCGGCGAAGTCATCTGCAAGAATCTCGTCACTGGTCTCAAGGGGAGCGGAAGGATAGTCTGCATATCTGATGGACTCGATAATGATCTTACCGCCGCCTACTACGGGTGAACCGTGAACGTGGATCTCATTCAAAGCACCTGTAATGCCACTGTTAGCCAGATCGATGTAGTAAACCTGGTTTTCGGTGCTCAGAGCGGGCATCCTTCTGCCATAGCTATCAAGGAAGGTGCCTTCAGCGTTATCAGCAAACCAAGTTACCTTTCCGCCCATTTCAAAGCGTACGTTATCAAGATTTGCGTTACCCTCGCCTCTCATAACGATCTCAATACCTGCGTGCTTCTGACCGTCAAGTCCAACCCAGCCAAGATACTGATAACCGCCATCAGCATCATTAACAACGATCTCCTGAGGAGCTGCAAGAATGTTTTCGCCAAGCTCACCGGCCTTAATTACGGGATGAGCATAGAAGATCTCGTCGATAAGAACCTGACCTTCACCGGAAATGTACATATCAACACCGGAAATATATCTTTCGCCAAAGGTCTTTTCAAGGTCAATTACAAGGTAATTGTAGCCGTTTGTACCAAGATAGGGGTTAGCATCAGACAAGGAAGGAAGTCCTGTACCTACTAACAGCTGGTTTGCATACTTAATGCCAACGCCTGTATCACCGTCGGTCTTAAGTACGTCGAAACGGAAATCATTAAGTGTTGCACCGTTTTCAAGCTTGTATTTGATTACGAGGTACTGCTTACCCTCGCTTGCTACCTTAGAACGAATCTTAATGCTTGTAAACGCTTCGCCCTGAGCGTCGAGTACAAGGTGACCGTCCTTGATAACGTTATTCTTTGTGGAATAGGACAGAATATAATCACAGTTGAATGCCGCACTATCGGTTACTGCCTTATCGTAGTCAGGTCCCGCAGTCAGATATTCAAAGTTGAACTGCGACATATATGTAATGCTCTCTGTATCGAGCACGGGGAAATACTTATCAGGCTGGATGGTATCCAGGTTTGTGAAGAACGCTCCTGCTACAAGTACGTTACCCGAAATCTCTACGCCCTTGATCTTCTTTGCACCAAGGCTTTCAAGAGAAATAACTGCATTGCGGAAATTGCCATCAAGAGCTGCTACGGGTGTGCCTGCCAGATCGGTAAGCTCATTCCAGGATTTAGCCGCTCCAACACTTCCATCCTCCAGAATAGGAGCAACGCTTGCATTCTCACCTGCAACGTTGAGTACGATTGCACCGTACTTTTCATCAAGGTTATTGTGTGCTGCATCGTCACTTGCGATGGAAATCTTATCTGTTACTGCATAGTGCTTGGGAACATTGACGAACGTGCCTGCCTCGCCACCGTTCCACCATGCTTCGTTAACGGTATCAAAGTCTAATACAACAGTTTCATTCGAGCCGGTAGTAACAGATACCTTACGGATATCAAGCTTACCTGCTACGGTGCTGTCTGCTGTGTATAAGTGGAAGGCCAGCATAGCATCGGGTGCTGTCGAGTCAAAAGCCTTGCCGGAAACCTTCACCTCGGTCGAAGCAAAGTCAATGGACAATACTGCAAACTCAGAACCGATGTCCTCTCCAGAGGAGAAGGATATACCACCGATAATATCCTCGTGTGACAAAACGTAGCTGTTAGCTGCTGCAATATCATCCGAATCGGCAGTTCTGAGGCCGATCTTCAGATCCTCAAGCTTTATGCTGCCATCGGGGCTACGCAATTCAATGTTGAGTGTTTCAAATCCTGCTGAAATCTTAGGACTACCAACCTTGAAAATGGGGTCGGTAACATCATCACATTGTCCTGCTGACCAGCTGATTGAACGATAAGCTCTTTCCGAGCCTGCTCCTGCACCGGCATCGAGCAGTCTGTCAAATGCTTCGTTAAAATCTCTTGTCTGAGGCTCAGCATCAGCAAAGCTGACGGTGGGAATCATACAAATAATCATAGAAGCAAGCAACAATACTACGGTAATGCAAGCAATTTTACGATTTTGTTTTCTCATAGTTCCTCTCCTTCAAATGTATTTTATATTATTTATTCCCCATATACATACAATTCCGATACCTGAGCACCGTAACCCGTACTATTGGAGCTATAAACCAATTTAATGTATTTCATGCTTACTGCCTCGTCTAAAACGATTGCTACCATATTACCCGCAGACGAATCGAACAAATATGCGACTTTTTCTACTACGGTAAAGTAAGTAACGCCGTCAATGCTACCCAGAATTTCAATCTCCTGAGTTCTGTTTTCCCACAGTAAAAGTGGAGGCAGGTGGAGGTTAATGTACTTAACGTTTTCTACATCTCCAAGGTCGATTGCAAATTCTGCCGGGAATACGCCCTTCTTGGACTCAAAGTAAGTAAGGGTATTACCGTCAATCATATTGGTAATATCGTAAACGTCCTCGTGCTCGGCAACCTCTACAAAGGATTTGCTCGTTGTCAAGCTGGGTGGATAGAACTCAATTTCGCCAATATTAATCTCTTCGGGATGAGTAAGACTGTTGTTATAGAAGAATCTCAGCTGCAGTCCGTAGTATCCGGACTCGCTAAGTCTGATAAGCACGTCATTAAAGTTGCTCGACTGTGGGCTGAGTGCGATATTTGTCTGGGACTGAATACGCTTCCAATCTCCGCCCTCTGTGTTCTGTGCAAATATGGATACACTGTAATATCTCATAATATTTGAGTCGCTTGTACCCAAAATACGAATATTACCAACCTGTGTGGGCTTTCCGAATTCAAAGCTGATAGCTATAAACTGCTTATCAACCGATACATCCCACTCGTTGAATTGCCATTCGGTGGTTCTGTCGCCATCAAGAAGATTGGCAACTCCCTTTCCCTCGGCCTCGGGTATGCTTCCATCGTTCCAAGGCGAATTTGCTCTGTCGCCGTGTCCGAAGGTTGCGCTGATGCTTGTATTGGTTGTGTCAACCTTCTGACCTGCATAAGGCGGGTCGTTATTGAGTACACCGAAATCGGGAATTACCAGGCCATCCTGCTTTATACTCGGAACAACCGTGATGCTGGGTGTTTCCCCTTCGGTAAGATTCAATTCATAAGGTAAAACTACCGTCGCGCCCGAGCACTCGCCCTGAGCGTAGGTTATATTGCTTGTATAAACACCGGGAACCAAGCCGATCTGATCAAGAGATTTTATCTGCTTACCCTCAACCTTTACTCCGGAAATTGAAACTCCGTTTACATCGCTTGATGCTCCCTCACCGAATACTCTGCACTTAATTGTATCAGCCATATTAAGCACATTGATATTTGAGAAGGTAACGTTTGAAATCTTGCCGCGAACACCACCCGATTGTGTCCACTCGGTGTTGAATGCGATCGTTATGTCAATAAGAAAATCGTTTTCACCGTCAAGCTGATTGTCTCCAAGCATTTGAGCATCCTCAATGGTGATGTTCTGATACTTAACGTTACTGATATTTGCATTGTCTGCATTGTGAATGGACATTGCTGCCTTATGGAAGTTATGGAAAACTGTGATGTTTCTGAACGTAATATCGGTCATTGACGAGCCATAGGTTTCATAACCTACTTCCATGCTCTGAGCCAAATCGGTCCATACATAAACGCTGTCAAACGTAACGTTCGAGGTGCTGAAGCCGTCTACGTTCTTTACTACAAGGCTATCGTCCCATGTACGAACGAATCCACCCTTTACAAATACGTTTTCACAGGACTGAACCGAGATTCCGTCGCCGTTTGAACGGGCGGTAACGATCTTCAGGTTTTCAATATATACGTCGTTGCAGCAGTAAAGTGTAACTGCCCAACCCGCAGGGTCTAAAATAGCGATATCCTTAATGATTACGTCGGAGCAGTTCTGAAGCTCGATAGGAAGTGTAAATTCACTCGCCTTTGTTCTGTCGAACAATTCTCCTGCAAGGATTCCTCTTCCCCTGATGGTAAGATTCTTTACGTTTGCAGTACGGATCTGTCCATATACGACCGCACCGCCTGCAAGATATACCGTGGTGTTATCCTCATAAACGGGAAGTGCGTTTGCCATCCACACGCCAGGGCCAACGTATACTGTGTTCTCAGGCAGGTTATTAGGGTCGATCGGGTCCTCTTCAATGGGGTTTGCAAATATGTGCATTACGTTTTCCGATGCTATCGGACTGCTCTCGGTTGCATATTCCACAACGTAGTTGTCGGTGTAATCAAGAGTGAAGGAAATTTTATTGTCTTCAACCGTCGGAACGATTCCACGAGAGAGAGGTCTGACCACAACGTCGCTCAGCGAGGCTTCACCATATACCTCGATTTCCACGTTGATTCTACCCTCAAAGTCGAATATTACTACCTGGTTGTAGTCCTCACTGGGTGTATAGGTAAAGCTACGCATGTGATTTACACGAGTGTCATAAACAAACAGCGACTCGCCGTTTACCTTTACTCCCGCAACCGAGGAAGTAGTCATAATCTCGGGTCCGTCATAGAGTACGACCTTTGTTTTTTCAACCTTCTTGTCGGTGCTTTGAACAGGGGGCACGTCATCTGTGCTGTCATGTCCCTGGCACTTATTAGCACACGCTTTTTCGGTGCAAGTCTCGTCGGTACAAAGCTGACATTCTTCACAAACGCTTTCGCAAACGTGCGACAGAAGATGACATGAAGTCAAGGCAAATGTCAGCAAAGACAGTAAAGCCAATACCGTCAATAGGTTTTTTCTCATAGAATTTCCTCCTTACAAATAGATAGACTTTTGAACATATTGTGAATCATCTATTTTAATGATACAGTCTTTCGTAAAAAAATAAAAGACAACATAACTGCAAAAATGGTTGCAATTCTGCTGTCTTTATACTTTTTTTGTTCTGCAATGACTAATAGGTCTAATTTGACTCAACCTGGGCAAAATTTGTATATTGTGCTAAAGTTTCGTCGCTTTGACTGAATTCAAATTGTGCAAAAATTGGTGCTGAACCAAGATTAAAGGATGCATTGGCATATTCGTTTACCGTCAGATAAGCATAGTTGCTTCCTATCTGCTTGCCGTTTGCCCAGATGTTATTCAGCAGTACGTTGCTTACGTAATGGAGCGATGCACCGTATCCGCTTCTCATATCTCTGCATCCAACAATTTTAATCGGTAAAATAATATTTCCCGAACGCACCGTAACGTTGCTGATTGTAACCGTATCTATGCTTCCGAGAGCAGTCTTTTTATGCGAGTCAGACCAGGTTGAGCTATATGCCACCGATATCTCTATCAATTGATTATTCGCACCTGCGTCACCCCTGCCCATTGATGCATCCTCAACGGTTATTCTATTATATGTAACGTTCTTGATATTTGCATTGTTGCCGTTATGTATGCTGATTAAAGGCTTATGGAAATTATGTAAAACGGTTATGTCCTCAAACGTGATATTTTCCATCACCTGACCGACGGTCTCATAGCCGATTTCCATGCTTTGTGCCAAGTCTGTCCAAATAGTACAGTTTCTAAAGGTAATGTCCCTCGTTGTGCCCTCGATATCCCTATTTGACCATTGCGGATAGTTTTTTACCACCAAGGAATCGTCCCAGCTTCTCACAAAGCAATCGCTGACGTCAATTCTTTGGCAGGACTGCAAGGATATTCCATCTCCGTTTGAACGGGAGGAAATAATCTTTATATTCTCAATTTGGCTGTCGGTGCAAAAATACCAGTTTACACACCAGCCTGCAGGGTCGTGAATGGAAAAGTCCTTGAAGGAGACGTTTGAGCAATAATTGAAATCAAGCGGAACGGTTACCTGCCCCGTTGTTGCATTTCTGATAAAGGCAGAGCCATCGATTATGCCAGTACCGCAAATTGTAATGTTGCTTGCATTGTTGGCAACAAATCTAGCACGAACAACCGCACCGTCCTCCAGAATGACGGTTGTATTTGAGGAAAGAGTTACAGTATTATTCTTTATGTTAGGATTGTTTGCACCTGTATGTAAGCCCTTTTCAAAACGGATAACCTTGTTATTATCCTCTTCAATATCCTTATCGGCATAATCCGACACGAACAGGAAAATAGCCCTTGTCGGGTCTCCGTCCGGCTCAATCGAGTAATTTCCACTGCTTGAAAGCGTGAATCTGGCCACACCGTCCTCAACCGTTGCCTCAACGTTGGCAGAAAGCGGGCGAACAACGCAGGTTGACATCCCGTCGCATCTTAGCGAAACGTTTACCTTTCCCTCAAGGAAGAAATATCCCACACCGACCGTATCTCTGTCGCTCACGTTTCCCTTCCAATACTGAGAATTGTTCACGTACACGCTATATAACGGCAATTGTGATTCCTCAAGATAGAGTGCACATTTATTGTAAAGCGGAACCGAGGGCGGAATCGTATAAGAAGCCTTGCTTTGCAGAAGCCTTGGCTCATAGGAGTCGTCGGGAGCTTCAGGCTCATCGGAGTCGTCAGGAACGCCGGGATCATCATCCGGAGTGGACGGATCGCCATCCTGTACAGGCGGATTGCCTTCATCATCGGGCTCATCCGGTATATTATGCCACGAGCAGGAATTGAACAGAAGGACAAGCACTAAAATCAATATATAATAAGCTTTTTTCATATTTCCCCACCTTAGTTTTTTATTCTATTCTAACCTTTTTATATCTGCTTTTCAATGGGCGAAAATTGCAAAATTGTTGACAATAGCACTTTTTTGAGCCGTCTTATATAATAATTAAGGAAGCTCTCTGTATATGCAGGATGCCTGCTTTTTACAGTCTGTCGATAAGCATTTATCACAATTTTTGGTTTTTGTACCGACACAAAACCGATGGGGTGTTCTTGGATACATTCCATCGAATCGTACCTCAGCACTTATTCGATATTGTTCGTGGTATATGCGAAGCTAACAAGCTTTGTAAACACTCTGCCGATAGCCCCTACTTACTCAGAGGAAAACTCAAGTGTGGTTATTGTGGTGCTAACGTGAGAGGTGATGCAGGAACTTCATAATCTGGTGAGGTTGTTAGATACTATGCTTGTGCCGGAAAGAAAAAGATCACCCACAAATGTAGAAAACAATCCTTGCGGAAGGACGATCTTGAAAAGCTCGTTATTGACGTTACGGCTAAAGCACTATGCACGCCAGAAAATTTAGAAGTGCTTCTCGATAAGATTATCGCTATCAATGAAAAGAAAGCAGCCGAAAATAGCACACTCGCTATTCTCTACAGAGAGAAGGCTAAAATACAACGTGGTATAGACAATCTTATGAACGCTATGGAGCAAGGCATCATCACCCCGACCACAAAGTCAAGGCTTGAAGAACTCGAATACCGTCTTGACGAAATCAAGGGCAAGATCAAAATTGAAGAATCAAAGGGCAGAAGCAAGTTAACGAAAGCCGATGTTCTGAAATTCATCAATAAGGCGATATATAAAGAGCCTGCTCAAATGATAAGGTTGCTCGTCAAAGAGAAAATCTTATATGACGACAGAATCGAGATCTACTACAATATGTCAGACAAGAAAAGACCTGATGAGGAAACTCATCGGGCTCTTTCTTTTTATAAGGAAAAGTTCACTTACGATAATCTAGCTTGGTGGTTCAATCACAAAAAAGGGGGAACTATCGAAATTGAGGTCATTTTGAAGATGTGAAAATGCAAAATAGAATTGAAAATACCACAAGGACTTTAATAAGTAGGCACTTTTTGATCACTTTTCGGGCATTTTTCAGGCTTTTTAAAACCCTCAAAAAAGCATAAAAACGATCAAAATAGCATCCTGAAATGACAAAAATCGCTTCTGAAAACGCTCAAAAATAAAAAAGTTCCTATTACATAGTAATAGGAAAACCTAAGAAAAAATGGGTGTTCGTATAGTATCGCTTGCTTTAGACCAGACACGATCAATCTGAACAAGTAATTTGCACAGATTGATCGTGTTTTTCTAAAAACGCTATTTATTGGCTTTTTACCTTAAAACAGATAATATTAATCTTTCGCTTTTTTCATCGAAAGTGCAAGATACAGCGCATACGAGCCTGTTATCACGGTCAGTAAAATTGCTGGTAGTATGCGCATTTCTGCCGTTGCGTTTGTTTCGTTAACAAATACGCTGAGGGCATTGAAAACACCGTGAGCGACAATGCAGACAATCAGGCTCTCAGACTTGTAATACATCATCACAAACATAAAGCCCGCTGCTGTGGCATATACGACCTGAAGCAAATTGGGCAAAAGCTCTGCGCCCGAGCCGTTTATCAGATTGATGATATGTCCTGCGCCAAAGGTCACGCTTGAAACGATGATGGCAGCCTTTATGCTGTCCTTTCGCATCGCCTCAAAGAGAAGGCCTCGGAATATGACTTCCTCGAGGAAGCCAACGCAAAGCATCGCCAAAATATAAAGTAGGGTCTCGAGTACACCATAATTCAATGTCACACCATACCAAAGGTTTGCCGTCAGCATTACAAGAATCGGTACGTAGTATAGCATAGATCTTGCAGACGCCTTGGGCACACAAAGTCCGTAATCACGGAAAAGTCCGTTTTTTCTGAAAAACAACAGAAGTATTGCCGAAAGGATAATGCCTACGACGAGTGTCACAGACTTATCTATGCCGACAAATGTAGAAAGCGCATCTCCCACGGACATCAGTACACAGTATGCAATTATCCATGATATTGCAAACCATACTTTACTTTTGCCATATAATTTCTTCAAAATACTCATCACTTCAGATTCTCATTTAAAGCATCAAGCTGATTCCGATATAAGAGCGGAGGATGTCGGGATTTGGGGTTGCGACTGACAGGACGTAGGTGTGGGAGGAAAGGGTTATCCTTTGGGTGCGGAGCTGTCCTACCGTAGTATCGTGGTCACGAGGGATAAACGTCGGCTTGTCCGACTGCTTGAACAGACTCTCCTTACCCGTCCACCTTTCAAGAAGAAAATGCTCCTGCTCATCAGAGGGCGTTTTCTCAAACAAGGTATACTCACCGGGAGTTAATATTTTAGTTGCAAAGCGATCCTTGGATATAGCGTGCAATTCCTCTATATCCACGCCAACGGCGGCACGGGATACGGCAACTGCTACGGCGCCGTCGCAATGAGAGAGTGAGAAGAAGCACTTATCTGTGGTCCACTTCCCTGCCTCGTTTTTGGTGAAGGTCAGCTTATCTGCGTGCAGACCGAAGGAGCGCTCAAGAGCATATTCAAGAAGCTTCCAGACGCAGTATTTTTCGGTCTTGACCCTGGGGTTGTTTACCGAATCTATCTCCGCCTCCCTCTCGGCGCAGGATAGATGACCTATCTTAACGCCCTCGGGTATTGCCGCAACGTAAACGTCAACTATGGGAAGTGATCTGAACAAAGAACGGACGTCGGCAGTCTGAGAGCAATAGGGCTTACCTGTTATGCAATCGTAAGCAAAATGCTCGCAATTATTATAGAGGATATTATACCCACGCTTGCCTATGCTCTGTCGGGCATAAGCGATAGCCTCCTCAGGTGAGCGGTTGCTGTTATCCTCATCAAACTCGGCAACCTCCATTACGCCGCCGCAAAGAAAGACTTTAATATCCGAGGCGCATACCTCGATCTCGCTGTCCTTCAGAGTAGGACGGGCCTGGGGAGCGAGGCCAAACTGAATGATCTCACCCTCACTCACAAACACGCCGTAATGGTAAATACTGCCCAGCTTTACACGGATCATATCACCCGCACTAGGCTGTTTTTCTAACCACTTCATTACTGCTGTTTTTCTTCGATATAGTTAATTACGTCACCAATGGTTGCAAAATCACCAAAGCCAACGTTTTCAAACTCGATGCCAAAGAACTCCTCGATAGCTATAACAACGTACAGAATACCAACAGAGTTGAGGCCGAGGTCGTTTATCAGATTAGAGCCTTCATCCACAGAGGAAAGGTCAGGGGCACGGTCGCCCATAACCATCTTCATAATGTCTGTAAGCTTTTCCTTAATTTCTGTTCTTGAGAGTGCCATTTTCCTGTCTCGCAATCTTCATAGCAGGGGTGCGGATAAAATCGCTGTCCCTGATGATAATTTTGTTTATTCTTTCAAAGGCGGGTAACTTGTCGTTAACCTCCTTAACCTTTTCGGTAACGTATGCGCCTACGTTATCAACGTTAAGACCCTTAAGTGCCTCCATACGGGGAACGACCTCGATAACAAGCTGCTGTGCGCCGCCGTCGGTGATGTCGTAGATAAAGCAATCCTGTACGCAGTCGAGGGCGTAGAACTTAACCTCAAGCTCGGCGGGAGAGATGTTCTCGCCGGAGGAAAGAACAATAATTTCTTTAATACGACCGGTTATATAGAGGTATCCGTCCTCGTCAAATCTAACAAGGTCGCCGGTCTTGAACCAGCCGTCCTCGTATGCGAGAGCGTTCTCCTCGTCACCGAAGTAGCCGTCCATCATATTAACGCCCTTAAGCCAAAGCTCGCCGTCAACAACCTTATATTCCATACCGGGATAGATAAGACCAACAGATTCGGGCTTTGCAAGAGCCTCGGGGTTTCCGCTTACAAGGTTTGCGCTCTCGGTAAGGCCATAGCCGGGGAGAAGCGTGATACCAAGCTTTGCATACTCACGGATAAGATAGGGAGAAACTGCCGCCGCACCGCAGATAATGGTCTTCATATCCTCACCGAGCATATTTCTGCCGAACTGCTTGGAAAGATTAAGTGCCATCTCTGCAAGAGCGGGAACGAATATCATAATCGTAGGACGGTGTACCGCTACGTCCTTAAACATATTCTTGGGATTTTTACAGATGAACAGACTGCTGCCTGTGTAAAGAGAGGTCAGTGTGTTTCTTATAAGACCGAATACGTGGGTGAGAGGAAGAACGAGGAAGTATCTCTGCTCGAAAACGTCGTTGTATCCATAGCAGCCGTTCTTCACACCGTACATAACCGCTCTGTGAGAAAGTCTTGCGCCCTTGCTTCTGCCCGTTGTTCCACCTGTAAAGATAACTGTGGAAAGGCTGTTCGCATCGGGAGATACAGAGGGTGTTGTCTCATCTGCGGTCTCGGAAATGTCAATAAGAGCAAGTGCGGGGTTCTTCTCACGGGCAAAGGCTACGCTGCCGTCAAGAGATGAATCGTATACGATAGCCTTAAGGCCGAATTTCATAGAGCAGCCAAACACTGTCATAGCGTCCAGATGTGCGGGAAGAAGTACCGCAGCAGCACCATAGGTGTTGATAGCAAGATATGCCTTTATAGAGTGAACCGAGTTGGGAGAAAGAATACCAACTGTATCGCCCTGCTTTACGCCTGCGTTCTTAAGCACAGTTCTGAATGCCTCAACATCTGCATTCAGCTCGTTATAGGTATAGTCCTTTCCGTCAACAACGGCGCTCTTGTCCCCGTATTCCTTAACCGAATGCTCCCACATCTCGGTCAGGTTGGCATAGTCAACTATTTTAGCAAAGGTTTCCTTGCTTGTATACTTTTCGAAAATCATAGAATCTGTCATTTTTTACTCTCCTCTTTTTCTTCTGCCTTCTTTTTGTCGGGACAGATTTCGGTGTAATAATATTCTTCAAGCTCCCGTTGCTTTTGCTGAACAATGTCAGCCGCACGGTTAAGATCGTCCATTGTGGGCATTCTGCCGCAAAGCTCACTTATGTTGATAGGATCTCCGATAAGAGCAACACGCTTGCTGTACCACTTTTTCGGTCTTACGAGATATACCGGAACAACAGGCGCCTTGGCAGTGTTAGCCATAAGAATAATGCCTGTCTTAAATGCCAGCATATCCTTTGAAGCAAGGTTTACCTGTCCTTCTGGGAAGATTATGACCGGCTTGCCACGCTTCAGCTGCTTTGTAACCTCGTGGAAGGAGTTAAGGCTGAAGTTCTCTTTATCAACCTGAATACAGTGAATATGCTTTAATAACCAGGTCATAACTTTGTTTTTGTATAAATCCTTAGTTGCCAGAGAGTAGCTTCTCCGCTTCCAGAATACGCACTGAAGGAATATGGGATCAAGGAAGCTGCAATGATTTGCAGAGGCTAAATATCCACCCCTTAGCGATTTGTGCTTGCCAACGTGAATTATCCTGGGACGCATAATTATCATAGCTGGTATAAGTCCGGTGACCTTTACAAAGTCATACACGAGATTCTCGCCAAGCTTCTTTTTGCTATCCTTTGCTTTGCTTTTCGTACTCAATGCTCTTCCTCCCTTCTTGTTTTTTATAGCTTGCAGCCATTTTTTTATTTCATCAAAACATAAAAATTATAGCACAATTTTTATTATAAATCAACAGTATTTTATAAATAAAACTTCGATCGCCATAAAATCACGCCAATCTCATATATTGTTGCAATTTGCCATATTATGTGATATAATGAAATCAAGCTCAATTAAAAACAAATATGAAAGGAGCAACACAATGAAACTTAACGCAAAGATCTTAGTTACAATTTCTCTGCTCGTGTGTCTTTTGAGCTCTGTCGGTGCTTGCCTGTTCCAAACTAACTTCGGACAGGTGGAGTATCACGATATGACCTTTGTCACCGAGAGCGGTAACGAGCTGGATGCTCTCCTGCTTGTGCCTAAAACCGCAACTGCGGAGAATAAAGCCCCTGCCATCGTTGTCAGCCACGGCTGGTATAACAACAGAGAGATGCAGGATCTGAACTACATTGAATATGCCCGCAGAGGCTACGTAGTGCTTGCTATCAGTATGTACGGCCACGGTGACTCGGAGGTTATCGAATCGAACACCTGGTGGGATGATTCAAACAACGCAAACGGTCTTTATGACGGCGTAAAATACGTTGCGGATCTCCCCTTTGTTGACTCGACCCGCATCGGCGTTACAGGCCATTCCAACGGCGCACTTGCCTGCAGAGAGGCTGTTCTTCAGGACGACGAGGGTCTTATTGCCGCCGCTCTACTTGTTTCCAACGACGCAGTGTATTACGACGAGAACGGTGATTTCTACAACCAGTTCGGCTCAAGGGATGCGGCTATCGTAGCCTGTCAGTACGACGAGTTCTTCCACCGTGTTGACGGCAATGCTCCGAGAGATTATATAAATCAGGTTACAGCGCAGTCCTTCCTTCATTTCGGCAGCGATCCCGAGGGTCTCGAGGCTCGTCAGGCTGACACCTTCTACACCAAGGAAATAGACGGCAAAGAGTCCATCCGTGCCATCTTCAATCCCCCAATCACTCACCCCTGGGCTCATTTTTCTTCAAGTGTAGTATCCTTCAGCGTTGACTTCTTTGACAGAGCTCTTGATGCCCCCTCCTCTCTTAAGCATACAAATCAGATCTGGCAGTTCAAGGCTTTGTTTAATGCTATCGGTATTGTCGGCTTCTTTATGTTCATTATTTATGCGACTATCGCAATGCTCGATCTCCCCTATTTCGCACCTCTCAAGGCTAAGGAAACAGTTGCGGCCTGGCCCGCACTTGAGGGTAAGGCAAAGAAGCGCTATTGGAGTAAGAGCATCTGGGGTGCTGTGCTGAGTGTTCCCTTCTACTTTATCGGATTCATTATCGGATTCCTGGGCTCCTCCTTTATCGGCATCTGGAATCAGGGCGCATCTCTGGCGATCGGTATGTGGTCGCTGCTCTGCGGTATTTTCACTCTTATTACCATCCGTGGAAATAACAAAAAGTTCCCTGTTGACCTTGAGGAAAGAGGAGTTCGCATTGGCAAGGATAAGCTTATCCGCACTATTGTTCTCTCGCTTGCGGTGGTGCTGGCGGCATTTGCTCTCGTATTTATTTCCGACTGGCTCTTCCTTACCGATTACAGACTCTGGTGCTTCGCTACGATCAGATCCTTCAGCGCTCATCATATTCCCAAGATACTCGCATTCCTTCCCTTCTGGATCTTCTATTACGTGGTGACCAGCATTGCAGGAAACTGCTATAACTACACCGAGGGCGGCAAAAAGCCCTGGTACAGCGTGCTGTGGCAGATGTTCTTCGTATTCATAGGACCGCAGTTTATGATCATGGCGCAGTACATAAAATTCTTTATCACAGGCAAGATGTTCCTCGATCCCATTACGGGTATTATGGGCATCTGGCTCTTCCCCATCGTGCTTATCCTGCCTCTCTCGGCACTGATAAGCCACCTTATCTACCGCAAGACAAAGAATCCTTATATCGGCGGTATAATAATGGGTATAATCGCTTGTATCCTGACGGTCACCAATACTCTGACCGGTTAAAAAAATAAATATCCCCCCGTAAAACGGGGGGTATTTCATTTTCGGGCATAGCCCTAACCGCTACTGGCGACGCACAGGTGCGTTTTTGATTAGCCTGCCACCCATACAAATATTATCTGCTACCCGTAAACGGGTTCCAACATAGCCTCCCTTGTGTAAAGGGAGGTGGCATTTTCGCAAGAAAATGACGGTGGGATTGTAAGAAACATAAAGACTTACAGAACAATCCCTCAGTCAGCTTTGCTGACAGCTCCCTTT
>JAZSMV010000106.1:0-24662 GCA_045536065.1 Eubacteriales bacterium | reverse complement strand
GCCTCCGACTTGATATACGCCACATTGCCCTTGAAAAGCTCCACCACAGAGGAGGCGGCGTCTGCCATGGCCTCCAGGAAGGAGTCGTGGTCGGAATTCCAGAAATTATCCACATCGCCTACGCCGTGGATATACTTTTTGCCGTAGCCGGAGGCAAAGCCAATGGCCAGCTGCTTCAGCGCGCCACCGTAGCCGCCCATAGGATGTCCCTTGAAATGAGAGAGCACAAGCATAGAGTCGTAATTTGCAAGATTTTTTCCTACGTAGTTTTCCTTGATGATTTTGCCGTTAGGAATCTCAAGCTTAAGATCGGGTCCCTCTGCATCCAGAAGATCAACGGGGAAGTATTTTGTCCATCCGTGATCCTCAAAGAGCTTAATATGTCTTTTAGTCACGTTTCTCTCGCCCTCGTATGCGGTATTACATTCAACCACCGTTCCGCCAACGTGATCCACTACGCTTTTCCAGAAATCGGGGCGGAGGAAGTTCTGGTTACCCTTCTCGCCGGAATGTACCTTTATAGCTACCTTTCCGGGCAGATTTTTGCCAAGCATTTTATAAAGCTCAAGCACCTTTTCGGGCGTTATTGTTCTTGAAAAGTAAACTTTGGTTTTCATTTTAGTTCTCCTTGTCCTTGATTTGTCTTTCCACAGCAGCAATTCTGTCGGAAAGAGGTGGATGACTGTATTCGATAAGAACGCTTACCTTGGTGGGCGCAAGCTCGGCAAAATTCTCTCTTGACAGCTTCTTTAATGCAACTATCATTGCCTCGCCGTAGCCTTCTTTGACTGCCTGCTTATCCGCACGGAATTCTGCCCTTCGGCTGTATGCGTTGATAACCATGCCTGTAAGCGGTTGAATAAGCGAAATAAATATTCCTGTAAGAATGTAAGCAAAGCCGTAATTGACCTCGCTAAAGCCGAATGCGGTGTGGAGAGCACCCTCACGAACGCTGATCCATACCGCAACCGCCATAAGCAGAAGGTTGCCTATGTTCATTATCTGCATCTTAAGCACGTCCTTATGCAAGCCGTGGCCCAGCTCGTGAGCGAACACCGAGCAGATCTCGTCGGTCGTCATTGCGTTTACCAGGTTGTCGTAAAGAACAATGGTTTTCGTACCGCCGAAGCCGGAGAAATAGGCGTTAAGCTTTGTGGTACGCCTTGATGCATCCATAACTTTGATGTCACGCACCTTGTAGCCGTGGCTTGTAAGCAGCTCCATCAGCTTTGTACGAAGCTCACCCTCCTCAAGAGAGGTAAATTTGTTTCCGATACGGCTGAATATGGGGTAGAGGAATGAAACCAGCAGCGAGAAAACAAAGAGCGCTGCGGTAAACAGTATAATAATGTAATCCTTAAGCCAGGTGTGAAGCCAGGCCATAAGGAACGCAAGGAAGAGCGACAAAAGCAGCGATACAATAAAGCCTCTAATCTTATCAATAATAAAGGTCTTAACGGTAGACTTGTTAAACCCATACCTTTCCTCAATTACCATTGTAGAGTAGTAGCTGAACACCACACCCACGATAAGACTGACAACCGACTCAAGCAGGATAACGGCGATCACCTGCCACATCATAGTCTGCGGGAAGAGAGAGGCAAATGCCGAATAAACGTCGGTCAGAAGCATAGCAACCGTAATAACCAGCGAGGTAATTCCCGAGATAAGATCGAGCCTTGAGTTCTCCGCCTTGTAGCTTCGCCATTTCGTATAGGTTTCAGCATCGTACACGTCGCTTACGTTTTCGGGTATGGGATTTTTAGCCGATCTGCGCTTGAACAGATTCAGCAGTATGGGATACAGCCCGCCAAGGCAGGCGAGCAGAATGATCAGAAGTCGTTCCTTCATTTCCTTTCCTCCCTATGTATGTTTTTCAGCTCGGTGTACTTTTCCTTGTGTCCACGGGAGACCTCAGCGGGATATTTTTCACCGTTCCTCTTCATTTTATCTCTGATGATCTCATCCATATCAAGACCGCACCTGTCGGCGAGGAGAATGGAGTAACAGAGCACGTCCGCAAGCTCCTCCTTGATCTTGTCCATTTTACCTTCGCAGATAAGATCGTCACCGCTCCACTGAAAAACCTCCAGCAGCTCGGAAGCCTCAAGGCTAAGTGATATAGCCAGATCCTTCGGGTTATGAAATTGCGACCACTCCCGCTCGTCACGGAAATTTGTCACGATCTCCACCGTTTCCTTTGAAATCATAACATTTTGCATCCTTTATGTTTGTTTTGTTATAGAATACATTATATCACATTGTAAGCATAAAATCAATCATAATGAGAAAAAAGCTATTTTGAAGTTTTTTTAAAAAAGCCCTTGACAAACGAAAAAAAGTTTAGTATAATAGGTTGGTGCAAAGGGGTGTAGCTCAGTTGGTAGAGTACTGGTCTCCAAAACCATGGGTCGTGGGTTCGAGTCCTTCCGCCCCTGCCAAAAATCGACAAGTTTCGACAGAAGCTTGTCGATTTTACTTTTTCACTCTTCACTCTTCACTTTTCACTCTTCTCTTACGAAACTTGTCGATTAGGTAATAGGTAAGAAGTAATAGTGAAAAGGTATTTATGTAGCTTTTCGCCAAGACGAAAAGCATTTATTTTATATACATGGGTTCGAGTCCATACGAAAACTCCCCGAAATATCTTTTTTGTCCGCCTTTCACAAAAATCGACAAGTTTCGACAGAAGCTTGTCGATTTTTACTTTTTCACTCTTCACTCTTCGCTTTTCACTAAAATTTCCTTGTCGATTTTTGGCAAGTAATAAGTAATAGTGAATAGTGAAAAGGTGCTGATGTAGCTTTTCTCCCGTCGGTCGAAAAGCATTTTTTATTATATCAAGTTGAAAAGTAATAAGTTTTATGCTATACTTATCATAGCAAGTTGAAAGGTGGTAAGGTTATGGCTGATAGTCCTTTGATAGTAAAATCCAAATCATTTGCGCTTGAAGTGATACAAGCATGTAAAGGATTGCGAGTGGCAAAATGTGAGAGTGCTTTGATCAATCAATTCTTGCGTTCGGGAACGAGCATTGGTGCGAATATTCGCGAGGCATTTTACGCTCACGGAAAAGCTGACTTTATCGCTAAATTGCAAATTGCTTTGAAGGAATGTTCGGAAACGGAATATTGGATCGAGCTTATTTTAGAAAGTGGCTATTATCACGATAAAAGTTTACTTGACAAATGCACGGAGATAAAAAGAATTTTGATTGCTTCTATCAACACCGCAAAGGAAAATCCCAAATGATTTATAGACGCATTGATAGCCAAAATGATCCTGACATATCTTATTTAGACGAAATTCTAAACCTGCCTGAAATTTCTCGCTTCATAAATGTTGACAAAAATAATTACTGGACTTACGTTACAAATACGGAAAACGTATTCTACTTTAAGGCTTTTGAAAACGATGCTTTAGTCGCAGCAACACATTGCGAAATAATAAATGACACCTTATATATGGACGTAATGGTAATTCCGGCTTATCAGAGAAACGGAGTTGCAACAAAAATCCTTAATGATATTCAATCCGGAAATTTACCTCTTGATTATGATAAAATTGAGATATCCATTGACAAATCAAACACGGCATCTATAAGGCTATTTGAAAAAATGAACTTTAAGCTCGTATCAGTGGAGGACGAATTGCTTAATTATGAATGGGTAAAATCTGATTAATTACGATGGTATGAGATCTTATCCCTTCAAGGATATTTTAAAGCTTTTTGCAATTACACAAACAACCTCCAGATCATTTCCCAAAGGAGAACACATGGACTACCCACTGTCGCTTTATTTCAAGTCCGAGCCGACCGATGTTAAGATCCTTGATCTTTGTCGTGGCGAGGATGATTTCAGAAAAATCTATATTGTCTCGGACGGTGATAGAAGGATTGTTATAAAGCACATGTCCAACACCTTCAGCGATGAGCGCCGTATAAACGGTTGGTTTAAGCTGATGGAGGTATACAGATCTGTTGGTGTTTATGTGCCCGAAATTGTGACTAATCTTTCGGGCGGAGCTATCGCTTCTACCGTAATTGACGGCAGAAAATATTACACCTTTGCCGAGGAACATTCTAAGTACGAGACCGTAGAGCATTCAGAGAAAGAAAAATGCAAGGATGCGCAGGGAAGATATACCTTCACTCCCGATCTGATGCGGCTTATCGGCAGGATTGGATCAATGCATCTGGACTTTATCGACTGGCCGTCGGCATATTGTGTTCTCGTTCCGTTTTGCGAGCCTGATACCACCGATGAGGGCACCGAGTGTGCTGAGGAATTCGTAAAATACGTCAGAGAAAATCTACCGGGCTATACCGAAAGAGCAGAGGAGCTTCTTAATCTGTTCTATAAGAATCAGCACAGATTGGCCGAAATCTATGACAAGTTACCCACGTCCTGCTTCCAGGCAGATCTGAACGATTCCAACATTCTCATCGACAGGAATCAGAAACTTGCAGGGCTTATCGATTTCAACATCTGCGGCAGGGAGGCGGTGCTTAATTACGCATTGCGTGAGGCACTTTGGGCGGTGGACGACGCCTGCCTGTATGGAAAGGATGACGAGCTGCTTTATATTTACGATGAGGCGCTTGACAAAATCAGAATTGCCTCCTTCCTTCGCAACCTATCCTTCATCCTTGAGGAGTATGACTTTTCTGATGATGAACGTGACGCCTTCGGCGATATGTTCAGATATATAAACGGCTTTTGGTGGTTCCATATTGACGAGCTTAAAAGAGTTAAGGATGACGAGGCTCGACTGAAAAAACTGTTTGATTATCTGAAAAAGCAAATGACACGTGATGATGTAAAAATGCCATAAAAAAGCAAAGAGAGGAGCGAGCATCTCCTCTCTTTTTTACACAAAAAAGCGCCAAAATGACAACTACACCTTACAAAAATGACCATTTTCGCTCGTTTAAACTATTGAAACCTCAATAATATCATCAAGATTTATGGGGTAATATCCAACAAGTGTTAGCTCTCTTTTTACCTCGTCGATAAAATCAAGCTCTCCGCTTACAGTCACGTATGCGCCACCGCTTTTGCGATCGTCGGGGCGAAAAAAGGTTATTTTTGCCTTGGTGCCAATAGGAGAGGATAACAGCGCCATAAGCGTTGCATTGATCTTCTCCTTTTCATATTCGTCAAGCTCGATTTGTCCGTCGGTCAGTCTGGCGGTCTCCTCCACCGCATCCTCATAGCCCGACAGGGCAGAGTAGGGGGCAAACTGCGCCGCACGGTCTGCCTTCGGCATAGACTCACGTGTCATAGACACGTGGTGCGGCAGATTTATTATTTTTTCATACTTCTCGTTCATTTTTCTCCTCTATGCGCAAAGCGCATATCACGGTGGCTATGCCACCATATCACTCTTGCAAAAGCACAGCTTTGCGAGAATATCACGTCGCAGGAGCGACATATAACGGACGAGCAATGCTCGTCCTATGCCTTGTGCCCGCCGATCTGCATATTTCGGTCAATAGCCGTCGCTCCGTCCTCGAGGCTCATGCCTCGGATTATGGAGTTGCCGCCGAATTTCTTTCTTATAGCCAGCACGGCTGTCTGCTGTCTTTTTTCCTTTTCGTATCTGTTTTCATCAGCCTTCGCCTTTTCATCGGCAAAGGAGTAGTCGGTAAAGAAGTCCAGCTGCTCGGCTCTCCCATCGGATTTTCTTATAGACTCGCTCTCCAGATTGTTCACGCCGATATTCAGCCTCCGCACTAAGAGAGCAGGGTTAACGATCCTGTCGTACAGGGCAAGCAGACCGTCGGTTATCTCCTTTGTAGAGGAGGTATAGCGCCCAAAATTCACCGTACCGTGAGCATGCTTTGGCACCGCTCTGCCATAGTGATCCACCGTCACCTCTCCGCTGTAAGCCACCCCGGGAGAGCTTAAGCTCTCGGTGTCGTATCCGACGGTGAGAACGGCCTGATTTGTGGCGATACCCTTGTCCACCATATCCAGCACCATTGCATCACACATTTCGCTCAGCACTATTCTTGCGGTCTTTACCGCATAGGGCGAGTGTAAAACCTGACCCGACGACAGACTTCTTGACATCGGCTTATAAGCCTTTATGTCTGCAATGGTACAGCACTCGTATCCCCAGGCGTGATCGATCAGCAGCTCGGCATTGATACCGAACAGCTTATATAAGAGCCCCTCGTTATGCACCGAGGTAAGCGCCACGTCGCCCATTGTATATATGCCGTGAGCCTCCAGCTTCTTTGAATACCCACGTCCCACACGCCAGAAATCGGTAAGAGGGCGGTGCTCCCAGAGAATTCTGCGGTAGCTCATCTCGTCAAGCTCGGCAATACGTGCGCCGTGCTCGTCGGGCTTCATTCGTTTGGCAACGATATCCATTGCAACCTTACACAGATACATATTCGTACCGATACCCACGGTTGCTGTTATTCCCGTAGTATTCAGCACGTCCTTTATAACCACCTCGGCAAGCTCTCTTGCCGTTTTTTTATAGGTCTTAAGGTAATGGGTGGCATCAATAAACACCTCGTCGATAGAGTATACGTGAATATCATCGGGTGAAAAATATTTCAGATACACCTGATATATTTTCGTGCTGTACTCAATATATAGCGCCATTCTTGGCGGCGCAACGATATAATCCACCGCAAATCCCGGGTTTTCCAGCAGCAGACGGTTGTCATAGGTCGCTCCGACGAGCCTTCTGCCGGGAGCCCCCCACCTGCGCATACGGTTTACCTCTTTTATTTTCGATACCACCTCAAAAAGCCTTGGTCTGCCGGGCACGCCGTAGCTTTTCAGACTTGGAGAGACTGCAAGACATATGGTCTTTTCTGTTCTGGCGCCGTCAGCCACGACCAGATTAGTCGTCAGCGGATCCATTCCACGTTCAATGCACTCCACGGAGGCATAAAACGACTTCAGATCTATTGCAATATACTGTTCCTTCATTTCTACCTCCAAGAATTAACGAACAGGAGTTCGCTATTAAATTATAGCACTCGAAAGCCTGATTGTCAATAGGGAAAAGCAGAAATAAAAAAGGAAATTTTATCCGTAAAAACCCCCGAAACCCCAACCGATACACAGAATGTTCATATTTTCGTGAAAATAAAATAATTATTGACACGCAAAATTTATTATGATATAATATACGTATTGTAAACTGGAAAGGACTGACCATACGGTGAAAAGAACTGCAATTTGTTCTTTTTAGGCGGAAAAGATTTTTCTGCAGCCGTAAGTCTACAAACACTATGGCTATTAATGGAAGAAAATTTAATAAAAATGATTCCGGCCCTAAGAATGCACTGTATGAGGCGAGGAATATTCCTGTAGCTCCGATGGTTTCTTTGGAGGAGGAAAAAAAGAAAAAGCCTATTGGCTTTCCCTTCTTCGTGCTTCTCCTTCCTCCAAGACCTATAATTCCCAAGGTCGTTAAGGCGGACATTGACGTTGAGATCATCTATAACGAGAGAGAGGATGAGCCTGTAACCGAGCCTGTCAAGGAACCCATCTCCGAGAAAGAACCCGTAGGGGCGAGCATTGCTCGTCCGATTGAAGAGCCTGTAATCGAGGAAGAACCGCTTGCGGTGGATGAGGTTGTTGAAGAACCTATCATCGAGGAAGAACCCGTAGGGGCGAGCATTGCTCGTCCGATTGAAGAGCCTGTAATCGAGGAACCTATCGAAGCCTTCCCTGTTGGGGTAGCGGAGCGGCCTGAGGGTGTTGAATGGCAGACCGGTGGACTGGCAGACCCCGAGGGTGACCGAGTCGCAACGAGAGGGGGACCGCTTGCGGTGGATGAGGTTGTCGAGGAACCAACGGTTGATGAGGAACCTATCAACGAGGAAGAACCCATCGCCGAAGAAGAACCCGTATCGGCGAACGATGAGATGATCACCGATACCCCCGACGCCGTAGAGCATAAGGGCGACAGCTTCTTAAGATTTAAGAAAAGGCTCTGGCAGATCCGTGCAATTATGATGGCACTTATCGGCGCCGCTGCAGGACTTTTCTTTGCAGGACTTTGGCTTATATTGACAAAGCTTGCCGTAATAGATGCCGAGCCCCTGCTGGCGATTGCCGTTGGTCTTGGCGCAGCCTTGCTGGCGGCCGCTACCGTAATGCTGATCACCCGCAAGAGCGACAAGACGTTTGCCGAGGAGCTTGACGAAAGCTTTGGCTTAAAGGCGAGAGTGCAGACTATGATCGCCTACAAGGGCGAGAGCGGAGATATTCTTTCGCTTCAGCGAGATGACGCTGAAAGGGCGCTTGAAAGTGTACCTCTTAACTCCTATAAATTCAAGCGTTTTTGGATATACGTTGTAGCGCTTGTTCTTGCTGCCACTATCCTTACCACAGGACTTGTTGTAAAGGATATGCGTGATTACGTTCCGCCCGAGGAGGTTGAGGCATTTGTGCTCTCCGACCTTCAGCGAGAGGGACTTAACGAGCTTATCCGTTACGTTGAGCGCTCGGATATGGAGGAGGAGTTCCGTACTCCCATAGCCGAGGAGCTTCGCTCCTTACTTGCCGAGCTTGAGCTTATCGATACTGTTCCCGATATGCAGGCCGCTCTCGGTAAGACTATGGCGATCATCTGCGATATCACCTACGAATCGTCTACCGCTACCGAGATGCTTAATGCTCTCTGGGACAGCGACGACATTTACTTAAGATATCTGGCAAAGACCCTGGACACCAGCTCCTGGACAGCTCCCGATTGGGGCGACTTTGCGGAAAAGGTCACCGAGTATTCGCTGATACTTATGGGCGACAACAACGAGGACGAGGACGCCCTTCACGGCAAGGCCTCGCTGAAATGGGCGCTGGAGAGTATGACTCTTAAGCTGGACAATGCTCTTTTATCGTCAGGTCTTGACGAGAGCGACGAGATCTATGCGGCTATCAGCCATCTGTTTGATGCCAACCCCGGCGGTCTGAAGGTTATCCTTGCCGCTATAGATTATTATGACGACGATTTTGCAAGAGATGCGCTGAATCAGAGCCTTAACCTTAACAGTGGTGCGCTTTACGATGCCATTTCGCTGAACAAGGTTAACGCAAGCACAGGTGAGTACGCAATGACAAGGCTTGCAGGCCTGTTCCTTGTTCCCGTGCCCGAGTTTGAGCGTCCCGAGTTCGTGAAAAACGGCGAATCGGTTGAAGGCGGTCAGGGCGGAGTGAATGATAAGGAAGATGAAAACGGTACCGGCGACGGCGGTATCGGTGAGGGCGCTACCTACGGTAGTGACGATCTGGTGCTTGACCCGATTTCCGGAAAATACGTTAAGTATTCCGAGCTGATCGATACATACTATGCAAAAATGAATGAGAAGCTGAACAGCGGCGCCTATACAGAGGAGCAGCAGGAGGCTATAAGAAAATATTTTGATCTCCTTTACGGCGGTCTTGAGAAGAAAGAGGAAGGAAAATAAAATGTCACAGGTTACAGATGTAAATACAGAAAAAATCAAAATGTTCAGCGAGAAGATCGCTAATATAAAGAGCGAGCTCGCTAAGGACGTTGTAGGACAGGCAGATATTATCGACGGTGTTATCACCGCCATCGTTGCAGGAGGAAACGTGCTTCTTGAGGGTGTGCCCGGAGTTGGTAAGACCCGTCTTGTACGTTCTCTCGGCAGAGTACTCTCCTTGCCCTTCTCCCGTATTCAGTTCACTCCCGACCTTATGCCCTCTGACGTAACGGGCGCAAATATCGTTGAGAAGGATGAAAACGGCAGACTTGAAACCAAGTTCCGTCCCGGTCCTATCTTTGCAAACCTTGTTCTTGCCGACGAGATCAACCGTGCTACCCCCAAGACCCAGTCTGCGATGCTTGAGGTAATGCAGGAGCACAAGGTTACCGTAGGTAACGACACCTACAAGCTTGACGAGCCCTTCTTCGTTCTCGCTACCGAGAACCCCATTGAGCAGGACGGTACATATCCTCTTCCCGAGGCACAGATGGACAGATTTATGTTCAAGCTTATCGTTGACTATCCTACGAACGAGGAGCTTGTGGGTATTGTTAAGATGACCCAGAAGACTATGGAGGAGACCGCAGAGGCTGTTGTTAACGGCGAGGAGATCCTTGAGATGAGAGAGCTTGCATCCCAGGTTCCGATCTGCGACGAGGTTCTTTACTATGCGGTAAATATGGTGTCCAACACCCATCCCACGTCAGACAAGTGCGCTCCCTCGGCGAAGAAGTATCTTAAGTACGGCGCATCTCCCAGAGCCGCACAGGGTCTTGTTACCTGCGCAAAGGTACGTGCGCTTATGGACGGCAGATACAACGTTGCCTACGAGGATATCGAGGCTCTTGCATATCCTATCCTCAGACACAGAATCAAGATCAACTATACTGCTATCAACGATAAGCTCTCGGTTGACGACGTTATCGGACTTATCATTAAGGAAACCAAAAAGGGATTTTAATTGCATAAATGAAAAAAGTGGTAATCGAAGAGTCCTTCCTCAGCCAGCTTGAGCAGCTGGGGACGTTACTCAAAAACAATGTGGCCGGAATGTTCGGCGGCAACCGCCGAAGCAAAAATCTGGGCTCATCCTGTGAATTTGCAGATTACCGAGATTATATGCCGGGCGACGACGTTACGAAGATAGACTGGAATGCCTATGCCAGATTTGATAAGCTTTACGAGAAGCTTTATTTTGACGAAAGGCAGATGCACACCAGAATATACATAGACGCCAGCCGCTCAATGGATCACGGAGGCGACGAGAAGGCTGTATTTGCCATCAAGCTTGCCGCCGCATTCGCCTATCTCTCGGTATGCGAGATGGATAAGGTGTCCATATACGCCATACGTGGCTCATCTCTTGAGGAGATCGTGACAGGTATGGTTGGTAAGGACTCCTATCTCAACTGCATAAATAAGCTGAATGAGCTTGAGTTCGATTCCGACTCTAAAATCAGCGAGGCTATCGTTCCTTCTGCCGTAGGCAGAGGCGACGGCTATTCAATAATAATCTCGGATTTCCTTACAGATGAGAATTTCGAGGCGGCGATCGACCGTCTTGCAGAGCAGAGAAGGGATATTCTCTGCGTTCAGGTCCTCGCCCGTGAGGAGCTTAATCCGCAGATCCGTGGCAAGATGCACCTGTTCGACTCGGAGGATCAGTCGAAGTTCTTCCGTAAGAAGATCGACCAGGACGTAGTCCGTGCATATAAGGACGCTCTTAAATACGTGACCGACAGAATAAGGCTCTATACAGAGAGCCGTGGCGGTCAATATATACTTGCGCCCGCATATATGGATCTGCCCGAGCTGTTCTTCGACAAATTTGCAGATATGGGGGTAGTAAAATGAGCTTTTTATATCCCCTTGGTCTGATCGGCCTTGTCGGTGTTCCGATCCTTATCCTCATCTATATTCTGAGGAGCAAGTACAACGAGCAGACCGTAGCCTCCACTTATCTGTGGACACTCAGTGAGAAATTCTTCAAAAGGAGAAATCCTCTCAGCGGCCTTACCGGTATCATCAGCCTTATTCTGCAGATACTGACGGTAATTATTGCATCTCTTGCCATAGCACGTCCTGTTTTCGTGGTGCCCGACTCGGCAAGTGAGTATTGCTTCATTATCGACGGCTCGGGAAGTATGAACACCACCGTCGGCGGCAAGAGCTATTTTGAGCAGGGCAAGGATTATATCGAGGATACTATCGACTCTGCCCGTCTTGGCAGCACCTATACTCTTATATCGGTGGGCGGAGATACCTCTGTGGTATATCAGCGTGTTTCGGATAAGGGGCTGGCGATAGATTTACTTTCGGATCTTAAATGCTCCGACGGTCCCGTAGAGTACGGCGATGCTCTTTCCGAGGCGCAGAAATTCTTTGATGAAAACACATCTACTCTCATCTATCTTGTCACCGACAAGGACTATGAGAGCAGTGGAAATGTAGAAATTGTAAACCTTAGTTCGCAAAAAGTGACAAATTACGGCATAAGCGACCCTCACGGCACGCTTACTGACGGCACACTTTATACCGACGCAACCGTTACCTCTTACACCACAGATGCCACTCTTACCGTTGAGCTTTACGTCAACGGCGGCGAAAAGGCTGTTAAGAAAACCGAGGTTACTCTTGCGGCGGGCGAGAGCTGCAGGGTTGAGCTTTCCTGCAAGACTGTAACCTACGAATCCTTCCGCCTTGTTATTACAAACAAGGACGATCTTGCGGCGGACAACGAGGTTGTAAGCTATAATATGAACAGCGAGGAGTCGTACAGTATTCTCATCGTCAGCGAAACTCCCTTCTTCCTTGAGGCGGTGTTTGATGCGCTGACCGACTCTACCGTTGATACCGTAACTCCCGATGAATATGCAGGGCAGAGCGGATACGGTCTTTACGTATTCCATTCCTACACGCCCGAAGCGCTTCCCGATGCGGCGGTATGGCTTATCAACACCAGCAAGAGCGTGGACAATTCGGGCTTTGGTATCAGAGGTATTATCGGCCTTGATCAGCCTGCGAAGATCGTAAAGTCAAGCTCCACCTCCAGCCAGGCAAGACGTCTGCTTGACGGAGTTCTGGGCAGAGATATCTTCATCTCGGAGTACGTTAAGTACAGCGGAATGTATACTCAGTTCACCACGCTGTTCTCCTACGACTCCAATCCTCTTCTGCTTGCGGGCGTAAATGCGCTTGGTAACAGAGAGGTAGTGTTCGCATTTGACCTTCACAAGTCCGACCTGGCGATATCCTCGGACTTTACCCCTCTTATTTCCAACCTTCTTGAGTATTCCTGTCCTGCGCTTATAGAGCGTTCAGACTATCTTTGCGGCGAGGACGTGAATATAAATATCACAGCAAATATCGACAGCATCAAGGTTACCTCTCCGGACGGAGCGGAGAGCTACGTAGACACCTCCACAGACGTAGGTGTTCTCTCGCTTGATAAGGTCGGCAGCTATACGCTGGTATTCAGCGTAGCAGGCGAGGAGAAGATCTATAATATCTACTCGGCCGCTCCCACGTCTGAGAGCGATCCCACCGAGACAGGCGTGGACTTCTCTGTTGCGGGTGAGCCGACGGATATCAAGGCCGACGGTCAGTACGATCCTATCGTGCTGCTCTTCGTTCTGCTGGCGGTAGTATTTACTGCGGATTGGATGGTATACTGTTATGAAAAATATCAGCTTCGATAATCCGTATTGGCTGCTGCTTGCTATTCCGCTGGCAATAGCCCTCTTAGTTCCTTACTTTATCTCCGTAAGCAAGGACAATCGCACTAAGGGATGGCTCGCATCTCTTATTATCCATATCGTTATGATCATCTCCATCGCTCTTGCGGCGGCGGGACCTCTCCATACTACCGTAATGACGATTACTAAGGTCTACGTGGTTGCCGACGTATCCTATTCCTCAAACCGTAATCTTGACCAGATCGACGAGTATATCAAGGGAATAGAGGAGTCGCTTCCGCCTAATTCAAGGCTGGGTATCGTCTGCTTCGGTAAGGATGCACAGATCCTCACCTCCTCGGGCACCGAGGTAAAGAGCGTTAAGGAGGCTACCGTTGACGACAGCGCCACCGATATTGCAGGTGCGCTCCGTTACACCTCCACTCTTTTCAGCGTAAACGAGATCAAGCGTATAATTCTTATTACCGACGGCTTTGCCACCACGTCGGAGGGCAACACTGCCGCTGCGGTAAACGAGGTGGTTGCCAGGGGCATTAAGCTTGATGCGATCTATCTCAATAACAATCTCCGTGAGGGAGAGAGCGAGATACAGCTCTCCGACGTGGAGTATACAGGTGCAACGTATCTTGGGCACGACAGCAGTCTTAAGATGCTTATCGAGTCCAGTGTGAAAAACGACGTTATCCTTGACCTTTACTCAAAGCGAGAGGGAGAGGATGAGTACGTAAAGATCGACACTACCGTTCTTCAGGTAGACGAGGGTATGAATATTGCCACCTTTGATCTGCCTACCGACGAGTCTGGCGTCTTTGACTATAAGGTAGAGCTGTCTGCTACTGCGGACACCTCTCCGCACAACAATTCTTACCTGTTCACTCAGACGGTTGCAGGACAGAGAAAGGTACTGCTTGTGACCGAGAGAAGGCAGGACGTCACCGAGATTCAGAATCTCTTTGGCGAATCTGCGGTGATTGATCCTTATATCGTTACAGGCGGTAACGGCAGGATCCCTTACACCATTGAGGATCTTGTAAAGTATGACGAGATCATCCTCTCCAACGTGGACATTCGTAAGATAGACAACATCTACGCATTTATCGACTCTGTCGACCTGGCGGTTTCCCAGTACGGCAAGAGCCTTATCACTATGGGTGATTTGTCTATGCAGAACAAGGACGACGAGGTATTTGCCCGTCTTGAGGAGCTTTTGCCTGTCAACTTCGGTAATGCAAACAAGGATGCAAAGCTTTATACCATAGTTCTCGATATTTCGAGAAGTATGAACGATACCTCTCAGCTTATCGTTGCAAAGGATGCGGCGCAGAAGCTTCTATCCATCCTTAACGACGACGATTACGTGGCTTACATCACCCTTGCGGGCGAATGTAGGATCGAGCAGCTTCCCGCAAGGCTTGGTGACGTCCGTCAGGAGCTTATTACCAAGATCCAGGGCGCTATGCCCACCCAGGGAACCTTTATCGGTGAGGCGCTCAATATGGCTCACAGTCACATGAAGGATCTTGACTTTGCCGAGAAGCAGGTTATGCTTATCAGCGACGGTCTTACCTTTACATTTGAGCCCGAGGATGCCTCCGAGGTTGCACAGAAGATGCGTGACGACGGCATTACTCTCTCTGCTGTAAACGTTATCCGTGAGGATGACGGCGGTTATCTTCGTAATCTTGCCGACATCGGCGGCGGAAAGTATTACTTCTTAAAGAGTCAGGATATGGTATCCGAGCTTGTCTTTGCCGATATAGCCGACGATCTTACCGAGTCGGTGGTGGAGAAGCAGGCTGCGGTTAATATCGAGACCTTCCGTGACAAAACGGTAGAGGGCATATTCTCTCTTCCCGATATATACGGATATGTTAACAGCAAGCCAAAGCTTGATGCTACCATGGTGCTTTCGGTTGACTATCAGAAGAATGCCAACACCACCGTATCCGTACCTCTTTACTCCTACCGTGAGCACGGAAACGGCAGGGTTGCCACCTTCACGTCCAGCCTTTCGGGTCAGTGGCTCCGTGGCTGGAGCAGCTCGGTTAAGGAGTCGCTGTTCACCAACGTCCTCGTTACCAACACACCCACCGAGCATATTGATTATCCCTTCACGCTTACCGTTGATTACAAGGGTAACGTATCGGATATTGAGATCATTCCCTCGTCGGTAAACCCCAGGGCGAAGGCAAGCCTTAAGCTTATCTCTCCCGACGGTAGCGTTACCGAGCAGGCTATGGTATTCGACCTTAACAGATATTTTGCTACCGTAGACACTCCCGACCTTGGCAAGCACAAGATCGAGATAACCTATACCTACGGTAATCATTCCTTTACATCCGACACATATTTCACCATTCCGTACAGCGAGGAATACGACTCCTTTGCCGCATACGACATCGTAAATATTTATGATTTTATGCGTGGCGTGGGACAGATCTCCTCCGACGGCAAGCTGGATCTTGAGAACAGCAAGACCGACGTTGATACCTATGAGGTAAGCTTTACCATTCCTCTTCTTATCTTCGTTGCGGTTCTGTTCGTTGTGGACGTAATTGTGAGAAAGTTTAAGATCAAGGACATCAAGGGTCTTTTTACAGGAAAAAAGAAAGGAGCGGCGAAATGAGATTATCGAATAAAATCACAGCGCTTATTCTGATATGCGCAGTACTTATTTCACTCTGCTCCTGCGGTGAATTTCACTCTGCCACAGGCGGCGGACAGGGAAATGCCGGTGGCAGTGGCGGTCAGGGCGGAAAGCTGCCCGACGGCTCCACCGATCAGCCAGATCTTGATGACGATCCTACAAACGACTTCTCGGTTCAGCTCCGACTGAACGAGCAGCCCTTCAAGCCCACCTCTGCCATAAACGTTTATTGGAACGACGGCTACAACGTGCATATAGCTCCCATTGACGAGAGCGGATATGCGGTTATTGACGGACTTGACGGCGACTATAACGTTACTCTTTCCAGCGTTCCCTCGGGATACGCTTACGATCCCAACGCATACACCGCCAACAACGACCGACGCAATATAGTTATCGAACTTTATGACCTTAACACTCTCCGTGGCGGCGGCACAGGACTTTACGAGTGCTATGAGATCAGTACCACGGGCGTATATACCGTTACCGTAAACAGCGAGAGCGACCTTAGCTATATTCAGTTTGCTCCGCAGATGAACGGCACCTATACCGTTGAGAGCTGGGTAAACGTGGTTGACGATGAGGTAAGCCCTATCTGTATATCCTATCTTGGCAGCTCTCAGTATAAGTACGGAGAGAGCAGGGTGACCGACGTTGGCATTTGCGGAAGCTATACCCGTAACTTTATCCATACGGTAAATATCGCCGATGAAAACATCAGCTCCTACGGCTCCCAGACCTTTACCTTTGCTATCGGCGCCGAGACCAAGAGCGGTGTTTATCCTGTAAACCTCACCTTTGCCGTTAAGCGTAACGGAGGCTTTGACCTTAACCGTAATCAGAAGGTTACCGTTCTGCCTACGCAGGATTGGTCTGCCTTTGATTTCGACTCCTTCAATGCGCTTGCAGGTGGCGAGATCGTAGGTGCGGAGACCCTTTATCCCGGAACAGATAATTCCTATATGTTCGACGAGGACAACTATAAGGTATGGGAGATCAGCGAGGGCGGAGACGGAGTTTATCACGTTTTTGATGAGGAAAAGTATCCCGAGACAGGCGGCTACGGCCCTGTTCTTGTGGTATACATCACCGAGGCATGCCGATTTATCGACCGCTCCTTTACCACCATTGAGGAGGCGGGTAACAGCGCTCTTGTGGTAAACGGAACTCATAGTTACCGACTGCTTATCAAGGGCTATGCCACCATGGCAAGCGAGGGATATTTCTGTATGACCAACTGTCCCTGTTATTTGACGGGCTGTGGCGGAGGCTGTCTTGCAGGCTGTGCCGATTGCTCCTCCGATTGCACTCATCCCACCGAGGCGGAGATGAACGTGCGTGGCTATGCGGATCTTGTCAATGCCGACGGTGTTGCTCCCGTTACCCGTGAAATAAAGGACTTCCTTCAGGGATTTGCTATAACTCAGCGCTATTTCGCCGATGGCGACGGCTGGGTAGAGAGCAATTCCATAAATCCCATTGACGCATACGAGGACTCCCAGTGGCTCTTCGCCTGCGGATATTACAACTAAAAAACAAAGAGGCTGTCTCAAATGCAAATTTAAGGCAGCTTCTTTTGGGGGATAGTCAGATTTTGCTTTCAAAATGACAAAACACTACATATTGTAATATATAAGGGAGAAAAAACAGCCTATCTTGTGAAAAAACAAAGATCTATTGTTGAAATAGCACAAAAAGAAAGATGAAGATTCTATACCCCGAAAATCCCCTTTTTTCGCTACCATATTGATTTTATATTATGTTGATGATATAATTATTGTACTATAATAAATTACAAGGAGAATAACTATGCAAAAGCAGATCAGATGGCTGATAGCAATGCTGCTTGTTATCGCCGTATGCTTCGTTATGGTAGGCTGTAAGCCTCCCGAGAATGATATTGGCGGCGAAACTCCCGGTGGAGATGAGACTCCCGGTGGAGATGAAACTCCCGACGAGGATCCTCCCGCTCATCAGCACAGCTATACACAGGCGATAGATAAGGAGCCTACCTGCACAGAGGAGGGAAGCATTAAGTTCACCTGCTCCTGCGGTGACAGCTATTCCGAGCCTGCTGCCGCTCTCGGACACAATGAGGTAGTTGACGAGGCTGTGGCCGCTACCTGTACTACAACAGGTCTTACAGAAGGTAAGCACTGCGACAGATGTGATACAGTTCTTGCCTCTCAGCAGACCACCTCTGCTCTCGGTCATACCGAGGTTATAGATGAGGCTGTGGCCGCTACCTGTACCACCCCCGGTCTTACAGAGGGTAAGCATTGCTCGGTTTGTGATGATGTTCTTAAGGAGCAGACCGAGACACCTGTTATTTCTCATACGTATACGGATAAGTATGATGCGGAATGTAACGCTTGCGGATTTATTCGTGAGGCGGAGTGCGCTCATACCGAAACCATAACTCTCCCTGCGTCAGCTCCCACCTGCACCAAGGACGGTCTGACCGAGGGAATCAAGTGCAAGAACGAAAACTGCGGCGAGATCATCAAGGCACAGCAGGTTGTTTCTGCAACAGGACACACCGAGACCGAGATCCCCGAGGTATCGGCGACCTGTACGGCCACCGGCCTTAGCGCAGGAGTTAAATGCTCGGTATGTGAGACGGTCATCTTAGCTCAGCAGATCACCTCTCCTCTCGGTCACACCGAGGTTACAGACGAGGCGGTTGAGGCAACCTGTAATTCGACAGGTCTTACCGAAGGTAAGCATTGTTCTGTATGCAGCGAGGTTATCCTTGCACAGCAGGAAATTCCTATGACCGACCACTCCTGGACGGGCGCAGACTGTACTTCGCCCAAGACCTGCGACGGCTGCGGTGCTACCGAGGGTGGTATTCTCGGCCATAAGGACGAGGACAGCAACGGCTCCTGTGACAGCTGCAGAGAGGAGCTTTATATTCTTTGCGCTACCGTAAACGGTGTTACTTATTATTGGAACGGCACTGCCGCAGGCGGCAAGGGTGTTCTCACCGAAAATAAGGACGAGGCTGTGGTTATTTGTATGAATGAGGTCGAGGACGGAGTACAGGTTTACTACCTTGACGCTCAGGGCGTAAAGCAGTATATTTCCATAATTGACGATAATGAGGGCTTTAAGCTTGTAACCGAGCCTACGTCTATCGTTTACGATGCGACTAACGGCTATCTCTATTACGGCGAGCGCTATATCGCCACCTATAAGAATCAGGACATCCGCACCTATAAGGCCACCAATATCCCCGGCTCCAGCGGAAATGCCTATATGACCCTTGATATAAACTGCACCCACGAGGGCGGCAATGCCAAGTGTAATGCGGTGGGAATCTGTGAGAAGTGCGGTAGAGAGTATCTCTCCACCGAGCATAATATCGTCGAGATCCCCGGCTCTGCCGCTTCCTGCGTGACTTCGGGACTTACCGTCGGAGAGAAGTGCTCCGACTGTGAGACTGTATTTACAGCGCAGACTGTTATTCCCGCAACCGGTCACACCTACGTAGACGGTAGCTGTACCTCCTGCGGCGAGGCAGAGGTGGTTGTTTATAGGCTTCCTTACACCTTCGCCGACTATCCCGCAGGCACAGCTAATGCCGCAGGCGAGGTGCATCAGCTGGACGGCAATACCTCTGTTATCACAAACGGCTGTTATTTCACGTCCGAGCTGAGAATTTACTCGGGTGAAAACTACGCAGTTATCAATTCCGCAAAGCCCATAACGGCTATAAGCCTTAACGCAGGCTACAACGCAGACGTTCTCGTTATCCTTGGATCCAACGACGGTGGCGAGAGCTGGACGGAGGTCGGCAGAATAAACGTTACAAGCGCTTATGCGACCCATACATATATCCTTGACGGCTCCTACACCTCTCTTAAGATCGACGTTGTGGGAACCAAGCAGGTGAGAATCAAGTCTATGACTCTCGCCTTCTGCACACAGCACAGCTTTGACGGTACTCCCGATTGCAAGTCCGCTCTTAAGTGTGATCTCTGTGAGATCGAATATAAGCTTCCTCACACCGTAGTTACCGACAGTGCGGTAGCACCCAGCTGTACCGAAGCAGGCAAGACCGAGGGCTCTCATTGCTCTGTGTGTAACGAGGTTCTTGTAGCTCAGTCCACCATTCCTGCAATTCCTCACGCAGACGAAAACTCCGACAACAGCTGTGACAACTGCGGAGCGGCACTTGAAGGTGAGGACGATGGCGGCGATGAGACCGCCGACTGCATATGGCAGCTTGTTACCGACGCAGGTCAGCTTTCGGTTGGCGATCAGATAGTTATCGTTGCAAATAGCGCCGACTATGCTCTCGGCATTACTCAGAACAAGAATAACCGAGCACACGTATCGATTGCAAAGAGCGCAGGAAGTGTTACTCTTGACACCACTCTCGTTCAGGTTATCACTCTCGAGAACGGAGCTGTGGACGGTAGCTTTGCCTTCTACGTTGGCAACGGCTATCTGTATGCGGCAAGCTCTACCAATAACTACCTGAGAACCGAGACCAGCCTTACCGCTAACTCCAGCTGGAAGATCACGGTATCAACCGACGGAGTTGCAACCGTAGTGGCGCAGGGAAGTAATGCCCGTGGCACTCTGCAGTACAATCAGTCAAACGGTCTGTTCTCCTGCTACACCGGTGCAACCGAGAAGCCTATCTCAATTTACCGTAAGAGCGGCGGTTCGGCTCCCGATCAGGGAGGAGAGGGAAGCGATCCCACCACCGTCTACACCGTAACCTTTAAGGATGGCGGCACCACTCTTTCCACACAGACTGTTGAGAGCGGATCGAAGGCATCTGCTCCCGCAGATCCCACCAAGGATGGCTATACCTTCCTCGGCTGGTACAACGGTGACGACCGTTGGAGCTTTGACAGCGCCGTAATGGGCGACCTTATTCTTATCGCTGAATGGGAGAAAAATACCCAGAGCGACAGCACTGCGATAACCCTTCTCGCTACTCATAACGGCACCGACTATTACCTTGCTAACAGCATATACTCAGGCACTCTTGCCACCACCGAAGGCCGTGATTATGCAACCGAGTATTATATGGAAACCGTCAGCGGCGTGACATATATTTACTTCCTTGACTCTGGCGGCGCAAAGAACTACCTTCGTATGACTAAGAACGATACCAAGGCTGTCGGAATAACCAAGAATATCTCCGACACCGGCACAGGCTGGACCCTTGATAGCGAGAATCAGAGGATCGTTAATGCCACCTACACAGGTCGTGCGTTGGCATTCTACGCTTCGAGCAGAGATGTAAGAACCTACTCCATCACCGCATCCTATACTTGGGTATGGTTTTTGGCGGAGTAATATAGACTAAATAAACATTTTCAAAACCGCACTCATATCGGGTGCGGTTTTTTGTTTTTTTGAATTTTTTTCGGTGTTTTCAGCGATTTTGAGAGCAGTGCAGGGGGAGAAGTCGCATGTCATATTGCCATAACTTTACTTATTTCTGCATAAATATTCTGAATATACGCATAAATATTCTTAATTAAAGGAAAAGAATGTAAAAAAATATTAAAAAATTAGAAAAATATTCAAAAAACCCTTGAAAAATCCAATCGCTTGTTCTATAATATATACAGGTATTTATTTTTATTTTGCAAAATACCTGAATTTCCGGCCGTGAATTCGCAAAGCGGCGAAAATAAGTTATTTCATAAACTGAAATAAAAATTCAAAAGGAGGATCTCTATTATGAAGAGAAACTTTAAGCTGCTTGTAGCAGTGGTTGTTCTTGTTGCGACAGTATTCACTCTTGCATCCTGCGCAGCAATTCAGGGCTTTATCGACAAGCTTAAGCCCCAGCCCCCTGTTCACGAGCACACGTTCAGTGAGGAATGGTCCTATGACGAGACCAATCACTGGCACGCAGCAACCTGTACTGATACTGAGGAGTGCGCTACCGCAACCTCCAACGTAACAGCACACAGCTACTACGCAAACGGTCATTGTAGCGTTTGTGGCGCAGTAGATCCCGAATACGTACCTCCGGTACCCGAGTGCACCGAGCATTCTTACTCTGTTGAAGAGACTAAGGCTCCCACTTGTACCGAAGAGGGCGAGAAGACCTTCACTTGTGACGAGTGTGGCTACTCCTACACTCAGGCAGTTGCAGCTCTCGGTCACACCGAAGAGAAGGTAGCGGGTACTGCTCCCACTTGTACTGAGGCCGGTCTTTCCGACGGTAAGGTTTGTACCGTTTGTGGCGAGACCACCAAGGCTCAGGCTACTCTTAACGCTACCGGACACAACTACGTAGAGGGTACCTGCTCCGCATGTGGCGCAGAGGATCCCGACTACAATGGCGTAAGAACCTACGTTCTTGACGTTCAGACTCTTACTGCTTTTGCAGCAGGCGATAAGGCAGATGGCGCTGTTGAGGAGTATTCCAGCTTCTACACCATCTACTACTCCGCAAAGACAAAGGTTGACACCACTAAGAATAAGACCTGGCCCGACGGTTACACCGTTACAGAGGGTCTCAGACTTAACTGGGGTGGCACAACCGCTATTGATGAGGACTTCAAGGATTCCGAAGGCAACGTTATCGGTCATGGTACCAAGAACGCTATCAAGATCGTTGTTAACGGCACCGCTACCGTTAAGGTATGGTGGAACTGTGGCGGCGACGGCCGTGAGATCGGTATCTTTGATGAGAACGGCGAGCTTGTAGTTGCATCTCAGACTGATGACGTATTCACCGAGGGCACCGAGGGTGTTGGCGCTGGTAAGAACAACAATTACCTCAGCGAGCTCACCATTTCCAAGCCCGGTACATACTACATCGGTACCGACAACACCAACGCTATCAAGAATGGCGGTAACATCATCTTCAAGGTTGAGACCAAGGTTACTCCCGTAGAGGAAGAGCCCGCTAACGAGATCGAGGCTACCACCACTGATAACAACTGCTGGGTTGACAAGGTAACCTTCACCGCTGGCGGCGAGGGTAAGTACACCTTCACTCTTCCTGCAGGTCTTGGCGCTTGGGAAGCAACCGATTGTGATAGCTTCCCCCCTGTAAACGGTCCCTACGTTGATTACTACAACAACCTTGAGGGCGCTACCTTTACTGTTGGCCTTGAGGCTGGTGCAACTCTTGAGTTCTACATCGGCTCTGCCAGCAAGCAGGATTGGGTTATCGAGTGGTCCTACGAGGCTTGTGACGTAGAAGATGGCGGTTCTACCGGCGGTGATGACGTAATCGACAACGAGGAGCTTGCTATGGGCGAGAACTCTGTTGTAATCGGTGAAGAGCACGCTATCGATGGTAAGGACTATACCTTCGTAGTTACCGAGGCAGGTACTTACACCTTCGCATCCGATTCTCTTCTTGCTATCGTACTTGACAGTACCGGTATGCAGATTGGTAGATACGAGGTACCTCTTGAGGCTGGTACCTACACCGTTAAGCTTATCTCTATGGCTGGCGCTGGTACATATTCCGTTAACGTAACCGTTGCAACCGCAGGCGGCGACGATGACGATGATACTCCTACCGAGCCCGACGGCTCCGAGAACAATCCCTACGTTTGGAGCACTCTTCCCGAGTCCGCTACTGCTGACGGCGACTCCACCAACATGATATTCTACACCTTCACTGCTACTGAGAATGGTGTTCTTAATATCACTTACGCAACCGCAAATTCTTGGCTCTTTGTAACCGACAAGACCGATCCTTCTCTTAGCGATTCCGCATCCAACAAGGACGTAAACTCCTTCAATATCGTTGCAGGTCACGTATACGTAATTGGTCTTGGTGTATGGAATGCTGAGGATTCCGATCCTACCGTTACTATTTCTCTTGGTGCTCCTATCGATCCCGATACCTGTGAGCACGAGTGGAGCCAGGTTTGGTTCCACGAGGACGTTGTTAATGCTACCTGTACCACTCCCGGTGTTGCAGTATTCTGCTGTGACATCTGCGATACTTACAAGACCGAGGCTACCGAGATCGATCCCGATGGTCACGATTACGTAACTAACACCGAAACATACGTAGCTCCTACCTGTCAGACTGACGGTTACAGAGAGGCTACTTGCTCTTACTGTAACGATCATCAGGAGTATGAGCTTTCTTCCGAGCTTTACGGCTACCACGATTGGGAAGTAGAGCAGGAAGTATATGCTACCTGTACTACCGACGGTATCTACGTTGCTCACTGTAAGACAGAGGGTTGTAACGAAACCGCAAACGAGGTTTATCCCGCTACCGGTCACTGGGTAATGGGTGCAACTTGTGGCGAAAGTGGCGTATGCTTCAACTGTGAGGAAACCGTAGTTGTTGAGCACGAGCTTACTGCTGCAACCTGTACTGAGGCTCCCTTCTGCTACAGATGTAATCAGACCGTAGGTGAGCCTCTTGGCCACACCCCCGGCGATGCTGCAACCTGCGATACTCCCCAGATCTGTACCGTATGTGAAGAGGTTATTGCTGAGCCTAAGCATCCTGCTATCACTCACGTAGAGGCTAAGGCTGCTACCTGCTTCGAGAACGGTAACATTGAGTACTGGTACTGCGAGACCTGCGGTTATGCTTGGCTCGACGAGGCTTGCACTCAGAACACCAACCTTCTTTCCGTAGTTCTTCCTATGGCACACGCTCCTCTTACTCACGTAGAGGCTGTTGCTGCTACCTGCTTCGAGAACGGTAACATTGAGTACTGGTACTGCGAGGCTTGCGGTTATGCATGGCTTGACGCAGAGGGCGTTCAGAGCACCAACCTTCTTTCCGTAGTTCTTCCTATGGCACACGGCACTCTTACTCACGTAGAGGCTAAGGCTGCTACCTGCTTCGAGAACGGTAACATTGAGTACTGGT
>JAZSMV010000113.1:0-39575 GCA_045536065.1 Eubacteriales bacterium | reverse complement strand
ATAGTTTCTTACGACGGCACCTTCACCCAGTGGGGCAATAACAGTATCACCTGCGTAGAGCAGCCTATTGAAGAGATGGCAAGACAGGTTGTGGGATTGCTCATTAAAAAAATACATGGCGAGGAGACCTGTCAGAGAACCGTTCTGAAAACAAAATTCGTGCTTGGCTCAACCACTAAATAACCTATAAATTGTGAAAGGGGCGCTCTTTTGGGGCGTCCCTTTTTGCATTATACACAAAAATTCATATAAAAAGAGCATCGCAAGAAGCGGTTCTTTTTGTGTTTGTAAAATCTATTTGGTCATTTTGTATGAAATAAAATGGATTTTTTGTTTAAAAAGACAAAAAAATAATTTTATTTAATAAAAAATTGGAAACATTTCCAAAAACCCCTTGCTTTTTTGTTTTTATTAGTATATAATGACATTGGAAACATTTCCAAAGCAAGCTGAAATTGTGAACATTGCTCATATTTTCAGCCAAAAGGATAGTAAATTAAGGAAAAGGGGAAGTCATCTATGGCTAACTTATTACTGAGGCACGTTTACAAAATTTATCCCGGCGTTGGCAAGGCTAAAAAGAATGCCAAGGGCGAGGCGAAAAAGAGAAGTGGCGATTTCGTTGCCGTAAAGGATTTTAACATGGAGATAGAGGATGGCGAGTTTATCGTATTCGTTGGTCCCTCCGGTTGCGGTAAATCCACCACTCTCAGAATGATTGCAGGTCTGGAGGAGATAAGCGGCGGCGAGCTTTATATCGATAACCAGCTGGTTAACGACGTTGACGCAAAGGACAGAGATATAGCGATGGTGTTCCAGAGCTATGCGCTTTATCCTCACCTCACAGCTTACGATAATATCGCATTCGGTCTTAAAATGCGTAAGGTTCCTGTTCCGAAGCTTGACGGCGACGGCAATCCGGTGGTTGCGATCGACGATAAGAAGATCAAGGAGCTTAATAAGAAGCTGAAGAAGCTTCAGAAGGAGCAAGCATCCTTAGAGGGTGAGCTTGTTTCGCAGATGGCTGCCAAAGAAAATGAGGAGCAGGTCGACTCGGATATTGCCTACTTCATGGAAAAGAAGAATCTTCTTGAAAGACGAATCAAGGATACCGAGAACGAGCTTAAGTATTACAACGAAACTCCCGTACAATTATACGATTACGTTCGTATGTCCAAGCAGGAGATCGATGACAAGATTCAGTGGGCGGCAGGTATTCTGGGAATTGAGGAGCTTCTTGATTCCAAGCCTGCAGAGATGTCAGGCGGTCAGCGTCAGCGTATAGCGCTTGGACGTGCAATGGTTCGTGGACCTAAGGTATTCCTTCTCGACGAGCCTCTGTCCAACCTTGACGCAAAGCTCAGAACGGCAATGAGAGCCGAGATCGTTAAATTACATAATCAGCTTAAGACCACCTTCATCTACGTAACCCACGACCAGATAGAAGCTATGACTATGGGCACAAGAATCGTAGTTATGAAGCTTGGCGTTATTCAGCAGATAGATACACCTACCAATCTGTTCGATTATCCCGATAACAAGTTTGTTGCAGGCTTTATCGGAACTCCCCAGATGAACTTCTTCAACGTTGACATCTGCCGTGAGGGTGATAAGCTCGGCGTTACCTTTGAGGACGGTCAGAGCGTTAAGCTTGATCTCAATAATCTCAGAACCATAAACAAGGAGTACCTTGACGGCTCGGTTCACAGCGTTTATCTCGGCGCAAGAGGCGAGAACATCAAGGTTGACGATGCAGGCATCAGAGCATCTCTTACTATCAAGGAGGTTCTCGGTAACACCACTCAGCTCTTCCTTCGTATGCAGGATCAGGATCAGGACTTCATAGTGAGTGTGCCTGAGAGAAACGACTTAAGACCCGGCGACACCGTCAACGTAAGCTTTAATGAAAGATTCGTACATCTCTTTGACAGAGAGACCGAGCTGTCTATTATGTCGAGAGAATACGGCAACGATTAATATATGAAAAAATGGTTTAAATTTTTCTTCCTTAGCTTCTTCTCTCACGAAACATCAAAAACGGCACCAAAGCGTGGATATACGAATATTTTCTTCGCATTTCTTCTGGCTCTTGTATTTCTGTTTTCGGGCTTTGTGGGCGGAGAGATGCTGCCATTCGGTCTGCATTACGCAACCTCGCCCGACTTTGCTGCGACGGCACACTCGGTGCTTGCCAATGCCGATGCGGATAAGCGTATAGCTGTGGAGATTCTGAACGGCGACCTTAAGGTAAGAGGGCAGGGCGGTGAATACACCGAATCGCTTCTGATAAATACCTTTGAAAGTGCCGAGGATAAGCAGACCTATTCGGTAAACGGCGTTGAGGTGGTGGTTGATTCCAGACCTGCAAATGCTCTTGCCGAGATCGAGGCATACTGCATTTCAAACGACGGTAAGAATACAAGGATAACCTACCAGGAATATCTTACCTTAAGCGAGGTTCCGAGGCTTAATTTTGATTTCAAGATCAGATATACGGGAAAGGAGCTTGTGCTTACCGAAGAACTGGTGGAGAGCTACAAGGTATATCTTATGGGTCTTGGCGATGAAAAGGCCTCAGAGGTCGGAAAGCTTTCGACAGATCTTGCGGATAAGAAGATCACGAGGGAAGAGTATAACAGGAGCATCTATGAGCTTTACTTTGTAAGCTATTATCCCGAGATAACCGCTTATGAGACCGGCTCAAAGGTACCTCTCTTACGTAATTACTACTATCATCAATATATAAGTAAGAATATTAGTGATTACTTATTTATATTTGATGATTATATAGCAGGAGCCTTTACCACAAGCGGTGGAATGAATATATCCTTCTACGGCTTTTACAGCAATATGGAAAACGGAGCGCTTATCCCCGTGGAAGCATCGCAGACCGAGGCAAACGAGGCTGTGGATGACTTTATCAAGGATGCCTTCTTTGAGAATTGGTTCTTGAACGTATACGCTCATTTTCTGAATACGATCACCCTGGCACCCTTTATAGCGCTTATGCTTCTGGTTGCGGCGCTGCTGGGATATTCCGTGATGAAGCTTCTCGGTATCGAAAGCGTTCACTCCCTCGGCTCGATGGTGAAGATCGTCGGAACCTTCCTATGGCCGTCGGGATTTGCAGCCGGCGTATTCGCCGTAGTGACAGGATTTGCAATAAATCGGAATTTGATAAACACTCTACCGCTGGTGCTGTTCTTTGTAGTACTTGTTATCAGATCTGCAGTATTTGTTATCAAGGAAAAGAAGCTGTGTGAAAAGCAGTCGGAGCAGCAGAAGGCAGAACAAACGGAGGCTTAAATTGTTAATTTGCATTGGTGAGATACTTGCCGATATGATCGGTGAGGAGAAGAACGGAATTACGACCTATGAAAGAAAGGCGGGCGGCGCTCCCTTCAACGTTGCCTGCGCACTTAAGAAATTCGGTGCAGACGTTAAATTCGTCGGCAGCGTGGGCGACGATCTGATAGGTCAGTTTTTGATAAAGTATGCCAAGGATTTTGGCATGGACACAACCTACATTCACAAAAACACAGAGCGAAACACCACTCTTGCCTTTGTGGAGCTTAACGAGGAGGGGGACAGATCCTTCTGCTTCTACCGTAAGAATACCGCAGACTACTGCATGCCGCCCGTCAGCGACGAGCTGATAGCACAGGCAGATATTATTTCTGTGGGATCGCTTATGCTGGCAGATCCCGATTGCGTTGAATATGCGCTCGATATAATAGATCGTGCACATTCTCTCGGCAAGACGGTTGCCTTTGACGTAAATTACCGCACGGATATTTTCAGAGACAGAGAGAGTGCTGTCAGCACCTATAAAAAGCTCCTGTCCCGTGCTGATATAGTTAAATTCTCCGAGGACGAGGTTGAGACCTTTACCGAGGAGTACGTAAATTCCCTGACCGACAAGCTGGTGCTTATCACACTGGGCAAGGAGGGCAGCGAATGGAGATATAAGGGAAAGAGAAACAGAATTCCCACAATTACGGTCAAGCCTGTGGACACCACGGGTGCGGGGGACGCCTTCTTTGCAGGAGCGCTTTCTATTCTTAATAATAATGTAGGAAACCCTCTGACCGAGGAGATCTTAAACCACTCGCTTCGCTTCGGCAACATAGCGGGTGCGCTTAACACCACAGGCCGTGGTGCGATAGATCACCTACCTGATTTAGACACTATAAATAAACATCTTAACATATAAGAGAAAGGGACAATAATGAAAAATCTTAACAAAATCGTATGCTTGGCACTTGTTGTCATCATGAGTTTTTCATTAGCGGCATGTAGTTTTATCGGCAGCACACCCGACACAGAGGGAAGTGCGAGCGGTGGAGCCTTGACAAATGCCGACAGTAACACTTCAAATCAGGGTGGCGACGGTAACGAGGTTACCTTCGAGGACACCAATGATTATGAGGCGAATATCAGTGACGTCGGCATGGAGAGCAGCGGCGACAGATTCAATCTTACAGAGATTTCTTACGGCGCTGATGAAAAGTATGTTTTCACCTCCATCGTCTCCTTTGAGAACGGTGTGGCTGCCGGTCTTGTATTTGGCGCAGAGGACGGCTCCCACTATTGGGTATTCAACGTGGACAGAGCGGCTAACCTTGTAAAGCTGCTTTACTTCTCGGTTGAAAACGGCAAGACCACTGCGGTAGAGCTTTTGACCGACTACTTTATCGGTAACGATAAGATGACGGACAGCGAAAAGCATATTGTCGGCTCAAAGGTTGCAGGCATTGACAAGGTTCAGCTTAAGGTCATCATCACTCCCGAGGAGGATGGCGTTTATGCAGAGTTCTACGCAGACAACATCCGCAGATTCGGTATTGATAACACAATCGAGCTTGATTCTCTTGAGCTTCTGCCCGAGGGCGTGACCTACGGCGGAGGTAATATCGGATTTAACTGCTTCGCATCCAAGGTTAAATTCGCAGACATCTACTACGGACAGAGCGACTATTCCTATTACACCGAGCTCTACCGTAACCAGTATCACTTCTCCCAGTACGCACACTGGAACAACGACCCTAACGGTCTTATCTATTTTGACGGATACTATCACCTTTATTATCAGCATCACCCCTATAACAACTATTGGGGCGATATGTATTGGGGACACGCAAGAAGCCGTGACCTTGCTCATTGGGAGCTTCTTCCCATCTGTCTGTTCCCCGATGCAGATTGGGGCGATAAGGCAAACGGCTACATGTGGTCCGGCTCTGCTTACGAGTACAGACTCGGCGACAGCGCTACCATTGATAGCTTCAACTGGTTCCCGAATGGCGAGGGTAACGGTATTATCGCCTTCTACACCCGTGACGGCGGCAGACAGGATCAGATGATTATGTCCTCCGACGACGGCGGTATGACCTGGACCAAGCGTAAGCTTATTCCTCAGGACGTGGCGACAGGAGCCGACGGCATCTTCCATAAGGTTGCCTGCCGTGACCCCAAGGTATTCCCCGTAGAGGTTGACGAAAACGGCAAGACCACCGCATGGGGTATGGCTCTTACAGGCCAGCAGGAAAACAGAGTGTGGTTCTTGAAGTCCACTAACCTCTGGGATTGGTCCTATGCAGGTCAGTTTAACATAAACGTACCCGAGTGTCCCGACGTTCTGACACTTACTGCGGACGACGGTGAGATATTCAACGTTATGACTCTTACCTCAAGAGAGTACATAGTTGGTAAGTTTATCTATGACGGCAACAGCATCGTATTCACCGATAAGGACGGCGGTGCGATCGATCCTGCCGACATTCAGAAGATGGACTTCGGTCCCGACTCCTATGCAGCGCAGACCTTCAGCATCAGAGATGAGCAGAGCGATTACTTCGGCAAGACTGTTGGTCTCCATTGGTTTGCAGGCGTTCCCGCAGATACCGACAGCGGCATTTACGCAAATGCAAGAAAGGTGTGGAACGGTAGCGGTATGACCATTCCCGTTATTTACGGACTTGCTTCCGAGGGCGACGGATATATCCTTACCCAGACACCTATTACTACCGAAAGCACAGCATTTGAGAAGGAAAATCTGATCAGCGTAAACAACGTAAAGGTTGATGAGCTCTCGGATAATCTTCTCGCAGATGTTAATACACATATATTTGAGATGCTTCTCAGCATCGACAACCCCAATGATGAGCCTATTTCCATTAAGATCAACGTAAGCGCTGATGAGTATACCGAGATCGGTTGGAATAAGGAGGACGGCTACTACGTTGACCGTAGATTCACCTCCTCTGCAGGCCTCAGCATCAGAGATTATCACTTCAAGTTCACCTCCGGTCCCAGAGATTTCGGCTCTCAGAGCTTCTACATCCTGTCGGATAACGGCGGTGTTGAGGTGTTCTGTGACGACTTCAAGATCCCCTTCTACGTACTGACTCTTGCATCTCCCTATTCTGTTGGTGCAGAGCTGTCGGTAGGCGGCGAGGCTACGGTTGAAAAGCTTGAGCTTAACGAGATCGCATCTGTTTGGCGCACCGGCGAGGTAGTTGAGGGCGAGACCGTTCTCTACGTAAGCGATGAGGCGATCGAGCTCGATACAGCCATCACCACCGAAAGACAGGTTACCGCATACTCCACCTCCGGCCAGGAGATCATCTGGACTCTCGGCGACGGTGAGGACGTGGTTGCTCTTGAAAATACCACAGGCGGCGTTATCGTAAAGACTCTTAAGGCGGGTAATGCAACTCTTATTGCCACCTGCGGCAATCAGAGAAAGGTAATTGACGTTACCGTTTACGAGGCTGATCCCGAGAGCGATATCTCATTCGGTTCCGAGGGCATTATCTCAGGTAACTGGATCGCAAAGGGCTCCGAGATCGTTGCATACACTCCCGCAGGCGACGGATATCTTCTTTCCGGCCAGGGCGCAGCAGACTTCAACTGCTCTGTATCCTTCTCTCTTGAGGCGGTTGCGGCTGCCTTCATCTTCAGAGCTAGTGAGGATATGAGCGATTACATTATCTTCAACTACGACAACAACGAAAAGGTTGTTAAGATGTGGTCTCCCCGTGGTGAGATCGGCAGAGCATCCGCTCACGGTGTGAACACAAGCAACGTGGTTTTACGAGTAGAGGCAAACGGCTCTGCTATCAAGGCATACATCAACGGCACTCTTGCCATTGATACCGTGCTTGCAGAGAGCGAGCCCACCGAGGGTCTCTTCGGTCTTAACGTTTACTCGGGTAAGGCGACCTTCAAGTCTATCGTAAACTTCAACGACGAGTACACCTACGGTGGAAACGGAAGCCTGACCGTTGTGGGCGACTCCAAGCAGATGATCACATCTCTTTACAACAAGACTATGGCTAACACCAAGATTGACAGAGCCTTCTATAAGACCGAGGGCAGAAATCTTGTGATCGATGCTGCATACTTCGAGCTTCTTCCCGTAGGCACCTACACCTTCAAGGCTGTAAGCGGAGCAAGCGCTTATGAGTTCACCGTAAACGTTACCGCAGTTACAGAGACCACTCTCAAGGATATGACTATCCAGAGTGGCTGTAATGCAGTTATCTATCTTGGAAACATTGAGGTAGAGAGCGTAAGCGTTAATGGCACACAGCTGAGCCTTGATCAGTACGAAATAGAGAATCTTATGCTCACCATCGGCGCAGAGCTTCTCACCGAGGAGAGCAACAGCGTTGTGATCAACGGCGATCACACCGTTACAGTAACCCTAGTTGACTAACCCAAAATAATTGCTTAACACCTTAGCAATTAGAATTTTGGAGATTAAAATATGGAAACAACGATTAAAGACGTAGCGAAATATGCGGGAGTAGGAGTTGGTACGGTTTCAAGAGTTATCAACAACGAAAAGGCGGTTGGCGCAAAGACCAGAGAAAAGGTTCTTGAAGCCATGAAGGCGCTCAACTATTCCAGAAACAATATGGCGTTCCGTTTGAGAAAAAACGAAACGAAGATCATAGCTCTCCTGGTGCCTGTTATTGATCATCCTTTCTTCGCTAAGCTTGCCTATTACATAGAGGACGAGGCAAGTAAATTCGGATATTCGACAATTTTGGTTTCCTCACAGCAGAAGGTTGAGAGGGAGACCGAGATCATTACGAAGATCAAGCAGAGAGAGGTTGACGGAGCAGTATTTGTTACCCACTATATGCACGAGGAGGATGATCTTCAGAATTGTTTCATAGTTTCGGTAGACCGAACCTTCGGACAGAATATCCCCTACGTTACCAGCGATAATTATGACGCCACCAAAAAGGCGGTAAAATTTATGATAGAACGAGGTGCTGAAAGAGTGGGCTTTGTAGGCTCAAAACCTCTTGTGGCATCAGAGGTTCTTGAAAGAGAGCGTGCATACCTTGACGTTATGGAGGAATACGGAATGACTCCCCGTATAGTAAACAAGGTTATGCAGCACGGCGACGAAACGACGGTAGTCAACGACTTTATGGAGAAATATCCTGACGCCGACGGCGTGTTCGTTTCGGGCTACACTCTGTCGCAGTACTTCTATGAGGCGGCGATGGAGCAGGGAAAGAGGATTCCCGAGGATCTTCAGATAGTTTCTTACGACGGCACCTTCACCCAGTGGGGCAATAACAGTATCACCTGCGTAGAGCAGCCTATTGAAGAGATGGCAAGACAGGTTGTGGGATTGCTCATTAAAAAAATACATGGCGAAGAGACCTGTCAGAGAACCGTTCTGAAAACAAAATTCGTGCTCGGCACGACTACCAAGTGATTATTAATTAAAAAATAAATGTATGTAAGGAGAAAGAAAATGAAAAAGCTTTTAACCTCAATTACTTCAATTCTGCTTGTGATCATCATGCTGTTCGGCATGACCGCATGTGGCGGCGGTGGCGGCACCGGTACAGGTGGCGGCGGAGATGATACTCCCTCCACCGACTCCGAGGGCAACACCATTGTAAAGATCATGTTCCACGTTGATAAGTCCTCCACCGAGGGTCAGGCTTATCAGAAGAGAATCAACGCCTTCAACGCAGCCTACAAGGATCAGAAGATCAAGGCTCAGGCTATCTTCAAGGCACGTTCCGCAGGTGCATCCGGCTACGAGACCGAGCTTCAGAACAATCAGCTTGAGGGAACTCTCGCCGACATCATCACCTTCGACGCACCCAACACCGCTGCATACGCAAGCGCAGGCCTGCTCTATGATATCAGCGATCTTATCTCCGAGGAGGAGCAGGAAAAGTTCTTCTCTCTCAACAAGTATAACGGCAAGCTCTACGGTCTTCCTATTCAGGAATCCAGCGCAGGCTTCTTCTACAACAAGAAGATATTCAATGCGGCAGGCATCGACGTTAGCGGCTACACCGCAGAGAATCCCTGGACTCTCGAGCAGTTCAAGGACGTATGTGCAAGACTTAAGGCACACGGCGTTGATTACGCAGTAGATATGCGTCTTGACGCTACCAAGGACGAGACCGCTCCCTATCTCCTTTACCCCTTCATCTATGCGACCGGCGGCGAGTTCGTATCCGAGGACGGCTACACCGCAAGAGGCTACTACAACTCCAAGGAGACCCAGGCGGGCTTCCAGTTCATCAAGGATCTTATCAGCTCCGGCTACACCTCCTACTCCATCGGCCCAACCGATTTCTTCACCGGTAAGGTTGGTATGTATCTTTCCTCCGGTTGGACCATTCCCGATCTCGACAACAAGTACAGAGAGATCTTCGCTTCCCGTGACGACTGGGGCCTTCTTCCTTATCCCAAGGGTGTAGAGGCTGCAAGTGCAACCGGTAGCTGGTCCTACGCTATCACCAACAACCATCACACCGATAAGACTGCAACTCTCGAGCTTCTTAAGTGGATGACCTCCGCAGAGAGCTCTGAGGCTATTACCAATGCAACCGGTATGATCCCCGCACGTAGAGACGTTGTTAAGAACTACCAGCCCGGCTCTCCCGAGTACACTCTTCTCAAGCAGCTTGAGCTCAGCGGCAGAGAGCGTCCCGTAACCGTTGCATACCCCACCTTCTCCACCACCTTCAACCAGATCATTTACGGTCTTGGTAACGGCAACGTAAGCGATCTTGTAAACAACGCAACCAACACCCTTCAGGACGCAATGGATAAGGTTAAAAAATAAAAAAATACAAACTAACTAAATGAAAAAATGACAACATCTTCATTAATTATTTTAGGATTGTTTTTCGCCGCCTTCTGTGGCTTCGTCGTTTATGACCTGGCCACGTCGAAGAAGCGTAAGGAGGTCTACCGAGTAAAATCCTCGATAACCGCATATCTTATGCTTTTACCTTCGGTAATTCTTGCATTTCTGTTTATCTTATTACCGATCCTGTACTCGCTCGGATATGCCTTTACCGACTATTATCTCCTCAGACCCAATGATATGAAATTTGTATTCCTTGACAACTTCAAGGAGCTCTTCGAGGAAATATCCGAGAAGGGAATGCTATACAATGCCATTAAAAACACCGTTACATTCGTAGTCGGGGTAGTTCCGTTACAGATCGGACTTGCACTTCTGCTTGCCCTCTTTGTAAACCGCCCCTGCTTCGGAAGTAAGATATTCAAGGTATGCTTCTTCGCTCCCGTTGTAATCTCGCTTTCGGTTACTGCGTTTCTTTGGGAACAGATCCTTGCTCCCGGAGAGGGAGGACTTCTGAATGCTATGCTTGGTATGTTCGGTGTTCCGCCGCACGATTGGCTTCGTGATCCCGAAACCGCTATGCCCTGTATCATCGTACTCAGTGCTTGGCAGGGCTGTGGATATCAGATGCTGATCTTCCTCTCGGGCCTTTCCAATATCAGAAAGGATCTTTACGAGGCGGCAGCTCTTGACGGCGCAAACTGGTGGCACAAATTCTGGAACGTAACCTGGGTAGGACTTCGCTCCACCTTCGTTTACATACTTATAACCGTATTTATCGGCGCCTGCAGAATTATGACTCAGCCTATGCTTATGACAGGATACCAGTCCCACACCGTGACTCTCTCCTATTATATGTATAACAGCGGTTATACCGAGCGCTGGGTAGGTCTGTCATCGGCGGTAGCGCTGCTTATGACTATATTTATCGGCGGCGTAACGCTTATGCAGCGTAGAATGTTCAGGGAGAAATAATATGGATAGAAGTATAATGGATTTACCTAACTTTAGGCCAAATAAAGCACCCGCTAAGAAAACTGTAAAAGAGATAATTTATTACATCGTCGGAATAATCTTATCCTTAATATTCATTCTTCCCATACTGTATATGCTGGCGACCTCTACCAAGGGCGAGGCGGCTTATGCAGAGAGTGTCGGATCCTTGAATATGTTTTTACCCGACTTTGCAAATCTCGGCGTTGCATTTGACAACTACAAGAGCGTTCTTGTGAATTATGACATCTGGAAATACGCTCTTAACAGCTTTATCTACGCAGCTATCGTTATCGTACTTAATATACTGATCAACGGACTTGCGGGCTACGCTATGGCAAAGCTTACCTTCCCCGGCAAAAAGCTGCTCTCCTTTATGATTATCTTCCTGATAGTCGTACCGGTTGAGACCTCCATAATTCCTCTTTATTCCATAGTTAAGATAATGCTTGGATTAAAGCAGGAGATGTCGGTTATTGGCGTTATTCTGCCTGCGGCGATAAGCATATTCAACATTTTCCTGTTTATGCAGTTCTTCCAGAATATTCCCAAGGAATATGAGGAGGCTGCACGTATGGACGGAGCAACGACTCTTGGTGTATTCTTCAAGGTTATCATGCCCCTGTCCAAGCCCATTCTTGCAACGGTAGCGGTATTCTGCTTTATCGGCGTATGGAATGACTATCTCTGGCCGTCAATGATACTCCCGGCAGCCGACGACGGCTCCTGGTCGCTTTTACCCATTCAGACGGCGCTTATTACCATAAAGAGCATTGAGGGAATTACCACGGGCGAGATCATGGCTTCGCTGGTAATTACAAGTATACCGATCTTCGTAACCTACGTTGCGGCACAAAAATACATTGTACAAGGCTTTGGCACGTCCGGGCTTAAAATGTGAGGACTTATGAAATTTAACAGACTTATAGCACTATTACTGCTTCTGGTTATGCTAGTTGGCACTGCATCAGGCTGCGCCTGGTTCGATAAGGGAACGGACGGCACAGATGATGAGGATAAGGATACAGAGGGTAAGAGCTCTCTTGTTCTTAACTATTCGCTTGACGAGGCATCCGGAAGTCTTGCAAATGAATCGGTTAGCGGAAAGGATTATACCATTAACTACGTTTTCAACGAGCAGAATGCAGATAATCTTTTCAAGGAGCCTAACGATCCCCTGAGAAGACCGGGTGTAAAGGGCAACTCCTTATACATGGACGGATTCTCAAACAATATAGTTAACAGAGACTTTGTAGCTCCCTCCTCGGCAATTACCATGTCCGCATGGGTAGCTCCCAGAGTTTTTGAGAATATCGTTTATTACGACGGTGCATCCTCCGCAGCGGGACATACCCGCCTTACCTCTATCATCAATAAGGGTGATATCGAGATGGGCGAGGGCTTCCTGCTCGGCTACGGCAGACTGGGCCTTTGGGGCATCCAGCTGGCACTTCACAGCGAGGAAACAGGCGAGGACTTCGTAGTAGGCTTCTACGATCCCATCAACGCACTTCCTCTTTACGAGTGGTCCCACGTTGCCGTTGCCTTCGACGGTAACACAGGCTATATCGCCCTCTTCTACAATGGCGAAAAGTCCTATGAGGCGATCATTCCCGAGCTTGTTGCAACAAGCATCATCTCTACCGAGGAGCCTCTTCGTATCGGCGCATACGTAAGCCCTCAGATCGAGTTTGGTATCAAGAGACAGATGATCTCCGGCCTTCTTGACGAGGTTCAGATCTACTCCTCTGCCTTGACACCCAAGGAGATCGGTGAGATCTACAACGACACCGATTCCACCGAGGATCACCCCTATCTCGATTGGAAGGACATCGCACTTGACAATTCTGTTTACGAGGGCGACCGTTACCGTCCTCAGTATCACGCAATTCCTCCTGCAGTATGGATGAATGAGCCTCATTCTCCCTTCTACTACAAGGGTATGTATCACGTATTCTATCAGCACAACCCTGCAGGCCCCTATTGGTCGCAGATCCGTTGGGGACATATCGTAAGTAAGGATATGGTTCACTGGGAATACGTAAAGGACGCAGTGGTTCCCACCGCAGGCATTTGTCCTGAGGGTATCTGGACGGGCGGCGCTTGTATCGGTCCCGACGGAACACCCTGGCTCGCTATTACCGCAGGTACTAACCTGTACGGAAATCCCAACCACGGCGGACAGAACGTGGCGTTCGCTCACGCAGCAGACCCAAATGATCCCTATCTTACCGATTGGATCGTTGAGGATAAGCTTGTTATCACCCAGCCCAACGACAATACCCAGGGCGAGAGAGAGCAGTTCCGTGATCCCTTCGTATGGTACGACGACGGAACCTATTATATGATGGTTTCCACCTCTATTCCCGGTGCAGGCGGCTCTGCGGTTGTTTACACCTCCGAGAATATGAGAGAGTGGAATCACCGTGGTTACCTCTATCAGTGTGACTACAACAGATATCCCGAGCAGGGTGCGCACTGGGAGTGCGTAGTAATGCTTCCCATCAGCACCAAGGACGGCTCGCAGACAAAGTATATTTTATTCGACTGTCCTCAGTACACAGTAGACGGCTACACCGTTGAGTGCTACTACTGGATAGGAACCTTTGATAAGAACACCTGCAGATTTATCGCAGACGACGATAAGCCCAAGCTCTTCGACCTTGGCCGTGGCGTTTACACAGGTCAGAACGGCTTCTGCTTCCTCACCGAGGAACAGGTTGCTAACGGTATGAGCTACGAGGATGGCAGAACCATCATCTATGCTATCGCTCAGGGTAAGGACGCAGGTACCGCACAGAATGCTACTGCAGGCTGGGCGCACAACTTTGCAATTCCTCTTGAGCTCTGGCTCTCCGACGACGGCACCGAGGTAATCCGTGAGCCTGTTCGTGAGATCGAGTCCTTAAGACAGGAAACACTTTATTCCTACACCGGCGAGGGCAAGACCGCTGATGAGATCAACAGCGAGATCTCCGAGATCCGTGGCGATATGCTCGAGATCAGAGCGAAGATCCAGCTTGATCCCACAAGTCCCGATTACTCTGCGGGTCTGTTCTTAAGATACAACCCCTACGACGTAGACGGCAGAACCGAAAGAACCGAGATCAGATTCTCCAATACAGGCGTGCTTGTAGACAGAATCCAGTCCTCTATGCTGGATTACGTAAGCCGTCAGCCCAGCCATAACTGGGACCGTGTAAAGAATGAATATGAAATAACTATTCTTATGGACCGCTCTATGCTGGAGGTTTATGTTGATGGAGTTATCAGCTTCACAACAAGAATCTATCCCAAGTACGGCGATTCCGATTATTTAAGAATATTCGACAACAATGCAAACATCAAGTTTACCGAGCTCACCATTTACCGTATGGGCAGTGCTTACAAGGATACCGTAACACCCCCTTACTACGGAAATATGGGAAACTTAGGTGAATAGAGGGGGCAATATGCGTAGAATTACAATTTTAGTTTTAAGCATTTTATGTTTAATATCCCTGTGTGCAGGCTTGGTTGGCTGTCAGTGGTTTGATCAGGGCGATCCTGATCCCAATCCCGATCCCGCCCCCGACAACGGACCTGTAAAGACCCTGCTTAACGGTGGATTTGAATCAGCCGACCTTTCGGGCTGGACAATTGAATACGGAGATGCCTTCGACGATAATTGCGTTTCCTCTCAGAAGAGCTTTATGTTTGAGAATGATGCAAACAATAACGTCCTGGCTATCAACCAGACCGGTAATTGGTATCTTACCGGTAAGGGCTATCACGGAAAGTATTCGGGCGCAAGAACAGGCGCTCTCCGCTCGGGTAACTTCACCGTTCCCGAGGATGGCTCTATCAGTCTTAAGCTTGCGGGCGGATCCCTTACTATCGGAAAGGGCACCGGCGCTCCTCTTAAGGCAAAGGAAAGAATCTGCTTCGTTGGCTTCTATTTAGCAGAGAACGATAAGATGATCGCTATGCAGACCAACGAGTACTTCCACGAGCATACCGAGGAATACGTTATGCCCGACAGATACGCTTCGGGCGTATACAATACCGACAACTTCTATGAGTATTATCTCGACCTGTCCGAGTATGCAGGCGAGGAGATCTACATCAGAATCGTAGATAACGACGAGAGCTACTATTACGGCTATATCGCAGTTGACGATATCAGAGTAGGCGACGCAGATCCTCAGACCGAGGGTGTGTTCTTCACCAAGGTAACCGATTATGAGACCGAGGCAGAGGCTCCCTCCATTCACGAGATCGCAAACGGTGGCTTCGAGTGCGGCTCTCTTGCAGGCTGGACTGTCGTTGAGGGTGAGGCATTCTCCAACGAGGGTGTAAACACCGAGAGCGTTTGGTGGAATGAGAACATTCCTTATTCCCGTGACGGCGATTATCATTACGGCAAATATATGCCCTCCGCAACCGGCGTTATGCGCTCCTCCGAGTTCGTGCTCGGTGGCTCCGGCTACGTATCCTACAAGCTTGGCGGCTGCTCGGATAACAGCAAGGCTTACATAAGATTTATGGTAAAGCAGGGCGACGAAGCAGTTGAGGTTGCAAGATACTCCAATTTCAAGTACTGGAACTATCAGTTCCCCTACGTTCAGAACGGTATGAAGCTTCTGAATATGGTACAGTACTATGCAGACCTTTCGGCATACATTGGCGAGACTATGTATATCGAGGTTGTTGACGCCAACTCCTCGGGCGACGAGCTTGGCTGTATCGTTCTTGACAGCGTTCAGACCTATTGGGAGGAAAAGCCTCTCTGGATCGACAGCGAGTCCTTCTTCGCAAGATATGAGTCTGATATTATGCTTGAGAGCGAGAATCAGATCATAAACGGCGGATTTGAAAGCGGCGACCTTACAGGCTGGACCTTAGACGGTCAGAAGATCGGTCAGGTAACCAACGCTTCCGGCTGGTGGGCAGAGAACTTCCCCTACAATAAGAAGGGTAACTATCTGTTCTCGGGTATCGTAGACGAGGGCGCAGGCGTTCTTGAGTCTGCAACCGGTAGTCTTACAAGCTCCGCATTCAAGGTAGGCGGTAGCGGATACATCACCTTCCTTCTTGGCGGTGGCGGAAATCCCCTTGAATGTTATATTTCTATTATTGATGCCGAGACCGAGGAAGAGCTTGTGCGCTATTCCAACAGACTCTTCAACGACAAGGGCACCGGCATAATCAACAACGGCAGTAACCTTGCAAACATGGTTCTCTATAAAGCAGACCTCTCCGAGTATATGGGTAGAAGCCTTAAGATCCGCATAGTAGATAATGCTACCAACAACTGGGGTCTTATCACTGCAGACAGCTTCGTAACCTATTACAAGGATCTTGCAGGTGTTCCTGCAAATGCAAACGAGGCTGTGGACATTAAGCCCGAGCCCCTCCCTGATACACTTCTCGGTGAGAACGATCCTTACCAGGTTCTCAACGGCGACTTTGAGAGCGGCGATCTTACAGGTTGGATCCTTGATACTACAAGCGGCGAGACCGAGATGGGATACGTTTCCGGTCAGGACGTTTTCTGGAAGAATGCTGATAAGCCTTACAATAAGGATGGCAGATTCCTCTTCACAGGCATTGAGGACGTTATGGGCAGTATGGAGGCTGCAAGAGGTACTCTTACAAGCTCCGACTTCACGATTGGCGGCTGTGGCTTCATCACCTTCAGACTTGGCGGCGGCTACAACCAGGAATGCTATATCGAGATCGTTGATGCCGAAACAGACGTTGCAATCGCAAAATATCATAACGACAACGAACCTCATAATGAAGGACGTATGTTCCTGTTTAAAGCGGATCTTACCGCGTTTATGGGAAGAAATGTTTACATTAGAGTAGTAGATAACGCTTCCGGCGACTGGGGATGCCTGGCTGTTGACAGCTTTATCACTCACTATGAATCAATTGAAGAGTTGCCCGAGGCGACACTTATTGATAATAAACTTAATTAAAATAAGGAGAGCAAAATGAAAAAATTATTCGCAAAATTAACTTTTGTCTTATTGATCTGCGCTCTTATCACAACTATTGCAGGATGCGGTCTTTTTGACGATCCTGGCGATACCACCCATACTCACGAATACACCGAGCAGATAACCAAGCCTGCTACCTGTACCGAGATGGGCGAGAAGACTATGACTTGTTCCTGTGGCGACAGCTACATTGAGGCTTTTGATATGCTTCCTCACACTGAGGAAGCTATCCCCGCCGTAGCTCCCACCTGTACCGAAGCAGGTCTTACCGAGGGTAAGAAGTGTTCTGTATGTGATACTGTTATCGTAGCACAGCAGCCCGTTGACGCAAAGGGTCACACCGAGGAGGAAATTCCTGCGGTTGCACCCACCTGTACCGAAGCAGGTCTTACCGCAGGTAAGAAGTGTACTGTATGTGATACCGTTACCGTAGCACAGCAGCCCGTTGACGCAAAGGGTCACACCGAGGAAGCTATTCCCGCCGTAGCACCCACCTGTACCGAGGCGGGTCTAACCGCAGGTAAGAAGTGCTCTGTATGTGACACAGTAATTACTGCGCAGGATCCCGTTCCTGCAACCGGACATAAGTTCGACGACAACTATGACGCAACCTGTAACAACGAGGGATGTGAATTCGTTCGTGAGGCAGATTGCCGTCACTCCAATACCGAGATCCTTCCTTCCGTAGCTCCCACCTGTACTACCGCAGGTCTTACCGAGGGTAAGAAGTGTAAGGATTGTGGCGAGCTCCTTACCGCACAGCAGACCGTTGATGCGACAGGACACAGCTACACTCCCGTAGTTACAGCTCCCACCTGTACTGAGGCAGGATTTACCACCTACACCTGTTCCGCATGTAGCGACAGCTACGTTGACAACAGAGTAGACGCAAAGAATCACTCCGAAAAGACTCTTGCGGCAGTGGCACCCACCTGTACTAAGACAGGTCTTACCGAGGGCAAGCAGTGCTCTGTATGTAACGAGATCCTCTCCGCACAGCAGACCGTTGATGCACTCGGTCACACCGAGAAGACCCTCTCCGCAGTAGCACCCACCTGTACCAAGACAGGTCTTACCGAGGGTAAGCAGTGCTCCGTATGTAATGAGATCCTTTCCGCACAGCAGACCGTTGACGCTCTTGGTCACACCGATTCTGCCGCTGTAAGAGAGAACGTTAAGGATTCCACCTGCTCCTCCGAGGGCTCCTACGAGAGCGTAGTTTACTGCTCCGTATGTAGCGCTGAGATAAGCAGAACCACCGAGGTTATCGCAAAGAAGGCGCATACCGAGGTAATTGATGCAGCAGTTGCTCCCGATTGTACCGAAACAGGTCTTACCGAGGGTAAGCATTGCTCCGTATGTAAGGCAGTTATCGTTGCACAGGATGTTGTGGATGCTCTCGGTCATACCGAGGTTACCATTGCCGGCAAGGCAGCCACCTGTACTGCAACCGGTCTTACCGACGGTAAGAAATGCTCCGTATGTAACGAGGAGCTTGTAAGACAGGAGACCATTGATGCTCTCGGTCATACCGTGAACGTTCTTCCTGCCGTAGAGGCTACCTGTACTAAGGAAGGTAAGACAGAGGGTAGATACTGCTCCGTATGTAGCGAGGTATTCGCTATTCAGGCAACGGTAGCAAAGCTTCCTCATACATATACCGACGATTCCGACCTTAACTGTAACGCATGTAACGCAAAGAGAGATTGCTTACATCCCGAGGATGAGAGAGTTCTCCTTCCCGGCAAGGATGCAACCTGTACCGAAACCGGTCTTGAGGATGGATATAAGTGTAATGTCTGCGGCGAGACCGTAGTTGCACAGAAGGTTATTGATTCTCTCGGCCACACCGAGTCGGGTATTCTTGCAAAGGATCCCACCTGTACCGAGCCCGGTAATACCGCAGGTAAGAAGTGTATCGTATGTAATGCAATTCTTGTTGCTCCCACTTCCATTCCCGCAAAGGGTCACACCGAGAAGACTCTTGCCGCATCTGCTGCAAGCTGTACCGCTACCGGTCTTACCGAGGGTAAGCAGTGTACCGTATGCGGTGTAATCACCAAGGCTCAGGAAATTGTTCCTATGATCGCTCACAATTACTCCGAGGAGCTTTCCAAGGATGAAACTCAGCACTGGCACGCATGTATTGCTTGCGGCGCAAGAGCTGATGTGTCCGATCACGCATACACTGTGGAAACAGGTAGAAAGAATGCAACCTGTACCACAGAAGGCTATTACACCTTAGAGTGTGAGTGCGGCGCAACCAAGTCTGTTACTCTCACCGCACCCGGTCACAGCTATTCTAAGGATTGGACCGAAACCGAAACACATCACTGGCACGCATGTACCGCCTGCGGCGACGAGGCTGACTATGCTGCTCACGAATATACCACCGAGACCGCAAGAGTAGAGGCTACCTGTACCTCTGACGGTTACTTCACCAAGGCCTGCGTTTGTGGCGCAACCAAGACCACCGCTATTGAGGCTTCGGGTCACAGCTACACAACCGTAGTTACCGCTCCCACCTGTACCGAGGCAGGCTTTACCACCTACACCTGTTCCGTATGTAAGGACAGCTATCAGGATGACACCGTTGCGGCAAAGGGTCATAGCTACGTATCCGTAGTTACCGATCCTACCTGTACCGCTGAAGGCTTTACCACCCACACCTGTTCCGTATGCGAAGATAGCTATAAGGACGCATACGTTGATGCACTTGGCCACTCCTACAAGTCGGTAGTTGTAGCTCCCACCTGTACCGAGGCAGGCTTTACCACCTACACCTGTTCCGTATGTAATAACAGCTACGTTTCCGATAATAAGGATGCGCTCGGCCATACATACTCTGATAAGTGGACCTCTGACGGCGAAAACCACTGGCACCAGTGTCATTGCGGCGACAAGACCGAGATCGGCGAGCACGAGTTTGACAGCGTATGTGACGCAGACTGTAACGTTTGCGGAGCTACCAGAATTCCTGCAGATCACGTTTACGACAACGCATGTGACGCAGACTGTAACGTTTGTGGCGACACCAGAGCTACCGCAGGTCACGTTTACGACAACGCATGTGATACAGACTGTAACGTTTGTGGAACAGTAAGAGAAGTAGGCGATCACGTTTACGACAATGACTGTGATGCAGACTGTAACGAGTGTGGAAAAACAAGAGAAGTAGGCGCTCACGTTTACGACAATGACTGCGATGCAAGCTGTAACAACTGCGGCGCAATAAGAGAAGTAGGCGCCCACGTTTACGACAACGACTGTGATGCAAGCTGTAACGTTTGTGGCGCAGAAAGAGAAGTAGGCGATCACGTTTACGATGGCGACAGAGACGTAGACTGTAACGTTTGTGGCGCTACAAGAACCGTAGCACCCATCCTTCTTAGCGATGCGGTTGCTAAGAATCACGACATTTATTGGCTTGACAACAAGGAAAGCTTTGTTATCGACTTCGCAGAGAACATCAGCAATCCCAGTGGCCTTGAGCTTACCTATGTAGTAAGACTTGGCGGCGAGGAGCTTGTTCTTGACGGATCCAGATACACATTCATCTTCGGCGAATACGACGAGGAGACTGTTATCAACAGCTTCAGCGTAACCGTTTCCTACACAGTAAACGGTGAGGAAGTAGCTCTTGAATACAGCTACGAGCTCAGCCTTAAGGACACCAGCAAGTACAGAGTTGTTAACAGCAACTTTGATAAGAATCTTGACGGTTGGGAGCTCAATAACACCCTTGGTGATGCTCCCTTCGCAGGTATTGATGAAAAGTCTACCTTCTGGGGCGAGGGCTATCCTATGTTCAACGTAGGTAAGTACTTCTCCTCTTATGCAGACGGTGCCGCTGAGGGCTCTCACGGTAACCTTGCATCCTCTTACTTCATTGTAAACAGCGACTATGCTACTTATATGCTTGGAGGCGGCGGTAACCACCACGTATATATCACTATTGAAAACAAGGCAGGCGACGTGCTTGCACTCTACCGCAACACCGAGTTCACTGACTTCAATGAGGAGCAGAACAAGCTCAGCGTAGACGAGAGAAGAGAGCTTATCGGTAACACCGTATTCCTTGCAAACCTCGTAACCTACAAGATCGACCTTACCGACTTCGCAGGCGAGGAGATCAGATTTGTTGTTCACGATTACGCATCTGAGGGCTGGGGCGTTGTATACTTCGACGAGCTTCACACCTACTATGCATCTGAAAGTGAGCTTCCCGAGGGCGCAACTCTTGCAGAAAATCTCCTTGCAAACAAGGATGCACTTAATGCAGAGCTTGCACTTGAGATCGCCGAGCAGGGTGACTTCACCGAGGATTCTTACAATGCGTATATTGCAAAGCTTGATGCGGCAAAGGCACTTGTTAACGATATAGCTGTTACTCAGGGAACCGTTAACGGCGCTGTTGCAGCTCTCACCGAGGCACGTCTCGCACTTACCGTAAGACCTATCGAGGAGATTGAGGGCGCTAATAAGTCCTTCAAGCTTATCTCCGACGACGTAAAGGAGATAACCCTTGCCGATTACATCAACGTAAACGGCTTAAGCAAGATCACCTATAACGTTTATGCAAGCAATGCTGCTGCAACTATCAGCCCTGTTGCTGACGGCAGGTTCACCATCACCGCAGGTGAGGTAAGCGAGACTACCGACGTTGTGGTTTCCATCAGCGTTTGCTACGACGGCGAGGAAAAGCTTCTTGTTGAGCTTTCCGTTCAGATCACCAACGATCTTGCTCCCACATTACGTGGCGAGGAGATCTCTAAGAATTATGACCTTTATGATTTTGATGACAAGAGCAGCATTTCGCTTGACCTTGCTGAAAACATCGACAATCCCGGTAACCTTGCTCTTACCTACTCGGTAAACGGCAACGTGATCGAGGGCTCTATCTACACCAAGCAGCTTGGCTCTTACAACGATAAGCTCACCGAGGAGAGCTTCACCGTAACCGTTTCCTGCACAGTAAACGGCGAGAGCGTAGTTCTTGAGTACACCTACAGACTTAGTCTTAAGGATACCACAGATTACAGACTTGTAAACGGCGACTTTGAGAACGGCCTTGAGGGCTGGACTCAGGTTGGTAATATCGGTGGCGTAAGCTCGGATACACATTACTGGCTTAACGACCCCGAGAGAGCAGAGGGCTATGAGTTCGGCATGGACGGAAACGGTATGTTCTCCGCTTATGCACCCGGCGCATCCGAGGGTGCTACCGGTACTCTTACTTCCTCTACCTTCAAGGTCGGTGGCTCGGGCTACGTTACCTTCAAGCTTGGCGCAGCTAAGGACGCAAACTACGTTTACGTAGAGGTTTGTGACTTTGTAACAGGCAGAATTCTTGCCCGTTACAGCAACGCCAACTGGGCAGACCGTACCGAAGGCGCAAAGAGCGGTTGTACTCTTAATGCGTACAGAGTAGACCTCTCCGCGTATATGGGCAAGACGGTATTCTTCCGTGTTGTTGATACCGCATATTCCGATTACGGTCTCTTCTTCGTTGACAGCTTCGAAACCTATTATGAAAGCGCTCCCGAAGGCTTTGCAGATGCAGTTGAATGTGACAGATATCAAATCGCAAACGGCAGCTTCGAAAGCGGCAACCTTAACGGTTGGACAATGAACATCACCGAGGCAGGCGCTCACAACACTCTCGGTTGGGTACAGAACGGCGAGATCGCCGAGGGCTGGTACACAACTAATGATACCCGTAAGGATGGCAACTATCTGTTCACCTTCTATTCTATTGATAAGTTAAACTGTGAGAATACCAAGGGTACTCTTACAAGCTCCACCTTCACCCTGAAGAAGAACACCTACATCTCCTTCAAGTTCGGCGCTGCAGGCTCCAGTTCTGTAAGCATTCGTCTTATAAAAACTGATGGTACTAATATAGCATCCTTCTATAACGAATCTCCTTACAAGGTTAATACCGAGTTGCACTCCTATTATTATCATTACACCGGTGAGGAAACAGACTGCTACATTCTAATCATTGACAATGCTGAAAGCAACTATGGTTGCTTCGTAGTTGACGATTTCAGAGTAAACCTTGAGACCAAGCCCAGCGGCTATCGTAACGCTGCATACGGTGCAAACGTTAATTATGATATTGCAAACGGCAGCTTTGAGGACGGTCTTGACGGCTGGACAATGGATATCACCGAGGCAGGTGCTCAGAATACTCTCGGTTGGGTAGAAAGAAGCGAGCACGACGCAGGCTGGTACACCAAGAACGACGGCAGAAAAGACGGTAGCAACCTCTTCACCTTCTGCAGACCCGACGGCACCAACTGTGAAAACACAAAGGGCTCTCTCAGAAGTGCAACCTTCACCTTAAAGCAGAACTCCTTCGTTTCCTTCAGATTTGGTGGCGCAGGTACCCGTGACGTATACGTTCAGCTTTGCAGAGAGGACGGCAGTGTTATCGCAACCTTCTATAACGAGGCTACCGGTAAGGTAAATACCGAGATGTACGCTTACTACTACCAGTACACCGGTGAGGAAGCAAACTGCTACTTCAGAGTTGTAGATAATTCTACAAGCAACTACGGTTGCTTCGTAGTTGACGACTTCAGAGCAAATCTTGAGAGCGCTCCCGAAGGCTTTATCGCAGCTATTCAGTAATATTTCCTGACTATTTCAGATAAAACCAAATACTCCCCCACTTCACGTGGGGGAGCGAGAAAAACAATAAACTATCAGCGACCCTGATAAAACAATTAAGGACAGAAAAATGAAGAGATCATTAGTATTAAAAGGCTTAATTGCTATCCTTATCGTCTTTATTTTCGGGCTTAGCGCTGTCAGCTGTGATATGCTTAAGGACTGGGGAATCATTCCCGGCGATGGCACAGGCGACGGTACGGGCGACGGCACAGGTGATGGCACCGGTGACGGCACCGACGATCCCGAGGTAACGGTAGATAAGACTGCACTTGATGCAGAGATTGCTCTTGAAATAGCAGAGCAGGGCGACTATACCGCAGAATCCTTTAATGCTTACCGTGATAAGCTTGCAGAGGCAAAGGCTATCTCCGCCGACGAGACTGCGACTCAGAACAAGGTAGACACCGCAGAGATAAACCTTGCTGCAGCACGTGAGGCGCTTGAGATCAGACCTGTCGAGGCGGTTTCGGGAGCAGAGAAGAGCATTACTCTTGTTTCCGGCGGAAGCTGTGAGATCACTCTTGCAGATTACGTTAATACAAACGGACTTAGCAAGATCACCTATAAGATCCAGGCAAGTAACGATATTCTTACCGTCAGCGACGTCTCCGACGGCAGGTTTACTATCACTGCAGGTGAGGTAAGCGGCGAGGCGAATGCCAAGGTATCTGTTAACGTTTACTACGACAGCAAGGCAAAGCTCTCCACCGAGCTTTCCGTAAGAATTATCAATGACATAGCACCCTCCTTAAATAGCGAGGAGCTTCTTAAGGAATATGACCTTGTTGCTCTTGGTAACAAGGAGAATATTGTAATTGATTTTGCTGAAAATGTAAACAATTATGGACAATTAACCCTTAATTACAGCGTAAAGTGCGGTAATGAGGAGCTTGTGCTTGACGGATCCAAGTACACATTTATCTTCGGTAGCTATACCGAGGAGACCGTTTATACCACCTTCACCGTAACCATCAGCTTCAGCGTTAACGGCGAGGCAGGCTCTCTTGAGTACACCTACAAGCTTGGTGTTCGTGACACAGGCAAGTACAGTGTTATCAACGGTAGCTTTGATAACGGCCTTGACGGTTGGACATTGAACAATACTCTTGGCGAGGCTCCCTTCGCAGGTATTGATGAAAAGACTCATTTCTGGCCCGATGCACAGAACTTCCCCATTTTCAACGTAGGTAAGTACTTCTCCTCCTACGCAGACGGTGCATCCGAGGGCTCCCAGGGTACTCTTGCATCATCCTACTTCACCGTAAAGAGCGACTTTGCAACCTTTATGCTTGGCGGTGCAGGTAACCCCAATGTTTATATCACTATTGAAAACAAGGCAGGCGACGTGCTTGCACTTTACCGTAACACCAAGTTTGCGGACATTCCCGCAGACGTTACCGATTTTGATACTCAGCGTGAGCTTCTCGGTAACACCATATTCCTTGCCAACCTTGTAACCTATAAGGTAGACCTTACCTCATTTGCAGGCGAGGAGATCAGATTTGTTATCCACGATCACGCATCTGAGGGCTGGGGCGTTGTATTCTTCGACGAGCTTCACACCTACTATGAGTCTGTTGAACTTATTCCCGAGAACGCAGTTCTTGCAGAGAACCTTCTTGCAAACAAGGATGCGCTCCGTGCGGCTCTTGAGTCCGAGATCACCGAGCAGGGCGATTTCACCGAGGAGTCCTACAACGCATACGTAGAAAAGCTTAACGCTGCCAAGGCACTGCTTGATAATCTTGCAGTATCTCAGGCAGAGGTTGATAATGCGGTAGCGGCTCTTAACGAGGCACATCTTGCGCTTGTAATCAGACCCGTTGTTGCGGTTGATGGTGCAGACACCTCCTTAAGACTTACATCCGGCAAATCTGTTGAGATCACTCTTGCAGATTACGTAAACGTAAACGGCCTTAGCAAGATCACATACAGCGCTCTTGCAAGCAATTCGGCTGTTACCCTCAGCTCTATCGCCGACGGCAAGCTTACTATCCTTGCAGATGAGGTTGATGAGGAAACCGCTGTAACCGTTACTATCACCGTTTCTTACGACGGCACCGAAAAGCTCTCTATTGAGCTTTCACTTCAGGTTACCGCAAGCTCTGCTCCCGGTGTGCTTGAGAGCGAGTTTACCAAGGAATACGACCTTTACGACTTTAACGACAAGACCGGCATCACCGTTGACCTTGCCGAAAATATCGAAAATCCCGGCAACCTTGCTCTTAGCTACTCGGTAGCTGGCAACGTTCTTGAGGGCTCGACCTACACCCTTACTCTCGGTGACTACACCGATGAGATCACCTATGAGAGCTTCACCGTAACCGTTATTTATACCGTAGACGGTGAGGAAAAGTCTGTTTCCTACACCTATAAGCTTGGCTTAAAGGATAGCACAGATTGCAGACTCGAAAACGGCGACTTTGAGAACGGTCTTGAGGGCTGGACTCAGGTTGGCAATATCGGCGGTGTAAGCTCCGATACACACTATTGGGTAAACGATCCCGAGATCCCCGAGGGCTATGAGTTCGGTATGGACGGCCTCGGCATGTTCTCCGGTTATGCACCCGGCGCACTTGAGAGCGCAGTTGGTACTCTCACCTCCGCAAGCTTCAAGGTTGGCGGAAGCGGCTTTGTAACCTTCAAGGTTGGTGCTATGAGAGATGCAAACTACGTTTACGTAGACGTTGTTGATGCAGAGACCAAGCAGATCCTTGCCCGTTACTATAACGGCCTTTGGGCAGATCGCACCGACGATATTAAGAGCGGTTGTACTCTTATCGCCTACAAGGCAGACCTTTCCGAATTTATCGGCAGAGAGGTATTCTTCCGCATCAGCGATAACGCAGACAGCGGCTACGGCCTCTTCTTCGCAGACAGCTTCATCACCTACTACGAGAGCGAGCCAGACGGCTTCAATGCGGCAACTCCCGTAGAGTATGAGCTCCCCGCTACCATTTACGACCTGTTCAACGGCGGCTTTGAGATGGGCAACGTTCAGGGCTGGTGGAATACAGGTGAGATCGGTGTTGTAACAAACGCAGACGGATATTGGGGAGATAATATCTCCTATAACAAGGACGGCAGCTACCTCTTCACAGGCGTTGAGAGCTTTGGCGCTGACACAATGAGAGAGGGCAACCGTGGTACCCTTACCAGCTCGGTATTCGAGATCGGTGGCACAGGCTACATCTCCTTCAAGCTCGGCGGCGGTGAAAACCTGCTTTGCTACGTTCAGGTAATTGACGCCGTAACAGGCGAGATCCTTGCAAGATATCATCAGCAGGCTATGCAGGATGCAGTTCTTATTCAGTACGTTGCAGATCTCTCTGCATATATCGGCAGAACTGCAAGAATCCAGGTTGTTGACCAAGCGACAGGCGGCTGGGGCTGTGTATCCTTCGATAACGTTGTGACTTACTACACAAGCGCAGATGCTCTTCCCGAGGGACTTGCGGCTACCGACATCAAGGGTAACATCAAGTATACTATTGATAACGGCAGCTTCGAGAGCGGCAACCTTGACGGCTGGACTATGAACGTGACCGAGGAGGGCTCGCATAACACTATCGGTTGGGTTCTTGATACAGAGATCGACGTTGATTGGTACACCAAGAACGATGAGACCATGGACGGTGATTATCTCTTCACCTTCGTACAGCCCGGCGATATTAACTGTGAGAACAGCAAGGGTACTCTTCAGAGCTCCACCTTCAGCTTAAAGCAGGGCGCATTCGTATCCTTTAAGTTCGGTGCGGCAGGCGGCGTTCAGAACCACGACGTATATATTGAGCTTTGCAGAGCGGACGGCTCTGTGATCGCAAGATTCTACAATGACGCCGAGGGCAAGATCAATACCAGAATGAACTCCTACTACTATCAGTACGAGGGCGTTGAGGTAGAGTGCTTCTTCAGAGTTGTGGACAATTCCACAGGCGACTACGGCTGTGTTGTTGTTGACGACTTCAGAGTTAACCTTGAATCTGCTCCCGAGGGCTATATTGCGGCAATTCAGTAATATTACTGTAATATTTATTCCGATTAATTTGACAAGCGCTTCCCCCACCTGGCGGGGTGGGGGAGAAAAAGAAAGATTTACTATGGCTATTACTAAAATAAAAGAACCCGCTTTTCATATAACAGGAAAAACAGGCTGGATAAACGACCCTAACGGACTTATACAGTATAAGGGTAAGTATCATGCCTTTTTCCAGCACTATCCTTATGATACCAAGTGGGGTCCTATGCACTGGGGACACGTTGTCAGCGATGATCTTACAAATTGGGAATATCTTCCCATTGCGCTGACTCCGGGTGACGAGTGCGATAAAAACGGTTGCTTTTCGGGTAGCGCAATCATATACGATGATAAGCTGTGGCTTATGTATACCGGATATATAGAAAACCAGGGCGGCGAGTCTATAAGACAGGTTCAGTGCCTTGCGGAAAGCGATGACGGTATAACCTTTAAAAAGCACGGTGTGGTTATCGGCGAGGAGCTTTTACCCGAGGGCTATGCGCCCTGCGATTTCCGTGACCCTAAGGTGTGGCGTCACGGCGATAGCTTCTGGTGTATAGTTGCGGCGAGAAGGACCGAGGGCAGAGGAAGAATTCTGTTATATAAATCGGCGGATTTATTTAATTGGGAGTTCGTAAACGATCTGTTCGGCAAGGATTCCTCAGGCTCTATGATAGAGTGCCCTGATTACAACGAGGAAATGGGTTATCTGCTCTTCTGCGAGCAGTTCCAGCCCAGCGAAAACGGTGTTCATCTTAACATACACACCTGTCGTTGGTGCGTTGGAAGAATAGATTATTCCACAGGTACCTTCAATGAGGAAACACGTGGAATAGTTGACTGGGGCTTTGACGTATATGCTCCACAGACCTTCGCAGGCGAGCCTCTTATTATGGGCTGGCTCAATATGTGGGACAGAAACGTACCCTCCGAGAAGTACGGCTTTGCAGGTATGCTTACAGTATCCAGAAAAGTATCCGTAAAGGACGGTATGCTCTGGCAGGAGCCTGTCGTAAATTGCGGCGAGCCTATTAAAACAGGCGGATGGAGCAGACTTAAGGACAAGGTTACAAAGGGTGTTATCACTATAAAGATGACCGATCTCAAGGACTTTGAGCTTAAGCTTCGCTCGAACGGCACCAACTACACCTCTCTTACCTTAAACGACTCCGAATGGGTATTTGACCGTTCAAAATCCGGTGAGGCTATCAGCGGTGCAGAGAAGGACTCCGATTCTATAAACGGTGTTCGCCGTATGCCAATTTCCGATAAGAAGGAGATCACCCTTACTATCGTAATGGATGAGTTCTCGGTAGAGCTCTTTGAGGGCGGCAGAGTACTGTCCTCCACCATATATCCCCCTGAAGATGCAGACGGTCTTGAGCTTGTTGTTAAAGCAGCCGACTGTCAGTATGAGAGGAAGGACATTCTTACAAAAGCATAAATAAAGCTTTAAAAATCCCCGGGGCAAGCCTATGCTAAGCCTCGGGGAATTTTTAGGATAGGCAATTTCCATGTTTTACTTGAAAATGGTGGGCGGATGTGGTAATATAAATATGATACATGACAGAATACGTGGATTTTTGCGTATACGGAGGAAATATGGAAAAGCTTAAGAAAATGTGGCAATCCTTTGCTGAAAAGAACCCTAAAATTGCAGAATGGGTAAGAGAGGGCGGACTATTCTTTTTAGTCAGCACGCTAATCACCATTCTAAAGATGATACTGCTCGTCTTTCTGCCCGATATGTTAAGCTTCCTCGGTGATCACTCCTTCGGCTTCCCGGGTATACCGCTGACCATATTCGGCGTGCCCTTTACCTGGAATATTCTTGGTTATGAGCATGAGGACGGCGGATTTGCCTACTTTGTTGCATACCTTGTTATTATGTTTGTCGGCGAGGTTATCAACTTCTTTATTCAGAGAAAGTACGTTTTCCGCTCAAACGGCAACATAGCCTATCAGGGCATGTGGTATTTCCTTGCCTTTATCATTATCACCTGTATTGTTAACTCTATCAACTGCTATTGGAAGGCGCTGGCACAGCTCTACTTCAACAATGTTATCGAGGCCATCGTTACGACGGTTGTAAGCGGTGGAATTTCTATGGTAGTGTTCTTCTTCGTTAATAAAATAGTGTTTAAGGAAAAGAAGACAGAGCCCGAGTCCACTCCCGAAAGCCAGACCCCCGAAGGATAAAATATTAAAGATCCGCAGAAGCATCTGCGGGTCTTTTTTGAATAAACGAGCATAAGTTTGTCCACAATCCTAAAAAAGCTTGAGAGGGAAACGTGGAAAATAAACTTTCGGAAAATTACGGACTGAATATAGAGATGATGAGCAGACTGCTTCGTGTAGACGAGAGCTTTGATATGATAGAGCGGCATCTTACGGTGGCAGATCGGGATATGTGCTTTTTCTATATCGACGGCTTTGTCAAGGACGGCGAGATGCTACGCATTATGCAGTATCTTCTGTCACAAAAGACTATCGGCAGGGCAGGGGAGCTGGAGAGAAAAATGCCATACGTCGAGGTAGAGGTATGCTCCGATGTTCAAAAGATAATTCTGGCTGTAATGTCGGGTCAGACCGCCATTTTTGCCGAGAGCTTTGGCGCTGAGGCTATACTCCTGGATTTGCGAACCTATCCCGCAAGACCTACGCAAGAGCCCGAGAGCGACAGGGTGATGCAGGGGGCGAGAGATGGATTTGTGGAAACTTTAGTTGTCAATACGGCGCTTATTCGCCGCAGAATACGTGATCCAAGGCTTACGATGGAGCATTTTTCCTTGGGTGGATCATCGGGGACCGACGTGGTGGTTTGCTATATGGAGGGTGTTGCCAAGGCCGAAACGGTGGAGGATGTAAGGCAAAAGATCTCCTCCGCTCGCCCGAAGTCGCTGACCCTCGGTTATCAGAGTCTGGCTGAAACACTGATCCGATCGGGGTGGTATAACCCATTCCCCAAGATCCGCACCACCGAGCGCCCCGACACCGCCTCGGCACAGCTGCTTGAGGGCTCGGTCATAGTGCTTTGCGACACCTCACCCCAGGCAATGATCCTGCCCACCTCGATTTTCGATTATCTCGAGGAGACCGATGATTTCTGCTTTCCGCCCTTGACGGGCAGTTATCTTCGGCTGGTTCGAACGGCAATACTGCTTTTATCGGTGATAATCACGCCGCTATGGTATCTCTCGATAGAATATGCCGACCGCTTACCCGATGCGCTGGCCTTTCTCGTGCCCGATGACCCGGGAGCATTGCCTATAATTTTACAGCTTTTTTTAGTAGAACTCGCTATCGACGGACTGAAGATCGCATCGATGAACACTCCCGATATACTCTCAAATTCGCTCTCAGTGGTGGGTGCGCTGATACTCGGAGATTTTGCCGTGGACGTGGGGTGGCTCTGCGGTGACGTAATACTCTATATGGCATTCGTCGCCATAGCGAATTTTGCTCAGCAGAACTACGAGCTTGGATATGCCTTTAAATTTATGCGTATGATGATATTGGCTCTTGTGTATTTCCTTGGTATATGGGGCTTTGTGGCTGGCATTTTGCTATTTCTTTTCTTCGTCAGCACCAACAGAACGCTGTCGGCAAAGCATCATTATCTCTATCCGCTCCTGCCGTTCAATCTTAAGGATTTTTTGCATCTTATCATCAGACACAGAAAGCGTGATTTTGAAAAAAGTGGAGAAAATAGGTCTAAAATGTAAACTATGATTAGAAAAAAGCAGGTGTTTCACCTGCTTTTTCTTGAAGTTTTGCTGTTTTATTGACTGGCTTTTTATTCGCCAGCGTGTTTTTCTTTAAGGATAAGAACGTTCTTGTCCACCTCTTTTTTGTGAAGTGGATACCAGAACCACAGCACAAGGGCAAGCAGAATAAAGCCTATACCCGGAACTATGGTTGAAATGTCGAAAAGCCCCTCCTTCACACTTTCCCCAAGGGGTGCTCCGGCCACCTTTTCATATCCGATAATGGTGAGAAACAGACCTGTAAGGCCTGCCGCCGCAGCCTGACCCATCTTTCTTGCAAATGAGTAGAGGGCATAGATAGAGCCGTCCTCTCTTATGCCGTTTTTGATCTCCGAGTAGTCGATAACGTCGGTTATCAGCGCCCAGGACACCATTGCAAAGATGCCGAGACCCAGCCAGGAGAACACGTTTACCGCCACGTAGACCCATACGTTAGAGGGTCTTACGAAGAAGAGGACAAAGCAGACGAGTGCTGCCAAAACGTTGGAAAATACGCTGATCTCCGCCTTTCCGAACCTCTCGGAAAACGGTCTTGCCAGCGCTGCTGCAACTATCATACCGAACATCATTGCAATCGTTGATGCCGATTGGGCGGTAGTGTTGGCATAGTAGTCGGGGAAGACGTAGTTCGCCATCTGCTGAAGGGTGAATTGGGAGAGTAGCATCAGAATTGATGCCACGATTATCGAGATAAGCGCTCGGTTTGTCACCGCACTGATTATCAACTGCTTTACGCCGGTGCGCTCTGATTTGGGCATTGCCTCGGGTATCACTCGTTCGGTGGTCATTACGTAGCAGAGCAGGTAGGCAATAACTGCCAAGGCAGAGAAAACTCCAGCGATAAGCGTAAATCTTCCGCCGTTCATCTCGGCGATCTCCACTCCGTCAACTATTCTCGTGTCATAGGCTACCAGCGGCACTCCTGCGCCCACAATAACACCTGCCAGCGTGCTTCCCATAGTTCGGAAGGTGGACAGCGACTGTCGCTCTCCGGGCTCACGTGAGATAGTAGATGCCATAGAGCCGTAGGGAATGTTTATCGAGGTGTAGAAGATCGAGCCCCAGAGAATGTAGGTCACCACAAGCCAGGTGATGCGGAACCACAAGGCAGACGAGGCAAACGCTGACTGATATATGAGAAATGATGCTATGGCAACGGGAGCGCACATTCTCAGTATCCAGGGCTTGAACTTACCGTTTTTCGTGGGTCTCGCACGGTCGCAGAGGCGTCCCATCGTCACGTCGGTAAATGCGTCTACGAATCTTGCCAGCATCATTACGATTCCAACTACACCTGCGCTGACGTGCATAACGTCGGTATAGAATTTTAAAAGAAAGCTCGATGAGAGCAGAAAGGTAAAATCGTTACCGAAGTCACCAAAAAGATATCCTATCTTGTCCCGAATACCAAAGGGACGAGCTTGATTATTTATCATTTTTTCATTTAACCTTTCCAGTCGCAGAGTATAAAAAAACCTAACCTTGCGACTAAAACTGAATTTAGTATGGCTTTTTTAAGAGAAAATATGAAAAAATTCAAAAAAGATGAAAAAACTCTTGCATTTTTAAAATCTTTATGGTAAAATACCCATGTTAACCATACTCGTTCATCGAGAAATAATTTTGAAAGGAAGCAAAAAATGGAAATTCTTGAAATCGTACTTCTTGTACTGCTTCTCATTTCCGCTGCATTCATCGTTGTTGCAGTTGTTCTTCAGAAAAGTAATGAGGACGGACTTTCCGGTACCATCGCCGGTGGCTCCGAGACCTTCTACGGTAAGGATAAATCTGCCGGTGCAGACAGAGCACTCTACAAGTGGACTCTTATTGCTGCTATCGTTTTCGCAATTGCAGTTCTCCTGGTGTTCATCATTCAGCCCGACGTTTCCGAGCGCTACTCGCTTGACGTGTGGAAGGATCTTTGTAATTACACCGACGCATTCAATTAATACAAATGGTGCCGTTATTTTCGGCACCTTTTGTTTTCTTTGAGGCTTGATCCGGCTAAAACCGTCGCTTGCTCCCGCTTGCATTTTCAAGCCTTCCCCATTGGGGAAGGGGGACCGCCTTTTGGCGGTGGATGAGGTGCGTCGGGTCGCAAATCAACGCTTTTATCTCAAATCAATCACTCAAAGACGGGGCTTGATCTGGCTAAAACCGTCGCTTGCTCCCACCTGTATTTTTAAGTCTTTCCCTACACAAAATAGGAAAAAAAGAAAGCTTTGTTAAGGAATGAAAAAGAAAAAGGATTTTACTAAATTTACAAAAAGAAATACACATAAAAGGCGCTCGAAGGAACATGCTAAGCGTGAGCTTCTGAAGGCTGTTCGTGAGGTTGGTGTAGAGGTCTCTGCGGCAAAAATCAGCGACGGTGCTATTATGAGCTACTCCGAAGCATCCCGACCCGGCAGGAGCATTTCAGCCTCGGGAATCTTTTGCGGCTCGAAGAATGGCTACGGCTTCGTGGCTCTGGAGGGAGAGTCGAGGGATATTTTCATTCCCTCCGGCAACTCCCGTGGAGCTGTTGACGGAGACTACGTGGATATCGTTTACCGCAGATACAGAAATTTCGACGGCGAGGAAAAGACCGAGGGACGAGTAACCCGCATAGCACAGATAGGCAGAAAGACGGTTATCGGCAGGCTTTGCGAGGATATCCGTCGCCACGGCAGAAGATATTATCGCATTTTCTATATTCAGCCCGACGACCAGAGGCTCTCTCTGACACCTGTTGTGAGCGATCTCGGTGGAGCTGAGGTTGGCGATAAGGTTGAGGCGCTTTTGCGCCGTGACGGTACAAGCGAGCCCTCCTGCGACGTTATCCGTGTCTTTGGCGAGGACGGAACGAAGGATGCAAGCTACGAAGCTATTCTTGCCGAGTGTGAGATCATCACCGAGTTTACTCCCGAGGAGCTTTCCCAGGCGGAGGATATGGCGAAGGAGAATTTGTCATTTGAGGGCCGTGAGGATCTTACCGGTGAGACTATATTCACCATTGACGGCGAGGGTGCAAAGGATCTTGACGATGCTATCTCGCTTCGCAGACTTCCCGGTGGTGGCTGGCGACTTGGTGTTCATATAGCCGACGTTTCCCACTACGTAAGAGAGCGCACACCCCTTGACAGATGCGTTATGCAGAGGGGTACCAGTGTCTACTTTATAGATAAGGTAGTTCCTATGCTGCCTCCTGCGCTGTCAAACGGCGCCTGCTCGCTGAACTGTGGCGAGGATAAATATACCATCAGCGCCCACATCACCCTTGATAAAGATGGAAGCATCACCGCCTTAAAGCTTCGCCCTGCGGTTATTCGCAGCCGTGTGCGTGGAGTTTATTCTGAGGTAAATGCGCTTCTGTCGGGCGAGGCTGATGCTGAAATAAAGAAAAAATATTCATCCGTTCTGCCTACTTTAAAGAAAATGGTAGAGCTTTACGAAATTCTTCTCAAAAAGAGCAGGATGCGTGGAGCTATTGATTTTGATGCCGACGAGCCTGTGATAACTATCGGCTCAAACGGCTCACCCATAAATATTGAACGCCGTGAGCGTGGCATCTCCGAGCGTATAATCGAGCAGTTTATGCTCACCGCCAACGAGGCTGTGGCTTCATATCTCTATAACTCGGGTATCCCCTGCGTTTACCGTATTCACGAGCCGCCGCCAAACGATAATTACGACGACTTTCTCTCATATCTTGAAAGCCTTGGCTTTGACGTAAGGGCGCTCCGTGGGGGCGAGCCCTCTGCAAAGGAGCTTTCGGCACTTCTTGAGCTTGCGGAGAAGAGAGGCCTTGCCGAGCCTGTGTCCTACACGATGCTAAGGTCAATGTCCAAGGCAAAATACTCCGAGGAAAAGATTTCTCACTTTGGCCTTGGAATTGAGGATTATTGCCACTTCACCTCTCCCATAAGGCGACTTTCCGACCTGGCTACCCACAGGATAATCAGACGTGTTCTCTTTGAGGGCAAGCGCCCGGATCTTTATTCCTCCTATGCTCGAAGGGCGGCCGCCGCCGCTACCGAGGGCGAGATCCGTGCGGTCACCGCCGAGAGAAAAATAGAGGATCTGTATAAGGTTATCTATATGTCCGACAGAGTTGGCGAGGATTTTGATGCAAGCATCACCTCTATCACCTCGTTCGGAATGTTCTGCACCCTTGACAACACCTGTGAGGGACTTGTTCCCATCAGCGAGCTGCCGGGTGTGTTTACCTTTGATGAGAGAAATCTGACCCTCCGCTCCTATGGCAAGACCTACCGCATAGCCGAGAGGGTTAGGGTAAGGCTTGAGGAGGCTAACATCACCCGTGGTAAGCTTCGTTTCTCGGTAATTACCAACTAATTGACAACTAATATTTGCATTTTATAAGAAAGGAAGAGCAAAATGAAGAAAAAACTGAATATTCTGACACTTGCATATCTAATATTTTTAGTACTGCTTTTCCTTTCGGGATATCTTTCCGGGGGGCTATCGGAAACGGTCTATTACCTTGCCTTTATAGTCCCCATCGGCCTTTGTCTGTTTCTTACCCGTGAGGAGGGGATAGAGTGGAAAAAGTATCTCACTCTTGATAAGGACGCAGTTATGCTGTCCTGGCCGCTGGTTTTCCCTACGGTTGCGGTGATAATAATCATATCCTTCCTTACCTCTTTGTTGATATACGAGCTGACGGGTAAAACCAACTCCGCCGATCTTGGCGACTCCTACATTTTAGCGCTGTTCACCCACGCACTTATACCTGCTGTATTCGAGGAGGCGCTGTTCAGATATTTGCCTCTGCGCCTTATAGCGCCCCATTCCTCAAGGTGCGCTATAATAGTGTCGGCGATATTCTTTGCTCTCGTGCATACCGATCTTTTCGTGATTCCCTACGCCCTTATTGCGGGTGTGATCCTTATGTCGATAACTATTGCCACCGACAGCATTATTCCGTCCATAATAATTCACTTTATCAACAACGCCCTGTCGGTAACTCTCTATTTCATTTACTTCCCGGGCATCGATTTTCTTGTTTACATATGGATCGGCCTGCTTGCCATTTTATCCATAATTGTTATATGGAGAAACAGAGAGGAGTACGAGATCCCTCTTTTGCTGGTCACCGAAAAGGGCGAGGGTATAAAATTCACCCCTCTTATGATATCCTTTGCGGCGATTACTCTGGCGTTAGCCATATTAAAATTAAGGACTTAAGCTATGGAAAATATTAATCTTTCCGAGGATGAAAAATATATGGAGGAGGCCATAAGGCTTGCTCTCCTTGCCGCCGAGCGTGACGAGGTGCCTGTGGGCGCTGTTGCGGTCCGTAACGGCGAGATCATAGCCTCGGCATTCAACACCCGTGAGGAGTCGAAGTGCGCAACCCACCATGCCGAGATCCTTACTATTGAGGCTGCCTGCCGTGCTCTTGGCGGCTGGCGACTGCCGGGTGTGACACTTTACGTCACTATGGAGCCCTGCGTTATGTGTGCGGGTGCGATCATTAATTCAAGGATAGAAAAAGTCGTTTATGGAGCAAGGGATCACCGCTTCGGCGCCTTCGGCTCGGCTCTTGACGTGAATCTTGCGGGCTTAAATCACCGTCCCGAGGTAGTGGGCGGAGTGCTTGGAGAAAGGTGCGCAGACATTCTCTCGACCTACTTTAAAAACAAGAGAAAAAAGCCCCGGGAGGATAAAATATCTTAAAATAATAGCAGATAATATCATACAACCGTACAATAAAACCATTTTTGCTTGACAAAAATTCCCTTTTGTGCTATCATTACTACGATTGGGCATTCGCTTAATTAATATTTTCAATGCAACCTTGTAAGAGCTGCCGTAGCACTTCCCGACATCCCCCGATCCTGGCGGGCTGCTATGCTGAACACTGTGAGGACCTGCGGAGAAATTAAAATGTGAAAGGTACTTTTAATATGAAAGCAAAAGCTTTAAGAGAAAAAAGAGAGTTCCTCAACATTCGTGATATGGTTGAGGACATTGGCCAGCGCTTTGAGGGTAAGGTTGCTTACCGTTACAGAGTTAAGCCTCATGACAAGGAGCCCATCAAGGTTACCTATGACGAGATGCGTGATCACGTAAGAGCTCTCGGTACCGAGATGATCGCAAGAGGCCTTCAGGGTAAGAAGATCTGCGTTATCGGTAAGCACACCTATCAGCTTATCCAGACCTACTACGCAACTATGGCTATCGGCTCCGTGTGGGTTCCCCTTGATAGAGATTGGGCTAAAGAGGACCTGCTTGAGACCGTAAGATCAGGCGAGTGCGAATATCTTATGTGCGACCTCGACATCAAGGAGAAGTGCGAGTTTATTACCACCTCTCTCGGTATGCCCGAGCCCCTCTTCCTTAACGGTGAGGATGAGAACAGCCTTATTGCCTGGCGCAGAGAGGGTGAGAAAAAGTTTGCAGAGAACCCCTCTATCTACTTTGACGCTCCTATCGATCCCGATGCACTTGCAGAACTTGTGTTCACATCGGGCACTACAGGTCAGGGTAAGGGCGTTATGCTCTCCCAGCGTAACTTCATGTCCGACCTTTCCGACGTTATCCCCTTCATCGACTTCTCGGTTAAGTGTATGAACGTGCTTCCTCCTCATCACACCTACGGCTCATCGGTTTCTATCTTCGGACAGAACTCCATCGGCTGTGACGTGTATATCTCCTCGGGCGTTAAGTATATCCTCAAGGAGCTTCAGGAGCACAAGCCCGGACACCTTGTTGCAGTTCCTCTCTACGTTGAGACCTTCTACAGAAGAATTCTCAAGGGTATTGACGAGAAGGGTAAGTTTGTCGGTGGTCTTGTAAAGCTTCTTATCAAGTTCAACAAGGGCTGCCATAAGATCGGCCTTAAGCCCTTCGATAAGCTCTTTAAGAAGATGGTTCTCTCCGCATTTGGCGGCGAGCTTAATATGATCATCTCCGGCGGCGCTCCTCTTAATCAGGAGATGGCAGAGCTCTTTGACGGTCTTGGCGTTAAGGTTCTTAACGGCTACGGCATCACCGAGTGCGCTCCCATCATTGCCGTAAACCATAATAACTATATCGTTCCCAAGAGCGTTGGTCCCGTTCTTCCTATCGTTGATTGCCGTATAGCAGATGCGGACGAAAACGGCGAGGGCGAGATTCAGGTTAAGGGTCCCAACATTATGCTTGGCTATTACAAGAATGACGAGGCAAATGCCGAGGCATTCACCGAGGACGGCTACTTCCGTACAGGTGACGCAGGTAAGATGGTGGTTACCAAAGAGGGCGACCGTATCCTTTACATCACCGGCCGTTTCAAGAACATCATCATTCTCTCCAACGGTAAGAACGTTTATCCCGAGGAGATCGAGGATGCTCTCAGCGCAACTCCCGGCCTTGTTGATATCGTAGTTTACGAGGGTAAGTCCCGTCGTGGCCAGGCATTCAACACCATCGTTGCCGAGATCTATCCCGATAAGACAGTCCTTGAGGAGAAGGGTATCACCGATCCCAAGGCATACTTCCAGAAGTTCGTAAACGAATATAACAAGACCGCCGTTCCCTACAAGAAGATAGGTCTTCTGAAGGTTCGTGAGGAGGAGTTCCCCAAGAACACACTCAGAAAGATTCTGAGGAGAAAAATGGATATGACAATTGATTGATAATCAATTATGAAAAAAAGACCGAGCCTTATGCTCGGTCTTTTTTAGTTGCTGATAGTATTAAATGCTGTGTAATAAACAGCTTGGTTTTTTTCTTTTTTGTATATTACCGATTCTGTCACTTTTTTGCTTCTTTTTAGCTAAAGAAGTAATTTTTTCTTGACATTTAACCTAAAATTTACTATAATATAATCAATTCCGATATGGAAAAATATTTTTTATAAGGAGATTTACTATGTTTTGTACGAAATGCGGACAGCAGGTAGACGATCGTGCGACCATTTGCCCTTACTGTGGTAGCCCCATGGAAAATGCATCTGATCCCAACACTCCCCCTAAGTCGGATCGTAGCCATGTCGTTCTGTGAGCCAAGGA
>JAZSMV010000123.1:0-13568 GCA_045536065.1 Eubacteriales bacterium | reverse complement strand
CGGTGGAGAACCTTAACGGGGATATAATGGCGGCGTTTGCCGTGTGTCTGCCGCTTCTGGCTCTGTCCGTCGGAGTACACGTACCGAGACTCTATCTTAACGAAAAGAGTGCGGAAAGAGAGCGCTCTGCCTTCTCTGACGCGGCAAAGGGCGGTATTAAGCCCACAGGCTCCCACTCGCCTCGGGAATACAAAAACGAGGCTCTCGCAAAGCGTATCGGCGGTATCGCCGTGCTTACCGTGGCTGTTGTTTTCATTGTTATAGGTATATTTAACGGCGGAATGGGCGACGTGCTTGCCAAGGCTGTAAAAATCTGTACGGAGTGCATAGGACTTGGCTGATATGAAAAATGGATTTGTAAAACTTAAAAATTGGTGGGCAAATCATCGCCCCACAAAGAGAAGACTGATACAGTTCTATACCGCCCTGCTCTTTAACTCCTACCTTAAGGGTTACATCACCGGCGATATTTTCAAGGGCATCAGCAAAAATCTGTGTACCCCCGGTCTTAACTGCTATTCCTGTCCCGGTGCGGTTACAAGCTGTCCCCTCGGTGCGCTTCAGAATTCCTTCTCTGCATCAAATAAGACGGTGCCCTTCTATATGCTAGGTATCCTTATGCTCTACGGAATTATGTTCGGCAGATGGATATGCGGCTGGCTCTGTCCCTTCGGTCTTTTCCAGGACCTCTTACATAAGATCAAAACTCCAAAGCTTAAGAAAAACCGCTTTACCCGAGTTCTGTCCTTCTTTAAGTACGTGTTACTCGTTCTTTTCGTAGTGGTTATTCCTCTGCTTTATATGACAAAGGACTTCCCTCTCCCCGCATTCTGCAAGTACATCTGTCCTGCGGGTACGGTAGGCGGAGCTATCGGTCTGCTGATCAATCCCGAGAACGAGGGTATGTTCGGTATGCTGGGTCCGCTCTTTACCTGGAAGTTTGCTCTTGCGGTAAGCTTTATCGTAGGCGCAGTATTTATTTATAGAATTTTCTGCCGATTCATCTGCCCTCTCGGTGCTATATACGGTCTGTTTAACAAGATCTCTATCTTCGGCATCAAGCTTGATAAGAACAAGTGCGTGAATTGCGGCAAGTGTATATCTGTTTGCAAGATGGATATTCACCACGTGGGAGATCACGAGTGTATCAACTGCGGTGAGTGTGTATCGGTTTGTCCTACCAAGGCGATAAGCTATAAGGGCTCGAAGATAATTCTGCCCGACAGCGAGCTTGAGGCGGCTTCTACCGACGAGGAAAAGGCGGCTGTTGAAAATAAGAGAACAAACAGAGTTAAGGTTCTCAGAATCATCACTGCTGCGGTGCTTACCGTGGCTCTCTGCTTCTCTCTTGTCTATTACAACTTTATCTACGACGACGGCAGCGGCGATCTGCCCCCCGTTACAGACGGCGGTGAGGACGGCGGCGAGGATGATGATATTCCCATCGGCAGTGCTGTCGGTAACAAGTGCCCTACCTATTCTCTCGACCTTGTTGACGGAAGCGGACAGATCAATATAAAGGATCTGCGTGGCAAGATCGTTATTATCAACTTCTGGGGTACTTGGTGCGGTCCCTGTAAGCAGGAGTTGCCCGACTTTGATCAGGTGGCATCCGAATACGAGGGCGAGGTTGTTGTGCTTACCATTCATACCGTAGATTATGCGGATGAGGCGCCCGAGTATATTGCGACCAACTTCCCGGATTCCAAGATGCTATTTGCATACGACGAGCCTCTTAGTGCGAATATTGATATGTACTTTACCCTTCTTGGTGGTACCTCCAGCTATCCCAGAACGCTTATTCTCGACGAGAGGGGCGTGATCGTATTTACCGCCGACGGTAAGGTTGATCACAGCAAGCTTGTCAGCGTTATTGAGGAAACTAAGAACAAAGATTAATAAAACAGGAATTGACGGAGCATTTCGCTCCGTCAATTTTTATTTTCAAAGTATACCCTCTCGCCGTCGGGAAGCGAATGTGTGAGCCATACGTTGCCGCCGATAACACAGCCGTTGCCTATTACAGTATCCCCGCCGAGAATGGTTGCGCCGGCATAGATAACGCAGTCGGAGCCTATGGTGGGATGCCGCTTTTTGCCCTTTATAAGTCTTCCGTCACTATCTCTCTCAAAGCTTTTCGCACCGACGGTGACACCCTGGTATATTTTCACCCTGTCGCCGATCTCTGCGGTCTCGCCGATGACAACGCCTGTGCCGTGATCGATGCAAAAGCTCCTGCCTATCCTTGCGCCCGGGTGAATATCTATGCCTGTGCGCCCGTGGGCGTATTCCGTCATCATACGTGGAAGATATGGGATACCGAGCAGATATATTGCGTTTGCAAAGCGTTGGATCGCTATGGCGAAAAAGCCGGGGTAACAGATAATTACCTCAAGTGGCGAGGTAGCGGCGGGATCGCCCTCAAATATGGCAAGGGCATCCTCGGCAAGCATTGCTTTTATGGACGGAAGCTTATGCATAAGCCTTTCGGACAGTCGCTCTGCCCTTTTCTTATCCGTAACAGCAGCCAGAGTTGAAAGCAGAAGGCGGTATAGCCTTTTTGCCTTTTTCTCCACACCGAGCCTCTTTCCGCTCAGACAAACGGTCGGAAAAATTAGCGAGAGATATGCCTCTGTTATCCTTTTTACCTGCGCCATTTCGGGAGGTGATACGGGGTGGTTTTTAAAAAGCTCTGCGTCAAGAAAATTCAACTCCTCGCAGAGCAACATTATCTCGGTATCTTTCATTTTTTCTCCATTCTTTTTTCGCCTTTTTTGTAAGGGGAGCGGTATTTTTCGAAAAAAGGCGGCTTTTTGTAAAGATATGTTAAAATATTTTTAAAAATTATTACTTTTATCCCCTTTTAAATGTTGATTTTTTTATAAGGATGTGGTATAATTTTAAATGTGAAAATCTGTAAAAATATAACCGGTCAGGCTAAGACAACCGGTTGAGCGGTAAAGCAGAGGCTTTTTCCCTGCTATCGCCAACAGCCTGACAGAAAGGTACGGTCACCTAATGGGTAAGAGTATTTACACTTATTACAAGGAACGCCTGATCGAGATCGGCGGCAAGAACAAGTGTTTATATTTAAAGAATATAGTCAGAAAAAGTGCTTATGATATAGGTCGAATTTTTGAGGGCCGTGAGGATAAGGTAAGCGAGCTTATCAGATTCCTCTGGTCTGCAGGCAAGGAGCCACTGACCCTTATAAGGCACGAAGAAACCTATGAGCTTATCGGCAATATCGGTATGGCAGAGGAGCCTGAGGCAGATGCCGACCGTGCAGAGAGCGCAGAGGAATATGAGAAGGCGCAGAGACGTCGCAAGAAGAAGATAACATCCGATCAGGCAAAGCTGATCGAAAACGAGGTTGCAAAGCTTAAGGAGCTTAAGCGTGAGGTTGAGGACATTGAGCGTGAGACCGGTAAATATGAGTTGTATATCGGCTATCCCTTCGTATTCGGATCCATTCAGCAGGGTCCCCAGAAGACGCTTATCAAAGCCCCCCTTATGCTCTTCCCCGTTAAGATAGATATTCTTGACGAGGAGACGGTAAATATCCGTTTCAACAGCACAGAAAAAATCCAGATCAACAAGGCTCTTATTCTCGCATACGCACAGTCCAAGAGAATGAACATCGACGAGCTTGAGACCGAGTTCGAGGATCTGTCATCCTTCAGAAGTCTGCTCTCTATCATCAAGTATCTCGGCCACGCAAGGATCCGTATTGACTGTAAGCAGTCGAAGAATATTTATAATTACGCAAGATTCAAGGAGCCCGATTCTAAGGGCACCGATCTGTCTGTAAGACACGCAGCGGTGCTTGGAAGATTCCCTATCTCCAACTCTATATACAACGATTACTGCATCCTTGAAAAGAAGAAGCTGACCAACGACGCCATAGACGAGCTGCTCCGCACCAGCGGAAAGTTCGGCAAAAAGAAGATCAGAAGGTCCGCCAAGGCAAAGCCAAAAAAGCGCCTGCGTGCAAAGAAGAGCGTCACTCCTGCAAGCTATATTGTAAAGATGCTCGACTTCGCTCAGTCGGAGGTAGTAAAGAAGGTCGACAGCCTTGGAAATATGGTTATCTACGGCCCTCCCGGTACGGGTAAATCACAGACCATAGTTAACGTTATCACCGACGCACTCTGTAAGAATAAGCGTGTGCTTGTTGTTTCGCAGAAGAAGGCGGCGCTGGACGTAGTATTCTCCCGTCTCGGCACTCTCAACGAGAAGGCCATGTATATTAACGACGAGAGCAAGGAAAGACACGCATTCTATGAGAGAGTCTTTGATGCCCATAAGAGAAGCGAGAAGGATCAGCACATCAATCTTCAGGAGCTGATCGAGGAATATAACGATATTCAGGCGAGGATCGACCTGGAGGAAAAGCGACTTGACGACATCAATCACGTGCTGAACGACAAGCAGGCCTTTGGCCTTTCGCTGTCGGATATGTATTCCTCCTCATATATGCTGCCCAAGGGCTCGGGTGAATACACCGCATATCAGCGTATGCTGGAATGTAAGGACGTTATGGCTCTTAACTACAAGGAGCTGTCCAAGGCAATGTTCACCATCCGCTCAAGGAACATTACCGATACCTACTACTCCTATGCTCTGGCAAAGGAGAAGAATCCTATAATCGATTGCATGCGTCCGGATATTGATATTCCCACCATTGCAGACGTTAAGGCAAAGCTGTCGGAGATTCAGAAGTCACGTAAGGGCTTCTTCAACATTACGAAATACCCCTATACAAGACAGGTGCTGGCTCACTATGCCCTGCTTGATAATCCCGCAACCCTTCACTCCATTGCAAAGATGGAGACCAAGCTTGAAAATCCCAATCCCCTGGTGCGTGGCTTCAAGTGCAAGGCTGTTGAGGAGAAGATGAAGGATACCCTTGAAGCTATAAGCAAATTCGTTAAGGAGTACGAATTCCTTAACAGCGTTATGACAAGGGACGGCTACATCTCGGTTATCGACAACATTCTGAGAGGCAACACCGCATATATCAAGCTAGTGCACGAGGCTCTTGACAAGTATATCGAGCAGCGTGACGTTAGTATGCTGCTGAGCACGCTTGATAAGAACATGCTGGACATCCTCAACTTCGCTTACGAGGCCAGCAGAAATTATGCAAACTACATTGAGATAATCGATAAGATCCCCGTTATCCGTATGTACCACGAGATAACCGTCTGCGAGGAGAAGCTTAAGGACGAGCTTGCCAAGGTGGTGGATTATCCCAATATTTCCGCAAGAATATACAAGCTTAAGGAATCTCAGCTTAAGGTTTCACAGAAGATCTGTCACGGTGTTGCCTGCAAGGAGTATCAGCTTCTGTATCAGAATGCGGAGAACGCAAAGGATTATTATTATCAGATCTCGAAGGACAAGAAGCACTGGGCTATCAGAAAGGCTATGGAGATGTACGGCAGCTTCGTGTTCACTCTATTCCCCTGCTGGCTGCTCTCTCCCGAGAACGTTTCTTCCCTCCTTCCCCTTGAGAAGAACCTCTTTGATATAGTTATCTTCGACGAGGCATCTCAGGTGTTCATTGAAAGCACTATTCCCACTATTTACCGTGGTAAGAATATCGTCGTTGCAGGTGACGCAAAGCAGCTTCGTCCCTCGGCTACCTTCATGAAGCGATATCTGGGTGCCGATGTCGAGAGCTTTGACGATCCCTCTGTTCAGGCGGCACTTGAGGTAGAGAGTCTGCTGGACCTTGCTATGGCAAGATACAATAGCGCAAATCTCACCTACCATTACAGAAGCCGTCATCAGGAGCTTATCGACTTCTCCAACTGCGCCTTCTATTCCGGCAATCTCCAAGTTGCGCCCAACATCTATACCGGTAAAGGTGCTAAGCCTATGGAGAGATACAAGGTGGATGGCAGATGGGTGGACAGAAAGAATATGGCTGAGGCAAAGAAGGTTGTTGATATTATCAAGAACATTCTCGCCACAAGAAAGCATAACGAGAGCATCGGTGTAATCACCTTTAACAGCGATCAGCAGGCGGCTATTGCAGATGCAATAGACAAGGAAGCCCAGGCTGATGCCAAGTTCCGTATTCAGATCGCAAACGAAAAGGTGAGAACCGACGACGGCGAGGATACAGGTCTCTTCGTCAAGAACCTTGAGAACGTACAGGGTGACGAGAGAGATATTATCATCTTCTCTATCGGCTATGCGCCTAACGAGGTGGGTAAGATCTATACCAACTTCGGCTCGCTCTCCGCAGAGGGCGGTGAGAACCGTCTTAACGTTGCTATCACCAGAGCAAAGACAAAGATCATCGTGGTTACAAGCATTGAGCCCGAGGATCTTAAGGTTGAGGAGTCCAAGAATCAGGGTCCCAGACTGCTGCGTGAGTACCTCTCCTACGTAAGATCGGTTGCAAACGGCGATAAGGCTCATGCGGGAGCTATTCTCCGTGCGCTCTGCCCTGCCGTTGATCCCGGCTCAGAGCTTCGACTTCTTACCTCTACTCCCAGCATCGAGGAGCAGATGAAGGAGCGACTTGAAAAGATGGGATACAAGGTGGATATCGGTCTTGGTAACAAGAACAGCCGCATCTCTCTTGCAGTATATGACGGAAGCTGCGATAAGTACCTTATCGGCGTGGAGCTTGATAAGGATGCCTTCGCCTCCTCCGCATCGGCTATGGAGCGTGACGTTTACAAGCCTAAGTTCCTTGAGGGCAGAGGCTGGACGGTTATGAGAGTTTGGAGCCGTGACTGGTGGCTCTCTCCCTCCAGAGTTATCCGCTCTATCGTTTCGGCTGCAGAAAAGAACCGAACAAGCGGTAAGCCTCCCAAGGCGGCGCAATAATTTAAGGATTCTATGAGTTTTTCTTAAAATATGCAAAAACTCTATGAAAAGACCTTGAATTATTCACAATTAAGTAGTATAATGAATTAAAAAATAAAAAAACAGGAGATAAACCAATGAACTATTTAGATTTTCTGCTTGAGGCAGAGGGTGAAGGTCAGAACACCGGTGATACCGGCGCTGATACCAACACCAATACCGGTACAGGCACAGACGGTGCCGGTACAGGCGAAGATGGCGGCACCGGCGGTCTTTTAGGCGGTCTCGGTATGCCTATCATTCTTATCCTTATCATGGTTGTTATGTGGTGGTTTACATCCCGCAGCCAGAAGAAGAGAGATAAGGAAGCACAGGATATGCGTGATTCCCTTCAGGTTGGTGACGAGGTTACCACTATCGGCGGTATCATCGGTAAGGTTGTATCCATCAAGGAGGAGACCTTCGTTCTTGAGACCACCAAGGAGAAGACCCACATCAGATTCCTTAAGGGCGCTATCAGAAGCGTTGACGTAAGAGTTGCTGATCTTACTGCTGCAAACGAGCCCAAGGATGAGCCCACCGAGCAGGCTCCCGAGGAAGCTCCCAAGAAGAAGTTCAGCTTCTTCAACAGAAAGAAGTAATAAAAGAAATGACCTCCGAATAGGCTTTAATAGACTTATTCGGAGGTTTTTTTATGCTAAAAGGAAAAAGGACAAAAGGTAGCGTGTACCAAAGCTTTCTTATCTGCCTTATCTTGTCGGCGGCTGTTATGGTTATTATGGCAATACTCTGCGCCCTGGTGGCAGGTGCGCTTGATGACCCAACAAAGCATCTGGCATTGATGTCGCTGGGAGTTATGCTTCTGTCAGCGGCGGTGTCGGGTGTTGTTTCGTCAAGGATGCAGAATGGCAGCATAGCCTTCTCTGCCCTGGTAGCGCTTGCGCTGGTGCTGATAATGCTGCTTATCGACGTGATAGTCTGCAAGGGCAAGGTGTCGCTGGGGGCATTTATGAATTACGGCTGCTATATGGGTGTTGCGACAATGTCCGCATTTCTTGGCAGGAAAAAGGAAAAGCACAAAAGACACAAAAGATAAAAATGCGGTGCAAGGTAGACCTCTTTAGGTTTGCCTTGCAACCGCATTTTATTATTACTTTTTAAGTCTTTCAATATAGTAAGGAAGGGCTTCCTCAAAATTAACACCGTAGGTACGGCGATTCTCGTCCGCCATGGTAAGCTTTATGCACTCGAGGGTGTAATCAACCGCAACCGAGAGCGCACTCTCCACGCTGTGACCTCTCATAAGTGCGCCGAGAGTCGCAGATGCGAAGATGTCGCCTGTACCGTGATAGCTGACAGGCTTAATATCGTTGAAGTAGGAGAAATAGCTGTCGGTGGTGCTATCGTAGGCGCAGGTACCAAGCTTTGTAGGATCAAAGGAAATGCCTGTAAGAGCGGCACGCTTTGCTCCGAGGGCGCAAAGCCTTTTAAGTACGTCTCTGATATACTCCTCATCGTAATCGGGGTTATAAGGAATACCCAGCATAAACGCAGCCTCGGTGAGATTGGGAATTATCAGATCAGCCTTGCCGCAAAGTCCTGCCATTGCTGAGGCAAACTCGGGTGTAAATCCTTTATAAAGCTTTCCGTTATCCGCCATTGCGGGATCTATAACCACCATACAGCCGTCGGTCTTGTGACGGTCGATAAGGTCGGATACGAGAGAGAGCTGACGGAAGGATCCGAGATAGCCTGTGTAAATGGCGTCAAAGCCGATGTCAAGCTTGGTAAAGGTCTTGGAAATGCCCTCGATCTCGTCGGTCAGGTCGCAGAAGGTGAACTTTGGGAAGGCGGTGTGTGTGGAAAGCACGGCGGTAGGAAGAACTCCTGCCTCAACACCTGCCGCAGAGATTATAGGCAGAGCAACAGTGAGAGAGCATCTGCCTACGCAGGAAATATCCTGTACTGTAAGAATTCTTTTCATAAATTTTTTCCTCTTATTATGTATCTTCTATTTTGATCTCCGCATCAAGTGAGCGGAGCTTTTCTTCTAAATTTTCATAGCCACGGAGTATAACCTCAAGCGAGTGTATCTCGCTTCTGCCCTCGGTGGCAAGGGCTGTCATAAGGCAGGCCATTCCTCCACGAAGGTCGGGAGCGGTGGCTTTGCCACTGTGAAGCCTCGACGGATAAATAGTTGCGTGGTTGTTTTCTACCGTGGAGTTTATTCCAAAGGCAGAGAGGCTACTCAGATAGCCAAATCGCTGGGGCCATACGGTGTCGGTGATCTCACCGCCCGAGAATTTTGCCATAAGAGGCGCCATAATAGGCTGAAGATCGGTGGGAAATCCGGGATAGGGTGCGGTGGTCAGGGAAAGAGGCCTCGGAGAGCCCATAGATGCTGAAGCACTGCCTCCCTCAAGGGTGAGATTGGCTCCAAGCTGTGAAAGGCTTTCGAAAAGCGAGGTCATATCCGCCAAGGGACAGCCATCCACACGAATATTTCCGCACATAAGACCGAGGGCAAGATAGCTGCCAGCTTCGATCATATCGCCGATGATCCTTATTTTGCCGCCGTGAAGCTTACGGCCTACAACACGTATATCTCTGCCCTGACGGACAATATTTGCGCCGCAGGAATTTAGAAAACCTATAAGAGCGTCAATGTGTGGCTCGACAGCGCAGCCGTGGATCAGGCTCTCCCCCTCGGCAGATGCCGAAAGGAGAATGGCATTTACGGTAGCTCCAACAGACTGCTTCTTAAAGTATATCTCGGCACCACGAAGCCTTTTTGCACGCATAAGGTCGCCATCAAGCTCACCGCCAAGAGAGAAACAGGCGGAGATATGCATATCTATCGGTCGGGCGGAAAAATTACAGCCGCCAACATTGGGTATGGGACAGCGGCCGAATCTTGACAGACAGGCGCCTAAAAGATAGATCGATGCACGAATGCCCGAGGCAAGAGTCGGGTCGGGATCGGTATAGTAAAGAGTGCGTGTGTCTATCAGGGTAAGTTTGCCCGAGCGCTCAATTTTTGCGCCGAAGGAGGCGAGAATGGAAAGGGCCGCACGGACGTCTCCAATGTCGGGAAGATTTTCTATCTCCGACACGCCATTTGTCAAAATACAGGCGAAAATAATGGGCAGAGCGGCATTTTTTGATCCGCTGACGGTAATATTACCCTGCAAAAGCTTACCGCCGTTTATGATAATTTTTTTCATAAATTCCCCCGAGAAGATGATGTTATATCATATTCTCTTTGGGGTGATTTAGTTAATTATTTCCGTATCGGTATGCAAGAACAAGCTCTACAACACGGCTGTAGCTTATTATTCCGCCACTGCCGCTGCTGGTGAGATAAAAGTCGTTAATAAAGTCGGAGATCTCCTCAAAAATGGTGTCGCCGTACTTTTCGGAAACCGCATTCGCCACCCTGATATCCTTTACCGCATAGTCGGAAAGCTCGGAGATTATTTCAAAGTAGGCATCCTTGTTCGTTCTGTAAAGCGCAGATGCAAAGTAGCTATACATATTAAGCGCTCCGCTGTAACGAATGCCCGGATCCTCCGAGGTGGAGGTAAGGATATATGCGAGGAAATTAGCCTCGTTCTCACGCATAAAGCCCCGCTGGTGTGACATCTCGTGGGCTATCGTAAAGGTAGTAACGTAGTCGGGGTAGTTGGTGTTGATATTAGCCTCGCCTGTGACGTAGGAATATATACCGCTGATGCCGAAGTAGGACATTACCTCGCTGACGTAGATTCCCTTGGCGGTACTGTAATAGCCCTTCGGAAGTCCGTATTGCTCTGCAAGAGCGATATAGGAATCGCTGTACTCACGGCTTAATCTCTCGAAGCTATAGCCGTGGGTAAAAACACCGTTTTCATCCCTCGGAACCTGATCGGCAAGAGAGTTGATCTCATCACGGAGTGACGTCAGTGTTTCGGTCAGATTTTCCTCGGTCACGTCCACCTCGGTAAGCCCCATTTCAGAGGAAATCGAGGTTGTATTATGCCCTATGCCGAGGGCGAGAAGATGGCCTGAGTAGATAAGAAGCACCAGAGCTAAAAGGTTAGCCACGAAGCGAAGCCTCTTATGAGGGTCGGAAAAGACCTTTACCGCCCTGTAAATAAGAATACCGATAATTATGGGCAAAAGGGCGATGAGAAGCTCGAAAAGTGAGAACGGAAAGAGCTCGCCTATGGATGCCATAAAGCGTCTGAACGCCTGGGAGATGCTACCGTTAATAAGATCGGCAAAGGCTCTCGATCCTTCTGTAAGACGGTGAATAATGCCTATCACAAGGAAGGCAAAAAGCGACAGAATTGCAAAGGGCGACAGAAGGCTTTTCAGCCATCTTTTTATATTCTGCTTTGTTTTATTATTCATTTTTTAGTTTTAGTAATTTCCGATGGTTTTATTTTTCGCCGTAAAGGATCTCAAGATTACGCTCTACGGTCTTTCTTTTTCTCCAGGCAAACGCCCGCTTCGAGAATTCCTCGTCGCTCATTGAATCAAGAATTTCGAAGGTCAATTTTGGTATGCGATCACGGTAGAAGAACTCTACGGGAGTAGGAACAGCAGCTTTGTTATGTGGGCAGGAGGACTGGCACTCGTCACAGCCCCAAAGGGTGTTGTGCTTGCGCATAAGAGCCTTCTCCTCCTCGGTAAGCTCGCCCTTGCGCTGAGTTATTGCCGAAAGGCAATCCTCTCCCTCTCCACGAAGGATGCCCGTAGGACAGGCTCGCTTACAGGCACCGCAGCCCTCACACCGTTTGACAGGCATAGGCTCCTGTGCGCCCAGAAGCGTGGGATCAATATCGGTGAGAATATCGCCGATAAAGATGTAGCTGCCGTATTTTTCGTTAATAATAAGTCCGTTGTCACCCACTATACCAAGTCCGCCGATCAGCGCCGCATGTCGCTCGTCTATGGGACTGTGATCGCCGTAGCCCTTGACGTGTGCGTCGGGAAAATGCTCCTTTATCAAGGTCGAAAGAGCTCCGTTTATCTCGGCTATTGCCAGGTGATAGTCAAGAGAGGAGGCATACCTTGATAAATTCTCGCTCTCCCCCGCATAATAAGGCAGAGCGTATATTATCAGACTTTTAGGCTTAAAGCCCTCCCTCTCGATAATCCTGGGATTGGTCTCCCTTACGTCCGTATATGAGAGGACTGCGAAGTATTCTATATTCTGTCCGTTAAGACAGCTTTTTATTTTTTCTTTCATTATATAGCCCTCCCTTTTTTTATCATTATACACCAGCGAAAACAAAAAAGCAAGATATTTCTTGACTTTAATCGCCCTTAATGATATAATATTTTTGTTATACTTTTGAAAGGTTTTAAAATCTATGAATATATTTGACAAAGGTCTATTAAACCTGCTTTCAGAGAGCGGTGTTATCCCTGTCGAGAGTGCGCCCTATTATCTTGTTTTTGCCCTTGCGGTGATCATATGCGCTGTGATTTCCTATCTTCTCGGCAGTATTAATTCGGCAATATTCTTCTCGAAGCTTCTCTATAAAGAGGACGTGCGTACCCAGGGTAGCGGCAACGCAGGTCTTACCAATATGCTCCGTACCTACGGTAAGGTGGGAGCTGCGCTGACACTCCTCGGCGATATGGCAAAGACCGCACTTGCGGTGCTTATCACAGGCCTTGTGTTCGGCTTCTCCTATGAAAACGGCATTAGTCTCAGCGGCTTCTGCTATCTCGCAGGCCTTTGCGCAGTGCTGGGTCACGTTTTCCCCATATTCTACGGCTTCAAGGGTGGCAAGGGCGTGCTTGTAACAGCGGTAATGGCTCTTATCCTCTGCCCTCCCGTATTCGGTGCTCTCATTCTTCTGTTTATTATTATCGTTGCAATCTCCGGCTACGTTTCGCTTGGCTCTATTATCGCAGCATCACTCTTCCCCTTCTGCGTATCCCTCTACTCCTACTTCGTTGGCGGCGATCTTCATCCCCTTACCGTTGCTTGCTCGGTGATACTCGCCCTGTTCGTAATCTGGTGCCACAGAAGTAATATCAAGCGTCTGCGTGACGGAAACGAAAAGAAAATTTCCATAGGCAAGAGAAAGTAATATGAGTAAAGGCATTTTTATAGAGCTTGTCGAGGGCTGCTTCAAGACCGAGACGCTGAAGCGACTTGTCCTCTCAAGACCCAAGACCTCGGAGGTATCAAAGATCTCCTGCCGTCTTGTAGCTCACAGAGGCAGACGTATGCTGGCTATGGAGTATTCCCTGCCCGGCGATACGGTGTCACATAAGAATATCGGCGAGGATGAGCTTGTCCGTGAGCTTCTTCCACTGCTTGACGAGTACAGACAGGCGAACCTTATCACCACCGTCGGCGATGCCGAATGGAAGGTGAATAAAAAGGGCGGCGAGGTTGTCCTCGGCGCAGACAAAATAAAGAAAAAGCTGTCGGGCGAGCGACCCGATTTCGAAAGCGCAATAGAAGCGCTGGATAAGAAAAAGAATTATATTTTATCGGGAAGCGAAAGGTTCTTAATCAAGCTGGGCATCAGCTCTGCCGACGGACGTGTTCACGATAAAAAGCAGGGTAAGTTCAGGCAGATAAACCGCTTCCTCGAGCATATCGAGAGCATTTATCCAAGACTGCCCGACGAGGGCGAGGTAAAAATATATGATCTCTGCTGTGGAAAGAGCTATCTCAGCTTTGCAGTATACTATTATCTCACAGAGATTAAGAAAAGAATCGTACATATGCGCTGCGT
>JAZSMV010000030.1:0-4417 GCA_045536065.1 Eubacteriales bacterium | reverse complement strand
TCAACGAACCAGCGCCAGAGAGCAATGTTCTCCTGGTCAAATTCCTCAAGCTTTTTGAACTCGGCACGGGAAGCATCTGCAAGAGGAGATCTCTTATCCTAAGTCGGATCGTAGCCATGTCGTTCTGTGGGCCAAGGAGTTGGTTTCAAGTGTTGTCTTCCTAAGACCGCTTGGCCTCCGACTTGTCAACGAACCAGCGCCAGAGAGCAATGTTCTCCTGGTCAAATTCCTCAAGCTTTTTGAACTCGGCACGGGAAGCATCTGCAAGAGGAGATCTCTTATCCTCGCTCTGCTCCTCCTCTGCCTTGATCTCATTATTAATACGTACGTAGAGCTTAACAAGCTCGTCTACACCGCCCTGCTCTATGGTAGCCTTGTCGCCCCACTTTTTGTAGGCAACGATAAGCTTACCGAACTGGGTTCCCCAGTCGCCAAGATAGTTGATACCAACACACTTGTAGCCTGCGAACTCGTGAAGAAGCTTTAAGCTGTGGCCGATAACGGTTGTACCGAGATGGCCGATATGGAAGGGCTTAGCTACGTTGGGAGAGGAGTAGTCAAGGACTACTGTCTTGCCCTCGCCATTCATAGGAGAGCCGTACTTGTCACCGAGAGAAAGCACCTCGCCCGCTACTCTGCGAGAGAAGGCCGTGCCATCGATCTTGAAGTTAAGATAGCCGTTTACCGCAGTGATAGAGGAAAACTCCTCACACTTGATACTGCCTGCAAGAAGCTCGGCGATCTGAATGGGAGAACGGCGAAGAGCCTTAGACAGACGGAAACAAGGGAGAGCGATATCGCCCATAGTTCTGTCGGGGGGATATTCAAGCATAGCAAGGATCTCGTCGGCAGAGAGAAGTCCCTCACCGAAGGAGCCTGCAACAGCGTCGGCAATAAGCGCCGCTGTATTTTTCTTTAAAGTAAGCATTATATTTACCTCTAAATTGTAATCAAAGTGAATTTTTCATTCTCACGTAATCGCCGTCAGGCTCTGCCTTAACGAGTGTGGCGGGAATAAAGGTGGAAAATCTGAAAACGTATGCCATAGCAGACTCAAAGCCGTCTACCAGGTAAAACTCGCCGTCTCTCTCGCATACGGTGATGTCGGTAAGCTCACCGCCCTCGTCAAGAACCTGTGACTTGGGAGAGAGGCTATCGCCGTCAAGCTCACGCTCGGGGAAATGAAGCCTTTCGGGAGAGAGGAACACACGCTTATAGGACTTGTCCTGCTGCCATGTGGCAAAGGAGCTTGCGATCTGCTCGGCGATCTGCTCGGGGGTCGCCACGGTGGTATCCACGATAAGCGAGTAGTTTGACAGATCCTTAATGTCCACGCCGTACTGCTCGGTATAGCGCTTTTTCTCACTCTCACGGCGGGATCTGGTGCAGTCTATGGTCTCCTCAAGAGTGGCGTTGTGCTCGCCCTTTCTGTTAGCGTACATAATGCGAAGCGCACTTGTTTCAATATCGCAGGAGAGATACACCTTGAATGTGCCACGTGTAAAGTGCCACGCCATACGTGAATCTATGATAAGAAAACGCTCATCCTCCGAGAGCGCAGTAATGCCTGCATCGATCTCGTGATCTATCTCGGGATGTGTCTCCATATACTTATTCAACTCGCCAACGGTCATACCACGCTGCTCGGCAATAGCTCGCACTATCGCACCTGTGGAATAGTAATCTGCGCCAAGGCGCTTAATGAGAATGTCCGCAACGGTGCTCTTACCGCTGCCAAGATCGCCCGCAAGTGAAATTTTATCCTGCATACTTTATCCTCCGTAATGTATCAGCCCTTTGTGGAATTAAAGCCTGTAGATATAGTTTAACTAGATTATTATAATATAAATTAAGATAAATGTCAAGGTAGTGCAGAAAAAATAAATATTTTGAAAAAAATATCCGAAATCTGAAGAATTTTCGACAAAAAATCGGTATTATATTATATAAGAAATAATTTTCCCTTGCAGAGATGTTATAGGAATACTTGACAGCCAGGTAAATACTGTGGTAAAATATAAGTACGATGCATGGGGCAACTGCAACAGATTTGCTTCGTCGAATGTAGACCTTGCCTACTACAACCCAATCCGGAAATTACGGCAGATTTATTGGGAGGAGTTTCTAGAAAAGTACATTTATCGGAAGATATTAATAGAGGCTGGCGATACCTTGCTTGTGCAGTAACATTTTTACCTCTTTGTTATTTGTTCTTGATATAAAGGAGAAATACTTATGAAAAAAATACTAGCTTTTGTTCTTTTTATTTCTTTGCTATTTTCCTTATTTGGATGTGATCCCGGTTATTGTTATTTTACATATGAAACGGAAGAAGTTCTGTCTGTTGAGTTGATTTATTATGATAACAATTCAGCCAAAGAATTATTCGAGCAAAGGGACAAGGTGAAAAACTTTGATTTTTCCAAAGCAACCGCAATAGATACTTTGCCGGAAGATAAAATCGACGGTTTTCTTTCAGAGTTTTCAGAAATAATGTTTCTATATGTTTGGCGACATTTAGATTCGCCAAAAGGAAAATGCGTAAAAATCAATGAAGCTGATGGAAGCTTTGCTATTATCTGCTTAGATGGGGAGTTTTCCTGTAGGTACGACAGTTCGGGAAATGTGATATGGTTTATCGGATCCGGAGGAGGAACTGAAGTTGCAGAATTGATTGAACGTTACCTTAACTGATTTTCTGTGTTTTTTCGACAATCAAATAAACACTAGTTAAATACACATTCCCTGCGAGCCTACCTTCGGGTATTCCAGCAGAAAAAACAGGCGTTATTAGATTTGTAGGAGGTGTCGCTGGTTCTATTTTTAATAATTTTTCCTAGGAGGAAATAAACAATGTGGGAATTTATTAAATATTGTTTGTATTGTTTTTTGATGTCAATTCCTGCTGCATTTGGAAACGTCCCCGAAGGAATGACATTTCAGCATGCAATAGTTGGAAGTATTACAATGTTTGTGTTATTAGGACTAGCATTGGGTATTTTATGGCTAATAGGGGTAATAGTTAATAAATTTAGATAATAAATTGAATTGCAAGGGAATAGTAAACAAATTTATATCTTATAAAATCTCGAAAACAATCACTTTCCCTAGCAAATCTCTGCGAGCCTACCTTCGGGTAGGCTCGTTTTTTTGTTTATGGCTGTTTTATACAATATGCACAAGATTTGATAGGTGCGAGAGCCTTAAAGTTTGGAAGGGTGGTATACTTACAAAAGAATTTTGTTGTGATACAATAGCCTCAGGTAAGGGTTCCGGAGCCCAAATCAAATTTAAAAAAGGAAAAAACGAGGCCTCGCAGAAATGCGAAAATGGAAAAGGAAAAAAGCACTTCATACGTAATATTCGACTTTATGGTGGAGGATCTGGGTCTTCGGGGAGTGGCGCTGAAGGTCTATGCGCTCATATATTCATTCACCAAGGCAGGCGGCAGCTGTTATGGCTCGCTGAATTATATTTGCGAGAGAACAGGAGCGTCGAGAGCTGCTGTCAAAAGAGCAACAAAAAAGTTGCTTGACTGCGGATATATATTTAAGACGGATAACAGAAGCGTCAAAACAAACAGCTATAAGGCAAGAATGGAAATAGTGGCTCAAAATGAGCTCATCAAAAAACAAGAATGGGCTCAAAATGAGCCTATTTTAAAACAACGATGGGCTCAAAATGAGCCCGAAATGAGCTCAAAAAGAGCCCCAAATGGGCTCAAAATGAACCCCAATAATAAAGATAATAATAAAGAAATAACTACAACAACAACTAACATACATTCTTTCAAGGGAGAGGAATCACTTCGTGATCCTTTTCTCTCGGCTGGCGCCGATAAAGCCGACAAGGAGGCTTACTGTAAGAGTGATATTTGTGCTGATAAAGCCGACAAGACGGCTGAGCTTGCAAAGGCGCTTGATGTTGACGGAGGATATATCAGCATGGCATCGATTATGCCTGATCCGCCGCCAATGAGATTTTTCGGTCAACGCCGTGTGGTGATGATGACCCTGCATCAGTACGTGTGCTTGCTTCGAAGCTTAGGCATTCACACCACCCTGCATTATATACGCAATCTTGAAAAATGCATTATCTCCCGCCCCGAAGCGCACTATAAGAATCATTACAAGACCATTTTAAAGTGGGCAAAGGAGGACTCGGAGGCGGAATGATTAGTTTGAATTCAGAATTCAGAATTCAGAATGCAGAATGCGTATACCGCTTGCGGTATATTGCCAAGCGAGGAGATGATACTGAGTGATAGTACAGAAAGTGTAATTCCCGCTTATATTTCCCCGAGCGGCAAACTATGTTTCAAGAGTTGGAGCAGAATTAGCCTCGCCTTGTAGGAGAGGTGGCGGCGTAGCCGACGGAGAGGTATTGTAGGGGCGACCATTGGTCGTCCGCTTGATGA
>JAZSMV010000091.1:0-6338 GCA_045536065.1 Eubacteriales bacterium | reverse complement strand
TGGGAGCCAAGGAGTTGGTTTCAAGTGTTGTCTTCCTAAGACCGCTTGGCCTCCGACTTAGGATCTCGCCGTCCTTAACGGTGGCAACCTTCTCATTTGAGGATTCCCAGTTAAGATAACGCAGATAATCCTTGAATGCGTCAACCGAGGTGTCGGAGGTGTAGAGATAACGTGTAAGGTCTACTACCTCACCCTCGTAAAGAGTGAGGATAGAAAGATCCGTGCCGTCCTCGGTGCCGTCCTTGGTGAACTTGAAGTCACCCTTGGTGCCGGGAAGCTGGCAGATATAGATGTTTGAATTAAGAGCATAGTCATCAATGGAGAATGATAGTGCGGAGGTGATCAGCTCATCCTTATAAAGATCCTCGAGATAATCGGTGATCTCGATGCGCACCACGTTGTCCTGTCCCTTCTGGCTGTAGACGGGAATGGGATTTTCGCTGAGGAAGGCATAGGTCTGGGATGAGGTGAAGGTGATAGGAGTGATAGACTGAACGTAATGATTATCGTAGATCGTCATCGTAAGATAATAACGGTCCTTCTTAAGAGTCTTATCATACTCCTTCTCATATTTCACGTCCTTAAGGATTGGTGCCTCGTTATCAAGGCAGAAATCAAAGGTAAAGTGATTGCGGATATTGCTTGCAACACCGCCGTCACCGTAGTCGAGAGTTCCTTCCATAAGGAAGGTGTACTCACGGTTGTTCACAAGGCCAAGCTGATGTGACTTGACGTTGAGGAACTCATAGTTGGGAACGGGAGCGTTTACAAAATACGCCTTGTTGGCGTTTATTACCTCTTTGCGGTATACCTCCTCGCCCGTAACCTTATCAACTATGGTATAGGTCATAGTCTTTGCATTACGGAGAAGTCCTGCATATACGGCGGAAAGACCGTCGATGGTGCCGAGGGTATCCGACATCGCAATATGATCCTCGGTAGCGGGGATAGCGTCGTACATATTCGTATCCACGTCGTAGAGGTAGGTGCCGAGAGGAATTATGTAATTGTAATAATATGATCCGTAGGGGGTGGTGGCGTAATAATCTGCCTTAAGCTTATCCTCATCGTCGATAGCGGCGTTGTGCGCCTCCGACTCTACCTCATAGTAGGTCTTATCGAACATAGGAGCCTGTGTCCAGTCGCCAAAGAAGGCGAGGAACGGAATGTTAAGGTCGATCCTGGTATCAGCCGAGGCAGTAAGCTTTACAAATCCCTCAACGAACATACCGTTGGGGAACAGACGGTCGATCATCTGCTTATCCGCATCGGTCATAGTATAGGTTGCGGAAACCTTAACGGTGGTGTTGGCGGGAACGGTAAGGGTCTTGCCCGAAAGCGAGCCGCCGTCTACAGAGAATACGGTATTGCCGCCGAGGATCTGCGCCTTCTCAGCCACGTATTCGCTATCCGACTTGGAAACCGTTTCGGTCATAGCGATAAGCGACAGATCGTAGGTAAGAGTGTCCTCGGAAAGATTAACCACCGAGAAGGTCATATCGTATACACCACGCTTTTCCTTATCGTCACCAAGCTCGAGCTTGGCGCGGTCAATGCCGTCTACGGTAAGGTAAGCCTTTGTGCTTACAACGTTGGCAAGGCTTGCAAGTCCTGCTCCCTGCTTTCTCGGGGAGTAGGGGTTAGCCTGCTGGTCAACAATAATGGTAGCAGTAGACATCAGCATCTGGTTTGCCATAACCGATATCTGCTGATAGGTATAATCGGGATATTGTTCCTTAAGATACTGACGGATAAGAACTACGATACCGCAAAGGTTGGGAGTAGCCATTGACGTACCGCTTAGCTCATCGTATCCGCCGCCGGGAACAGAGGAAAGAATGTTTCCACCGTGGGCAGTGATCTCAGGCTTAAGCTTAAGGTCGGGAGTAGGACCCCAGCTCGAGAAATCAGACATAAAGGGACCTGCCTGATTCTGATAGGTAAGAGTGATCGTTCCTCTGGGTGTCTGCGAGAGTACCGCACCGTCCTCCTTGGAAATAGAGATGGTGGGAATATGATCCGACTTACCCATAGACATAAGGATATCGCCCTCTACGTTATTGTAGATGATACACGCAGCAGCACCTGCCAGCTTTGCCTGCAGAGCCTTATCCTCAAAGGTATTTTCACCACGGCGTACCAGGGCGATCTTGCCCTTCAGCTCATCCTTGGAGAAGGCGGCGTAATTTGCCTTCATACCAACGCCGGGAATAGTGACGTATTCAAAGGTCTTTGACTGAACCTGACCCTCACCCAAACCGATATTAAGCTCGCCGAAGAAATCGTTGGGGTCGCCCGAGATATCGTTGGACTCGGTGAAGAATATGATCTGCTGATCGTTTGCTACGATATACTTGCTCTTCGTTCCGCTGATGGATGCAACAGAAAGCGCACCAGGATAGGTGGAGGGAGAGCCAACGGTAGCAGAATCGGGGTTGGCAGCCTTGTTGGTATTACCGCCCTCACCGCCGTATGCTGAGCTGTAGCTGTTGCTGGCTGCGGTTATAAGGCTGATACCGCTCTGATTGATCTTATCATATACGGCGTTGATAGCATCGCCGTCAGCCTCTCTTGAGAAGCCGCAGGATGAACCGAGTGACATATTGATAGCGTCAACGCCAAGGAGGACTGCATCCTCAAGGGCTGCTAAAATATCCTCGGTCTTACCGCCCTCGTCAAGGTCGGGGAAAACCTTCATAAGCACAAGCTGCGTATCAACGGCGATGCCCGTGATGGTTTCATCAAGACCGCCGATAATGCCTGCAACGTGAGTGCCGTGCTCTGAATCATAGGGATTTACGTTCTTGTCCTTGTCGGCATAGTCGAATACGAAGGGGATCTTATCGCTGTAATACACGTCCATAAGCTCAAGTGTCTTATCAAGCTTGATGGCTGTAGTATCTGCGAGAACCGAGGACACAAACTGCTGTGTAATGAGAAGCTCGCCGTCAGGTCTCTTCTGGAATACGGTATGCTCACAGTCAAAGCCAGAGTCAAGCACCGCAACGGCGGTATGCTTACCCGTAAAATGCTCGCCCGTTGAGGATACGGCAGAGGAGGAATTGAAGATACCCGTGGGGTATACGTCAACGGGGTTTACAATACCCGATGCGTCGGTTCCCTCAAGAGCCTGAGGACGGTTAAAGGTATCAGACAAAATGGTCTGATAAACGTTATTCTTTTCTGCTATTTTCTTAAAATTGCCGTAGGTGGTATGAACAGCCACGCCGTTCATAATCGTGGAATAGCTATATGCTACCTCCGAGATAAGTCCCTCGGCATAAAGCTCGTCTGTTAATTTACGCTGCTCAGCGAGAATGATCTCCTCGGCTGCTCTTCCCTCCTCCGACTTAACGTAATCAGACACACTGCCCGTAACGTTTTTACTGATATAGTCATCTATAAGAGAAGCGCCCGGAAGCGTAATTATCGCTACGATAGGATCGCTGTCAGCATATCCGCCGTTTTCAATAAGATGCTCTGCCTTTATGCGGGAGAGAAGCTGATCCTGTGTAAGCTTCGCATTGCTTTTGAGAATCTGCAGGGTCTGACCGTCACCGTCTGCAGTGTCCGACAGGTCGGGATTATATTCACCGACGGGGGGATCAGAGACTATAAGGTCGCACGCCGTAAGTAATATCGGGCACACCATTGCGACAAGCAAAAGCATACATATTAGTCTTCTTGACATAATTGGAATACTCCTTGATTAACTAAGCCATAGCGCTATCAGCAGCATCACAAGAACAAAGCTGCCCAGTACGATAAGAAGCACGGGGAGATAACATTCAAATGCGGCTGCTATGGCTGCGATTTTTTCTTTTCCTGAAAGCCCGATATGCTGTGTCGGGCGTTTATTGTTTTCGCCTGTAAGACCCGACATATCATAGACGGTATGACCGTCGTCCACGTAGGGCTTTTTCTTCGGCTTCGGTTTTTTCTCGGGCTTATTCATCAGTCTTCTCGCCTTCCTCCGACTCAACGGGTGGAGTATAGGGAGTAAGATCATACTCATCACCGTGATCCATAATCTCGGTATCGTAAAGGTGACACGCAACGAAGTGTCCCGCCTCCGCCTCTACGTAGCGGGGAGCCTTTGCCGCACAGACGCCCATACACTTTGAGCATCTGGTATGGAATTTACAGCCTGAGGGAGGATTTGCGGGAGAAGGAATATCTCCCTCAAGAATAATCCTTTTCATCTTTACGTCGGGATCGGGTACGGGAACTGCAGAGAACAGCGCCTGTGTATAGGGATGCAGGGGATTTCTGAAAATGCCTGCGGTGTCGCCCATCTCCATCATATTACCGAGATACATAACCATAATTCTGTCGGTTATATACTTAACTACTGAAAGATCATGAGAGATGAATATATAGGTCAGACCCATCGTGGTCTGAAGCTCCTTAAGCAGATTGATGATCTGCGCCTGGATCGATACGTCAAGAGCGCTTACAGGCTCGTCACATATCACAAGCTTCGGCTTCACGGCAAGGGCTCTCGCAATACAGATACGCTGACGCTGTCCACCAGAGAACTCGTGGGGATAGCGATCGTAAAACTGAGGACGGAGTCCGCACTTCTTCATAATGTCAAGCACGTAATCGTGAACCTCATCCTTAGGAACAATATGATGCTGACGAACTGCCTCGCCGATGATATTACCTACCGTCATTCTTGGCGACAGGCTTGAATAGGGGTCCTGGAAAATAAGCTGCATATCGGTGCGGTATTTATTCATGGCAGACTTACTAAGTCCTGTGATGTTATTACCTTCAAAGTAGATCTCACCGTCGGTGATGTCATACAGCTTCAGAATAGTTCTTCCAAGAGTCGTTTTACCGCACCCCGACTCTCCTACGATACCGATGGTCTTTCCCCTCTCGAGAGTAAAGCTGATATCGTCCACCGCACGTAAATAGGCGGTAGGTCTGCCGAAGAAATCGGTGGCAATCGGGAAATATTTTTTTAAATGCTCCACACGTAAGACCACGTCCTTTGAGGAGGGTACAGTTACCTTTTCCTCGGAAAGGGGTGCGGAGTCGGTTACAGAATTATCTTTCTTTTGCTCAATCATTTTGCATCCGCCTTTTCTTCATACAAATAGCAGGAAACCCAATGGGTATCGCTTACCTGAACGCCTGCGGGATATTCTCCCTCGCATTTCTCCACGCATTTGCTGCAGCGGCTCTTGAAATAGCAGGAGTTGGGAAGATTGATAGGGTTGGGAACCTGTCCCGGAATAGAATAGAGGGGCTCGTTTACGTCGGAGTTTATCATAGGCTTGCTCTTCTGAAGTCCTATGGTATAGGGGTGCAGGGGGTTGTGGAAGATATCGTGGGCAGTTCCCTTTTCAATAACACGTCCCGCATACATTACTACAACCTCGTCAGCCATCTCTGCGATTACGCCGAGATCGTGGGTTATCAGCATAATCGAGCAGCCCTGCTTTTTCTGCAGGTCCTTCAGAAGCTCAAGGATCTGAGCCTGAATGGTAACGTCAAGCGCCGTTGTGGGCTCGTCTGCAATAATAAGCTTTGGGTCGCCTACAAGCGCCATGGCGGTCATTACTCTCTGACGCATACCGCCCGACAGCTCGTGAGGATAGCTTGCATAGGTATGCTCGGGCATAGAGATGCCGACCTTCTTGAGCAATTCAATAGAGTGCGCCTTCGCATCCTCGGCGGAGATGCCAGGATTATGAATGAAGGATGCCTCGTCAAGCTGATAGCCTATCGTAAATACGGGATTAAGGCTTGTCATAGGCTCCTGGAAGATCATAGTAATATCCTTACCACGAATGCGGTACATCTCGGCGGTGGGGGTTTTCGCAATATCATAGCCGATATCACATCCGTCCTCGGTCTGACCGAGATCGCCTGCATTAAAGCGGATCTGTCCCTCTATGACCTGTCCCTGAGGCGCCTGAACGAGCTGCATGATCGAGAGCGAGGTAACGCTTTTACCGCAGCCCGACTCTCCTACGACGCCAACGATCTTACACTTGGGAATATCGAAGGACACGCCGTTTACAGACATAACGGTGCCGTTGTCTGTGAAGAAGCAGGTTTTAAGCGAATCTATTTCAATGAGATTACGATTATCTCTCATAGGAACGGTATATTCAGCCAACGTACGGGGCTTTCTCTTCTCCGCCTCGTAATGCTTCATCTGCTTTATGTTATATCGAATGATAGCACGGCTGTCTTTTACAGATAAATAATTACCTTTTTGTTTCATTGATACGAAAATTCCTTTCTATGCCAATGGCATATTCGGAGTTAATTATTTTACTTTCTTGCCTTGGGGTCCAAAGCGTCACGCAGACCGTCACCTA
>JAZSMV010000096.1:0-26415 GCA_045536065.1 Eubacteriales bacterium | reverse complement strand
TCATTACGATAGGGGTAAGAACACCCTCCATCTTAATATTTTCGAATACTACGCCGTCGATTACAGCATCCTTGCCACGACCACGGCGGGATTTGATACGCAGACCTCTGTCGGTCTGTCTGAATACGCAACGGTTAACGGTAAGATTGGTAACGCCGCCTGCCATCTCGCTGCCGAGAGTAACTGCGCCGTGACCGAACTCCATAAGACAGTTGCGAACGGTGTATCTGTTGGCGGGAGTCTTAAACTTTCTGCCAATCTCGATCTTGCCGGATTTAACTGCAATACAGTCGTCACCAACACTGAAGCGACAGCCGATAATATCAACTCTGTCACAGGCCTCGGGGTCGATAGCATCTGTGTTGGGGCTATCCTTGGGAGCGGAGATGAACATATCAAGGAAGTCAACTTCCTTAGAGAAGTAGGGGTGCATCTGCCAGGAGGCTGCGTCGCAGGCGTGAACGCCGTGAACGTGAATACTCTCGCAGCGATTAAAGAACATAAGTCTGGGACGTCCCACAGCCTGTTCCTTAACGTTGATCCACCAGCCCGCCTCGGGAGCGTTGCCGTTGATCATACCTCTGCCCACAATAGTAATATCCTCGGCGAACTCAGCAAAGATAAGAGCCTGGTGCATAGGAACGGCATTGCCCTCCCAGGTACCGAAGAAAAGCTCCTCGCCATTTACCATATCCGGAATTATACCGGGAATTACGGGATACTTGCTTCTGTCAGCCGAACCGAGAATACAGGATCCCTCAGGAATATCAAGTGTAATGTGACTCTTCATACAAAGAGGCGCCACAAGATAGGTTCCCTTGGGGAAATAGAGTCTTCCGCCACGGGGTAGACAGTTGATAGCCGTCTGTACCGCCATAGTATCGTCGGTCTTGCCGTCGCCTATGGCACCGAAGTCACGAACGTTTACAGCTGCGCTCTCGGTCTTGGTCGAAAACTCAAATGCTCCTTCAAATTCGGGAGAAGTAAGGGTATATTTTGTTCCGGGAAGCAGATCAAACAGGGAAAAGATGTTTGTATTTCCCTTGATTACCTGCTCGCCGTTCAGGAATATTGTGTATTCCTTATCGTTATAGTAGGGAAGGTCATTCTGCCATTCAAAGCAGGCCGATGTAGATGAAGTAAATAGTAATTTAATCATTTATTAGCTTTTTCCTTAGCGTCATTGATAATGGTAATCGCAAGATTCTTCATGCCGACAAACAGCATATCAATAGCAACGTAGAGGATACCGAAAAGGATAGGCTCAACGCCTACGTATATTTTACCGTCGGTTCCGGATGCAATATTTAAGAGTATATTGATGATGTTATAGCTCCACGAAACAAGGAAAACTACAACGGTTGAATAGATTATATTAAGGAAAATCGTCCAGAATTTGCGCTGAGGGAACATCATCCATTTGTTGTTACTACCGGGGGTAACTGCAAAGAAATGAAAAGCATTGTTTACAAGAAGGTCGTTTACCATACCCATAACCACACCGAGAACCACCAACATATCGAGAATGTCCGGGACGAGCATTCCGAGACCCCAATAGATGAAGAAGCATACCGCTCCACTGAACCAGAACTTTATAAACAAAGCCTTGATGGGTGAGGGGATCTTGTCAATAAATCCCTTGGAGCGGTATTTCTTACCCGGATCCGCCTTGGGATCCGAATAGGTCTTCTTATCGGCGTTTACCAGTCGGTCAACGGCGTCGGTGTTAAGCTTATAGCTTTCCTTGTGAACGTCTTCCTGTTTTTTAGGATTTTTCTTTTTATCTGACATTGTGCGAAATTATTCCTCTTCAGCAATATCGATATTCTCAATATCTCCGCTGCCCTCAACCTCGATAGAGGTGTTGATCTTCTTGAAGAGCATTGCAAATACGGGCTCAAGAAGAACGAACAGGATGGTAACGATAACAAGAACGATATGTACCGACACGGTTCTGTATGCGCTGAAGATATATTCTCTTGCAGTATCGTTTAAGGAATTACCTGCTTTTGCAAGACCCTCGTTGATGCAGTTAAGGTAGTGAATGTCGGTAAAAATGGTAACTCCGTAGAGAACCATCATAACAATAATCATAGGGATCTTGGGCTTCTGGCGCTTGGGGAATGCGTTAAGCATGCATACGAAGGAAAGGATCATAAAGAGCATGGTAACGAATGCGCAAAGACCCATATTAGGTCCATAGATTTTTGCAGTGGTGTTGGAAATATCGGTCAGATTCAGCGAATATTCAAGAAATGCTACGCAAAGAGCAGTGATAGGAACCGCCTGAGGGTTCTTTTTGAGAGCAACGAAGAACTTACGAACTCTCTCACGAAGCCAAGCGAAGAATCTCAAGAATATATTCTTTTTCTTTGTATTTTTCATGTCATTAATTCCTTACTGATTGAATTCCGTATACCCAGACTGTGACTATCTGATAGCGTTGGTAGTATCTTTGTCGAAGAAGTGCATGTGTTTGAAGGAAACGCCTACGTTTTCTCCAAGATTATAATTACACCACTCACGGAACTTAGCGGTGATCTTGTGTCCGCATAAGTGACCGTGGATAAGAGTAGTCTGGCCAAGGTTCTCACAGTTGTTAACCTTGATCTCTACGTCGTCGCCTCTTACGATATTCTCAGGTCTTACGCCGAGAATGATCTCTCTGCCGTTGTAAGTGGAAAGACGGCTTCTTTCCTCCTCGTTAAGAGGAATCTCGGCTCCGCCCTCAAGAAGAAGACGGTCACCGCTTACCATCGCATTGAAGAAATTCATAGGAGGAAGACCGATAAAGCTTGCAACGAAAACGTTTGCGGGAGTATCGTAAAGCTCAAGGGGAGTACCAACCTGCTGAACGTAACCCATAGACATACAAACGATTCTGTCCGCAAGGGTAAGAGCCTCGGTCTGGTCGTGTGTAACGTAGATCATGGTTGCGCCAAGGCGCTTGTGAAGGAGAAGTATCTCTCGTCTTGTCGCTCCACGAAGCTTTGCGTCAAGGTTGGAGAGGGGCTCGTCAAAGAGGAATACCTTAGGTGTACGAACTATCGCACGTCCCATCGCAACACGCTGGCGCTGACCGCCGGAGAGCTGCTTGGGCTTTTTGTTAAGCTGATCGGTAAGGCCGAGGATCTCTGCCGCTGCCATTACCTTTTCGTGAATTACGTTACGGTCCTCGTGGAGAAGGGTAAGAGAGAATGCCATGTTCTCGTATACCGTCATATGAGCATAGAGCGCATAGTTCTGGAATACCATCGCAATATCTCTCTCCTTGGGAGGCATCTGAGTTACGTCCTTGCCGTCTATGATAAGCTGACCGGAGGAAATATCCTCAAGACCTGCTACCATACGAAGAGTGGTGGACTTACCGCATCCGGAGGGACCTACAAGAACAATAAGCTCGCCGTCCTCGATCTCAAGGTTGAAATCAAATACCGCCTGAACGTTATTGTCATATATTTTGTTCAGATTTTTCAAACTAAGTGAAGCCATATTTTTATGCCTTTCTTTCAGACTTTAAGCCGCAATGTGGAATTAGTTAAGTCCGTATTCTTTCTTATAGTTTTCAAGCTTTGTGGTTTTTACAAGACCGATAACACCCGCCGCAATGCAGAAGCCTGCGGAGATAAGAAGGTAGGTAGTTACAAGAAGGAACTGGAAGAGATCCATAACGATAGTATCTACGCCATCAAGAGGAATAGTTGTGGTAAATGCTTTAAGCGGAATGTAGAAGATACGTACTATCTGAAGCACACCGATAACGGTAACAAGGATAGAATAACCCTTGCTGTAATTCTTAACTCCCTCGGAGCCGAGGAAGGTGAAGAGCAGGAAGAGAAGATTGTAAACTACGGATAATCCAATGGTGATGGAGTAATAGTAATTACCTACGTCAGAGGAATAGATGTTTGCGAAGTAGAGAACGTTAAAGAGAATAGCAATATAGCAGAATGTGCTGGACAGGCTGTTCTTGGTAAAACGCATTCTGTCCTTGGCGATAAGCTTTACGTCTCTTTCGGTATTGATTTCGTTAGTCACAGCTTCATGCCTCCTTTCCTTCTTTTACAAGTTTGCGCTCGGAGCTCATAACAACTATCTTAATAACGAGGTTAACAATATTAAGTATTGTTACTAATGCAAGGAAGCCGAATACGAAGCCCGCCGCATCAAACCAGAAGGTAGAGTCGGTTGCATTTACTCGGTACTTCTTTGCTACCTCGAAGAGTCTTTCAAAGTTAATGGTAAGGAACTGAGCTTTATATGCAAATACATTGATAAGAGCCCATGCGCTAACAAGGAAGTTAAGCAGGGTGTTGATACCAATAGTAATATAGTTAGCTACGTAATATTTTCTTCTGTCGTGGGATCTGAACACGAACAGAGAAGCGGCAGAGAGAATAAGCATAATTCCCGCTGCGGTAAGCTGTCTGTTGAAGGGCTGTATCTCAAGATAGATGCTAGCTCCCTCTACATAATTTCTGCTACCCTCTTTGTAGGTAGAGATAAGATATAAGCTATCATAAAGGTCGGTCATAAAACCGAGAGAATAAACGAAAACAAGCGCCGCTGCTGCTAGCAGAAGGTAGCTTGTAATACGCTGGAGAGTCATTTGCTTCTTATACATGGTCTGTCTCCGTTATGCCTTGTTGGCGGAAAATTATTGCCCTAACGCCGGCAACAGGCGTTTTTTTGTTTGTGGCGAGGGGAGCTGTGCTCCCCTGCCACGTAGAGTTTATGCTAAATAAGTATTACTACTAAATATAGTAACTATGAATTACTTATTAAGAGTCTCGTAGTACTCGATAAGTCTGTCGTAAGCGTCCTGCTTAAGAGTGAGGTAGGTCTCGCCGCCCCAAGTATCGGAAACGGTGTTAACTACTTCTGCAGCGGAACCAAGACCTTCGCCCTCGTAACCACGAGCGATGATGTCAACGAAGAGGTTCTCGCCACCCTTGGAAGAGGAGAACTTACCGCTAGAACCAAGATTGGTGAAGCTGTTAACAGTGTCGTTCTCTGCCTTAGTGTTGGGAAGAGTGGTAGGAATGATGGAGTACCAGGGGTTCTCAGTTACTGCAAGCTCGGGGTGCTTGATAAGGCCAAGACCGATAGCGTTAGAGATGTTGCCTGCGCCTTCCTTACCAACCTCGTGAGTGCACTGATACTCGAATGCCTGGCTCTTTACGAAGGAAAGAGTAGAACCGAGGTACATACGTGCATAGTTGGTGTAGTTACCGGAAGCCTTATCCCAAAGCTCGATGTAGGTAGCGTCTGCGATAACGGGCATCTGCTTACCGTTGAAGTTGAAGGTTACGTAAGAACCGTCTGCATTGGTCTTAATGAAAGCATCAGGACCGTAGGACATAAGGATCTGGCCCTTCTCGGAGTATGCGTAGTCGATGATAGCGAGAGCTGCGTGGAGCTTGTTGGTATCATTGCCAACGCCTGCCTTAGAGATTGCCCAACCATCGGTCTTAACAGATCTCCAGGACTCGGTGAATCTCATGTATACGCCGTTAGGATCGGAACCGTCGAACCAACGTGCAACGGGAACCATAACTGCCATGTACTTCTCGCCAAGGTCAACGGTGTTGCCCTCTGCGTCCTTGTTAAGCTTGGTCTCGTTGTAAACAGTCTGAGTCTGGTTGTAGTCGTAGTGCATGAAGCCTGCGTCATTCTGAAGCATAACGCCGGTGTCGGTATCTTCCTGGTTAACGAAGGAGGAAGCGATAAGGCCTTCCTGAACGAGAGCGTTCATTCTCTCAAGAGCCTCGTAAGTAGCTGCTTCCTGACGTGCGTCGTGAAGGAGACCGTCGGTACCAACGTAGAGGTAATCAAGTCTGGACTCGAGACCACGTACGCCGAAGAGGATACCGGTGAAGCGGAACATATCAACTCTTCTCTGAGTGTTGTCGTCTTCTCTGGAGAAGAGACCGTGAACAGAGTTAGTGCCGTTAAGAGTCTGGGGGTTAGCAACTACGCAACGAAGAAGAGCTACAAGCTCGTCTGCGTCCCAAGCAGCATCCTGACCGATGAAGAGGTCAGCACGGTTGGTGCCATAGTAGCCATTGTAAGCCTCGTCGATGTAGTCACGAAGCATGTTAACAGCCTCAACACCGGAGATGGTGCCAGCTGCGTTCATCTTAGCAACGATGTTGCCTGCTGCGTCGTAATCCTTAGTGAGCTGGATAACTGCAGTGCCTTCCTTGTTAGCTGCGTCAACAACTACCTTACCGCTGGTGGGCATGTAGGGAGTGTAAACAGCTGCCTTAAGGTTGTTGGATGCCTCAGCAGTGAAGTCGCCCTCACCGTTAAGAAGCTTAACTACCCAGTCAGTTCTCATAAGGGGCATACGCTCGATGTCGTTAACACCGTCGAAGTAAGGAGAGTAGTAGATAGCGCCGGTAGAAGTATCACCAGTGATGGAGAGGAGAACGATGGGGTTCTCGTTGAGGTACTTCTTGAAGTTAGGCATATCATCGAGGTAGTCTGCAAGGTTGATGAGCTTGCCAGCAACGCCTGCCTCAGAAAGCTGAGTAGCGGAACCGGAAACCATATCTACCTGGTCAAGCTGGTCCTGCCAGTACTTGAACTCGTTGGTAGCAGAGTTGCCCTGATACTTGTTCTCAAAGTCGATCTTGAGAACTCTCTTAACCTCTACCCAAGTGGGCTTGAGGTCGCCGGTGTGATAGGTGTTGCCGTCTGCAAGAGTGATACCGTCCTTAGCAGTTTCTGCATCGAAGAAGAGACCAGTCTTTGCATTGTTGTAACCGGTAGCCATACGGAGAGTAGTGCCTTCAGCATAGGGAAGCTTGAAGGAGAGGTCCTCTTCGGGCTTGTAGTCGGGATCGGACTCACCACACTCACACTTGCCGTCAACGTAGTTATGTACGTGATCGGGCTCGGGGGTGTAGTTGGGGTCCTTCTCGCCGCACGCACACTCACCGTTAACGTAGCTATGCTCGTGAGGGGGAGTGAAAATGTTACAGCTAGTGAGCGCAAGGCCCATAGTCATAACAACAACAAGGATAAGTGCGAGAATTCTTGTCTTGGTCATTTTTGGATTCCTCCTAAATTAATTTATTATTAGCACGACCGGTGCGTAATAACCGAAATAAAAGTGATAGGTGATTATTCCTTTACACCACCCATATTTACGCCCTTAGCGAAGTACTTCTGAATGAAGGGGTAAATGATGAGGATGGGAATAACCGAGCAAACGATAAGCGCATAAACCGCCGAGTCGGTGGCGTACGCTTCGTTCCAGGTAGACATCATATCGGGGTCCTGATAATACTCAAGCTGGTTACGGATGAATACCTGAAGGGGCTTTTCGTTATCGTTAGCGATCATCTGCTTTGCCCAGAAGTAACCGTTCCAACGGGAGATAGCAAAGAAGAGAGCTACGGTAGCGATGGTGGACTTAGACATAGGGACATAAACCTGGGTAAGAACCTGCATCTCGGATGCGCCGTCAACGATAGCGGCCTCCTCAATCTCGGAGGGAACACCCTCGAAAGCGTTACGGAGAAGAATGATGTTCATCGCCGCCATACCCATCGCAATTACAACGAGCCACTTGTCGTCTGTAATGCCAAAGGACTGGAATACGTCTCTTGTGTCAAGGTAGTTAAGGAACTGAGGAACGATACCTGCGGAGAACCACATGGTGAATACAAGGAAGAAGTTGAAGCCCTTGCGGAAGAGCAGTCTTTTCTTGGAGAGCGCATAACCGCCGAGAATAGCAACAAGCATCGACCACAGTGTACCGTAGAAGGTAAGGAACAGAGTGTTGGTGTAGGAGTTCCAGAACATATTGTTCTTGAACATGATCTCAAAGGCCTCGAACTGAACGTCCTTGGGGAAGAGAACTATCTGTCCGTACTCAACAGCCTCTCTGCCGCTTATCGCAGCCGAGATAGCGTAGAGGAAGGGGTAGATACAGCAAATTGCGAAGATAGAAAGGAATAGATAACTAAGTATCTGGAAGATAAGTTCGGATATTTCTAATTTTCTTTTCATGCTTTTCGTCCAAACCTTTCCTAATTAGTAGAGTGAAACGTCGGATGCTTTACGGGCAACGGTGTTAGCTCCTATAACCAGAAGCATACCAACTACGTTGTTTAACATCTCCGCCGCCGAGGATATACCGATAAGTCCGTTCATAATACCGTTTCGCTGTGCAAATGTTGAAACAACGTCTGCGGTAACGTAGGTGGAAGGATCGTAGAGAAGAAGAACCTTTTCGTAACCAACGTTAAGAAGCGAGCCGATACGGGTGATAAGCATAATAACTATTGTAGAAAGAATAGAGGGAAGAACAACGTATCTCATCTGAGCCATCTTGCCTGCGCCGTCGATCTGCGCCGCCTCATAGCTTGTGGGGGAGATAGCGATTATCGCTGCGAAGAATACGATGGAGTCGTAGCCTGCCGTTTCCCATATACCGCTTATCTGATAGATCGCACGGAAGAACTCGGGCTGGAACAGAAGACCTGCGTTACCAACCTCGGGAGAGATCGCTCCGATAGCAACAAGCATCTGAGAGATAACACCCATCTCCATACCTGCGATGGGAGATGCCTTTCTTACCAGCATGGTGATAAGCGAGGTCATAACAACCGTAGACATGAACTTGGGAAGATATGTTGCAACCTGATAAATACTTCTTGCTATATTGGACTTGATCTCATTAAAGAACAGAGCAATAATGATAGGCATCGGGAAGCCGAAGCAAAGTCCGTAGAAGGAAAGTAAGAAGGTGTTTCTAAAGGCTCTCCAGAAATCGATGGACAGAGAGGTCTGTCCTGCAAACAATTCCTTGAAGTAGGAGAAACCGGCGTAAAGCTGATCGGCAACCTCCAGAGTGTTGTCGTTTACCTTGAACGCTCCCAGAAGCTCGTACATGGGGAAGTATCTCCAGAACAGGAATACCAGAAGCATGGGGATAAGCATCAGGTAAAGACGCCAGTCCTTAAGAACCGTGCGGGCTACGTTCAACCAGTGATGCTTCTCTACGTCATCTCTGACCGCCTGCTCGGGATCCTCGTGATACCTACCTGTAGCCTCGTCGTATACAAGGTAATCAGATGCAAATTTTTTCATAAACGAATTCCTCCGTTGTTAATCATTCAAATTAATTGAGTTTGGCTTTATTCTTCGCCCTCGTCGTAATAATCGACGTCGGCTCCGTAATCAATATCGGGAACAGGCATCGCTTCCTCCTCCTTCTCACGCTGGAGTCGGAAAAGATATGCCTTCTGATCCTCGATCATTCCGTCAACCTTCCGCATCAGAAGCATTACCACCACTCCGAAGAGCAGGGTGAGTACGTCTGTTGTTATGTAGGTCAGAAGACCATTGAGGCTGATGCTGTATTCAAGGATCAGCGAGATGGGGATGGACACCAGCCACCTTCCCAGCTGCATTAAGAGATATGCGCTTACGGTGAAGAGTAAAAGCTTGAAGGGCTTCTTGCGAACCTCTTCCTTTGAGAAGACCTTGAACCACAGCATAGCGATCAGAGCAAAGCAGTTACCTATTATGTAAATGAGGTAATGCTGAAGCTGACCGTCGCCGCCGGAGGCAATGCAGAAGACAAGACCGCCAAGGCAGGCGTGAATTGCTGCATATCCGCTCCACCTCATCATTACGATACAAACGAAGATGAAGGTGGTTGAGATCGCTACCGACTGAGCGGCAAACCATTTGTTGGTTGCTACCGTGGTGACCGCCTCGGAAATAATCAGTAAAGCTCCGAAGAGGAACAGGTCAATATTTCTATATTGCTTAAAAGTAATATTATTCATTAACCCTTTTTGGACCACATTTTCCTATTTTAGTTGCCTTATTTTACATCACACTAAAAAGCACTGCCTTAATTTTTTTGACCGACTTTAATTTTCTTCTATAAAAAATTGATATTTTTAAGTAAAAAGTTCTGTTTGATATACAAAAAAACGATTGGTTTTTGTGCAATTCTACTAATATAATAAAATAATGGTGGAAAATGCGAGTCTTAACCGATTTATTATAATATAATAGTAAAAAAAGCGACCGCAGATCAACGGTCGCCGTTTTGTGATATTTAAAAAACTCCAGCCAGGCGGAGAAGGAAGGATGCAAGGAATACGGTAAATGCCGAGGTTACCGTGGTGAACACCACGAGCTGACCTGCCAGCTCGGCATCTGCGCCCATCTCCTGCGCCATAGGAACGCTGGAAACGGCAACGGGAGTGCAGAAAACAGCCACAAGCGCGGCAAATTCAGCACCGCTGAAAACCTTGCCAAAGGCAAAATAGGCTATACCGATACCAAGCACGGGAACAATAACGCTTCGGAGAATAACTCCGATGATAATTTCTCTCTTGAGAGAGGGAATTGCAGAGAATTCAAACTGCGCACCCAGAACGAGCAGCGCAAGAGGCGTTGCAATGCTTGAAAGATTGCCAAGGGTTTTCCATATTGCAGGAACGTCCGACAGTCTGAAGGAAATATCAAGCTCAACAAAGCCTCTGCGAATAAGCAGGGTCACAAGACCTGCCGCAATTCCGATAATGAGAGGGTTCTTAATGATTCCAAGAAACACTTTCTTGAAATTCGGCTTTTCACCGTTATTATTAAAGATGGAAAGACCAATAACCGCAAGAATGTTAAATGCAGGCACCATGAATGCCGAGAGCAGAGTTGCCACCGCATCACCCTCACCGGGGAAGAGAGAGGATGCGAGAGGGATGCCGATGAGGGCGTAGTTTGAACGGAAAACGCCCTGGAGCAGTGCGCCACGGCACTTTTTCTTTTTTGTCAGCAGTATTACGCCGGGAACTGCAAGACCAAAGATGATGAGCAGAGCGGCAAGCGAGTAAAATACGTATCCCAGGCGAACCGACGACATACTTTCAATGCCGTAAATATTACGGAAAAGCATCACTGGAAGAAAGACACGGAAAACAAGCTTATTAGCCTTTTTTGACAGGTCTGCATCCATCAGTCCAATACGCTTGAGAATGTATCCCACGATCACCGTAAATATGATCGGAGCTACAGAATTAAATGCAAAAATCAATTCATCCATAAAATGTAAATTTCTCCAAAAACCTCAAAATTCTACTAAAAATGCAAACTATAATAGTCAAAATCACTTAAAAACGGGCTTTACATGGAAAATTCCATAGCCTTGGTGATAATAAAATTCACCGTTAGAAATCCGTGCGTGCTCGTTTCCTTCTTCATCATAAACAATCCAATAATCCACTGCTCTTCCGTCGGTTTCAACGTATGAAAATATGGCGATCGGGGTGCTGGTATAATTATAAAACTGTTCGATTTTTTCACCGTTTACAAGACAACCCTCATCAACTGTGATCGTAATTATGGCTACGGGTCCAAGACATATATCACAGGTGCCGCTTGCATCCTCGTCCACACAGGAGGACAGGACGGTCTGACACACGTCGCAGATATGATCGACGATCTTGTCGTTACATTCGGATAGCTTCTTTCCACATACGTCGCAGCTATGCTTTTCGTCAGGATCGGGGCACTCGGAGAGAACCCTTTCACAGTAATCGCAGATATGGTCCCTGGGCTCTTTATCCTTGCATCTGCTCAGAGTCTTTTCACATATATCGCAAACGTGGTTTTTGTTTTCATCGATGCATTCGGTAAGGTCTATGTTACAGTAATCGCATATATGATCATAGTCGTTATCCTCGCAGTCCTTTACGGGCTTTCCGCAGTAATCGCACACGTGAGAGTTGTCTGTATCATAGCAATTTGAAAACTTTTCTTTACAAATATCGCAGATATGATCCTTGTTTGCGTCAACAGAGCAGTCTGACAGGGCCTCGCCGCACACGTCGCAGAGATGATCTTTCACCTCGTCTATGCATTCGCTGATTATCTGCTGACACACGTCGCATCTGTGATCAAAATCGGTGTCAAAGCATTTTGAGCTATCGCCACCGCTCTGACCGCCGTCTCCGGTTGTTCCGTCAATGACGATGCAGGAACAGAGAGCGGTGATCATAATGAATGAAAGCAGGATAAGTAAAATTGTTTTTAGTCGGTTCATTTATGATAAATCTCCGTTTATTTTGTTTTGAGCACTCCGCTGACAAGCGCAGGCATAACGGTATTGTCTACCATTTCGTCTATCTGCTCGTCGGTCATATGGGTAAACATGGATTTAAGACCAAGGAAGTTGGAAATTCCCATAAGCATATATGCCAGAGTCTCGGTGTCCTCTGCGTTTATTTCATCGTTGTCCTTTTGCAGTCCACGTGAGTAGCTCGATGCAAAGGAAACGTAGTAATCGGTAAACATCTGTTTGTCGATAGAAAGGCTTCCCCAGATGATGTTATAAACGTTGGGTGTGACAACCGCATACTTTATAAAGCACTTAATACCCTCACGCTCACGCTCATAACGGCTGGTGCATCCCTTAATACTCTCCGAAAGATGCTCCTTGATCTCATTTTTGTATCTTTCCATCAAATATCTGTAGACGTCGGTTTTGGTTTCAAAATAGATGTAGAAGGTACCAACCGCCGTTCCTGCGTGCTTACATATATCGGAGATTGAGGTGCCGTAAAATCCGTTTTTTGCAAACAATTCCTCGGATGAAGCAAGCAGCTTTTCCATTTTTGTCTGCCCCAATTTTGTTTTTGGGAGATTGATTCCTTTAACATCGAACACATTATTTGCCATATTATCCTCTTTGCAACTAAAAAATTCTCTTTATTATAACATTTTTTGAGTGATATTGCAATAGGTATCACAAGAAAATTTATACAAATTTACTAATTTTTTTGAAAATAAAAAGATTTACATATAACATATTGACAAATAGTTATAGAAATGGTATAATTATGGTGTAGAAAATATGAATAATGTTCATATTCAAAAGGAGGAAAACAAAAATGACATTTAACGATCTTTACGTAGGACAGAAGGCATCGATTCAGAAGACCTTCACAGACGCAGACCTCAGAGCGTTTGCAGAGGTAAGCCTTGACACCAACCCCATCCATCTTGACGAGGAATATGCCAAGACTACCATCTTTGGCAGAAGAATCGTGCACGGCATTCTCACTTCCGGTCTTATTTCGGCAGTTCTTGCCAACAAGCTCCCCGGTCCCGGCACCATTTATCTCGGTCAGGAGCTGAGATTCACCGCTCCCGTATTCCTTGGCGACACCATCACCGCAGAGTGCGAGATCGCTGAGATTCGTGAGGATAAGCACATCGTAAAGCTTAACACTACCTGCGTAAACCAGGACGGCAAGGCAGTTATCACCGGCGTTGCTACCGTAAAATTCTAATTTCGACAGTTAATTAGTCAATAAAATTGCCATAAGGCAAAGGAGAAATAAAAAATGGCAGATTATAAGTCAATTCTGTTTGAACAGATGATAAAGGACTTCGCTGAGAATGAGGTTAAGCCTCTTGCTCAGGAGGTTGACGAGCAGGAGCGTTTCCCTGCAGAGACTGTAGCTAAGATGGCGAAGCTTGGTCTTATGGGAATTATCGTTCCTAAGGAATACGGCGGAGCAGGCGGCAACTACCCCATGTATATCTCTGCGGTTGAGGAGCTTTCCAAGGCTTGCGGTACTACGGGCGTCATTCTTTCTGCGCACATGTCTCTTTGTGTTGCTCCCATTCTTGAGTACGGCACAGAGGAGCAGAGAAGAAAGTATCTTCCCGACCTTGCAAGCGGTAGAAAGATCGGCGCATTCGGTCTTACCGAGCCCAACGCAGGTACAGATGCTGCTAACCAGCAGACCACCGCAGTTGAGAAGGAGGATCACTACCTTCTTAACGGCAGCAAGATCTTCATCACCAATGCAGGCTATGCTTCCACTTACATAATTATTGCTATCACCGGTAAGGGTCCCAAGGGTCCCGAGATGTCCGCTTTTATCGTAGAGTCCGCCTTCGAGGGCTTCTCTGTTGGTAAGAAGGAGAAGAAGATGGGTATCCGTGGTTCTTCTACCTGCGAGCTTATCTTCGAGAACGTTAAGGTTCCCAAGGAGAACCTGCTCGGTAAGCGTGGCGACGGCTTCAAGATCGCAATGAAGACCCTTGACGGCGGCCGTATCGGTATTGCTGCTCAGGCTCTCGGTATCGCAGAGGGCGCACTTGACGCTACCATCACATACGTTAAGTCCAGAAAGCAGTTTAACAGAGCTATCTGTCAGTTCCAGAACACCCAGTTTGTTCTCGCTGACCTTGCTACCAGAGTTGCTGCGGCAAAGGCTCTTGTTAAGATCGCTACTGATGCAAAGCAGAATAAGCTTCCCACTCTTTCGGTTAACGCTGCACAGGCTAAGCTTTATGCGGCAGAGACTGCTATGGAGGTTACCACCAAGTGCGTACAGCTTCACGGTGGTTACGGCTATACCCGTGAGTACCCCGTAGAGAGAATGATGAGAGATGCTAAGATAACCGAGATCTACGAGGGAACAAGCGAGGTTCAGAGAATGGTTATCTCCGGCGCACTTCTCAGAAAGTAAGGTGAATAGATTATGAAAATTATCGTTTGTATAAAGCAGGTGCCCAACACCACCGAAATCAAGATCGATCCCATCACCAATACTCTTAAGCGTGATGGCGTTCCCAGCATTATCAACCCTGATGATAAGACCGCTATCGAGGCGGCTCTCCAGCTTAAGGAGAAGTGCGGTGCTACCGTAACCGTTATCACAATGGGTCCCTCCCAGGCAGAGAAGGCTCTCCGTGAGGCTCTCGCTATGGGCGCTGACGAGGCATTCCTTCTCACCGACAGAGCCTTTGCAGGTAGTGATACTCTTGCAACCTCTACTATCATTGCCGCCGCTATCAAGAAGCTTGGCGCTGATATCGTATTCTGTGGAAGACAGGCTATCGACGGCGATACCGCTCAGGTTGGTCCTCAGATCTCCGAGCACCTTGGTATTCCTCAGATCACCTATGCAGCTGCTATCGACTATGATGCAGAGCGTGGTGCGCTTATCGTTAAGCGTCAGTTTGAGGACAGATACCAGACCCTCGAGGTTAAGGGTCAGTGCCTTATCACCATTCTCTCCACCCTTGATAAGCCCAGATACATGAACGTTTGGGACATTGTTGATCAGGATGAGAAGGAGATCGGCATCATCACCTTTAACGACATTGAGGTTGATCCTGCGACCATCGGTCTTAAGGGATCTCCCACAAAGGTAAAATCCACTGCTACCAAGCAGTTTGACAAGACTATTGAAACTCTCGAGCTCGATCCCGAGAGCGCTGCAAAGGCAATCGTTGATGCACTCAAGCAGCGCCATCTTATATAAGGAGGTAAGAAGAAATGGCAAAGAATATTTGGGTATTCTGCGAGCAGCGTGACGGTGAGCTTCAGAACGTAGCTCTCGAGCTTCTCGGCATTGCACGTGAGCTGGCTGAAAAGACCGGCGAAAAGGTTGGTGCTATCCTCCTTGGACATAACGTAAAGGCAAAGGCTCAGGACCTTATTGCACACGGCGCAGATGAGGTTCACGTTGTTGACGACGAAAGACTTGCTTCCTTCGTTACCGAGCCCTACACACAGGCTGTTACTCAGATCGCAAAGGAGTATACTCCTTCCGTAATTCTCTTCGGTGCGACCAGCATTGGCCGTGACCTTGCTCCCAGACTTTCCGCAAGACTTAAAACCGGTCTTACTGCAGACTGTACCAAGCTTGAGATCGATGAGGAGGGCAGTCTTTTCATGACCCGTCCCGCATTCGGCGGCAACCTGTTTGCTACCATCATCTGTCCCGACCACCGTCCTCAGATGTCCACCGTTCGTCCCGGCGTTATGAAGAAGCTTGACCGTGACGATTCCCGTCAGGGTGTTGTGGTTGAGGAAAGCGTTGAATGGGATGAATCCAAGTTCGTTGTAACCGTTCTTGAGGAGGTCAGCGAGTGTCAGACCTGCGGACAGATCGAGAATGCAAAGATTCTCGTATCCTGCGGCCGTGGTGTTAAGGATATCGCTCCCGCAAGAGAGCTTGCTCTTAATCTTGGCGGCTCTGTAGCATCCTCCCGTGCTCTTGTTGACGCAGGCGTTATGGAGCATGCTTGCCAGGTTGGTCAGACCGGTAAGACCGTTCGTCCTCAGGCATATCTTGCATTCGGTATCAGCGGAGCCATCCAGCATCTTGCAGGTATGGAGGAGTCGGAGTTTATCGTGGCTATCAATACCGATAAGAATGCTCCCATCTTCAAGGTTGCTAACCTCGGTATCGTTTCTGATGCTACCGCGGTTATGAAGCAGCTCAATAAGATTCTTTAATTAATAATTAAAATTATACATAAAGGAGAAGAACCATTGAACAAGGTATATTTAGTAAGCGCAAAGCGCAGTGCTATCGGATCGATGCTTGGCTCTCTCAAGGATCTTTCCCCCACCTATCTCGGCGCGCAGGTGCTTAAGGCTGCACTTGCGGAGGCAAAGGTCGAGCCCGCGTGGCTTGACGAGGTTATCGTAGGTAACGTGCTTCCCGCAGGAATAAAGCAGGGCCCCGGCCGTCAGGTTGCTATCGGAGCAGGTGTTCCTATCGAAATCCCCGCATATTCCCTTAACATGGTGTGTGGCAGTGGTATGAAGGCTGTCATGAACGGCGTTCTGTCCATTAAGGCCGGCGCTGCAGATCTCGTTGCCGCAGGTGGTACCGAGGTTATGAGTGGCGCTCCTTATCTTGTTCCCGGCAAGACCAGATGGGGCGCAAAGATGGGCGATATGAAGATGATCGACCATATGATCTACGACTCCCTCACCGATGCGTACAGCGGCCTTCACATGGGTATTACCGCTGAAAATATCGTTGAGAGATTCGGTCTCACCCGTGAGGAGCAGGATGAGTTCGCTATCAATTCTCAGAAGAAGGCTATCGCAGCTCAGGATGCAGGCAAGTTCGTAGACGAGATCGTTCCCCTTACTGTAAAGCAGGGTAGAAAGGAATTCGTTTTCGAGGCTGATGAGTACATCAACCGCAATACTACTCTTGAGAAGCTTGGCACTCTCCGTCCCGCATTCAAGCCCGACGGCTCTGTTACCGCAGGTAACGCATCGGGTATTAACGACGGCGCATCCTTCGTAATTCTCGCATCCGAGGCGGCTGTTGAAAAGTACGGTCTTTCTCCTATGGCAGAGATCGTTGGAATTGGCCAGGGCGGTGTAGAGCCCGACGTAATGGGTCTCGGTCCCGTTCCCGCAGTAAGAAATGCGCTTAAAAACGCAGGAATGAAGCTCCAGGAAATCGAGCTTCTTGAGCTTAACGAGGCATTCGCAGCTCAGTCTCTCGGCGTTATAAAGCTTCTTTCCGAGGAGCACGGTGAGAGCCGTGAGGACATCCTTGCTCGCTGTAACGTAAACGGCGGCGCAATCGCTCTCGGTCACCCCGTTGGCGCAAGCGGAAACAGAATTCTCGTAACCCTTGCTCACGAGCTTAAGAGAAGCGGTAAGACCTACGGTCTTGCATCTCTCTGCATCGGCGGCGGTATGGGTACTGCAGTTATCATCAAAAATATTTAATTGAAAGAGGTATAATAAAATGAGATTACAGGATAAAGTTGCAATTGTTACCGGTGGTGCAAAGGGTCTTGGCGGCGAGATGGCTCAGACCTTCGCAAGAGAGGGCGCAAAGGTTATCGCAGTAGATATGGCACCCCTTTCCTACGAGTGTGAGGGCGTTGAGTTCTATCAGCTTAACGTTACCGACGGCGAGGCTTGTAAGGCTCTCTTCGAGTACGCAAAGGAAAAGTACGGTAGAATCGATATCCTCGTTAACAACGCAGGTATCACCCGTGACGCTATGACCAGAAAGATGACCGATGATCAGTGGGATCTCGTTATCGACATCAACCTTAAGGGTGTATTCAATCTCACCCGTCACATCGGTCCCTTCATGGAGGAGATCGGCGGCGGTAGCATCATCAATATCTCTTCCGTTGTTGGTGAGTACGGTAACATCGGTCAGGCTAACTACGCTGCATCCAAGGCAGGCGTTATCGGTCTTACCAAGACCTGGGCTAAGGAGTTTGCAAGAAAGGGCGTTCCCGTAAGAGTTAACGCTATCGCTCCCGGCTACATCATGACCGATATGATGAAGACCGTTCCCGAGGATCTTCTTAAGAAGTTCGCAGGCCTTACCATGCTCGGCAGACTTGGTCAGCCCGAGGAGATCGCAAAGGCTGCTCTCTTCCTTGCATCCGATGATGCATCTTACGTTACCGGTCACGTTCTCTCCGTAAACGGCGGTATGAGACTCTAATATAAATAGTCTAAAAACACCTAAAATGCAAACACAAGTTTGCAAAAGAAAGGAAAAATGCTATGATAAACGTAGGAATAGTTGGTATTGGCACATACCTTCCTAAGAAAATAATGACTGCTAAAGAGATTTCCGACGCAACAGGTGGCGTATGGAGCGAGGATGCTGTAAGAGCTAAGCTCGGTATTAACCAGAAGTTCATCCCCTCCGCTGATCCCTGCGACGGCACTCAGGAAATGGGCGCTCTTGCAGCTCTTAAGTGCCTTGAGAATTGCGGTGTTGATCCCCTTGAGATCGACGTAATTCTCTGTATCACCGAGGAGTGGAAGGAATACCCTCTTACCACATCTGCCTGCTACGTTCAGGACAGAATCGGTGCAAAGAACGCATGGGGCATCGACGTTCAGAACCGTTGCTGCACATGTGTATCGGCTATGAAGCTTGCTAAGGATATCCTTATCGCAGATGATGAGGTTAACACCGTTCTCGTTTGCGGCGGTTACCGCAACTGCGATTTCATCGACTACACCGACAGCGGCGTATCCTTCATGTTCAACCTTGGCGCAGGCGGCGGCGCAGTTCTTCTTAAGAAGAATTATAACAAGAACGTTCTTCTCGGCACTCACCTTATGTCCGACGGCTCTGTTGTTCACACCTGCGGATCTAAGGTTGGCGGTATCCTTGAGCCCGTAACTCCCGAGAACTACAAGGAGTTCGGTATGCTTCGTCTTATGGATTCTCCCAAGATGAAGGGCCTTCTTAACACCGTTTCCATGCCCAACTGGTATCACTGCATTGACGAGGCTCTCCGTAAGTCCGGTATGACTCGCTCTGACATTGATTACCTTGATATTCTTCACATTAAGCGCTCCGGTCACAAGGCTATGCTTGCCGATCTCGGTCTTACCGAGGAGCAGTCCATCTACCTTGAGGACTACGGTCACATCGGTCAGATCGACCAGATCCTTTCTCTTGAGCTTGCTCTCAAGGAGGGTAAGGTTAAGGATGGCAGCACCGTATGTATGATCGCCGCAGGTATCGGTTATACCTGGGCCGCTAATATCATTAAGTGGGGTGAATGTTAATGAGCACGTTAATGGATTATCTGACCATATTGGTTGGCACCCTGCCTCCTATGTGCGCCGGTATTCTTGCAGCGTTTGCCGTTACTTTAATCTTTAAGACAAGCTATACTACCAACTTTGCGCAGGGCGTTATTTCCGCAATCGGCGCATACGTTATGGTAGAGTTCTCGCTGGTATGGGGCCTCGAAATGTGGCAGGCCGCCATACTTGGCGTTATAGTAGCCTTAGGTCTTGGAGTTCTCATCGACGTCGTTATCTTCCGTAACGGTAGATACGTTAACGTTCTTGGAAAACAGATTATTTCGATGGGTCTTATTACGATCATCATTGGTGTAATCCCCTTCGTATTCTCTGTATCCTACCTTGAATCCATCCCCGCACAGCCCTTCATTCCTATTACTGAAAAGCTTACTATCGGCAGCTTCTCCGTTCCTTACAACACACTTCTTTCCGTTGGAATAACCGCTGTTCTCATTGCAATAGTATTTATTCTGCTTCAGAAGTCCAAGTGGGGTCTTTCGGTTAGAGCTACCGCCAGCAACGAGATCGTTGCAGGTATGATGGGTATTAACACAAAGGTTATTACAGCAACCTCTTGGGGTATTGCAGGTGCGTTCGGTGCCGTTGCCGCTATCATCTTTATTGGAACAAACACACTGAATAACGGTTACGTTATGACAACCGTTCAGATCAACGCATTCCTTGCGGGAATTCTCGGCGGCTTTGCTACCTTCCACGGCCCTATCCTCGGCACGATAATCATTTATCTGCTTCAGGTGGTCGTAGGATGTGTCGCTATACACCAGCCCGGAGTTTCAAAGTGGAAGTCTGCGATAGTTTACGCTATCGTAATGCTGCTCGTGCTCTGGAAGCCTCAGGGCCTGTTTGGAAAGAAAATGGTTAAGAAGGTGTAAAGTATGGCTAGAATTAATAACAATTTACTTAAGCCTCTTTTCCAGGAAAATGAGAAGGATATGCCTCGCTCATTGCCCCTTAAAGACAGGCTTCGCAAACACCCTATTATAGGTTTTGCATTATTCACTGTAATTCTTATTCTTCTGAACGTGCTTGCAGGAGCGGGAGTTGTTCAGTCCACCTTCGTTAGTGCAATAGGTGACACTCTTATCTATTGTATAATGGCGGTTGGCTTCTGTCTGCTTCTCGGTTACTCGGCACTTGCATCTCTCGGCACGGCAGGATTCTTCTGCCTTGGCGCAAACATCGCCTATATGTGCCTTGTAGAATGGGATCTGTCCATTGGCTTTACGTTTATTATCGGAATACTTGTTGCTATCGTAGTTGGAATTGCGGTAGGATATATCTCGCTTCGAATTGAGGGTATTTATCTTGCAATCGTTACTCTCGGTATCGCTGAGATCATCGTTGAGCTTTTCAAGGCTATCAACGGAGATGCTCTTAGAGTTAAGAACGAGCATACCACCTGGTTCAATATCGAGTACATAAAGGGCTCTGATTTTGATGCAAGACTCACCTCCGATCACAAGTATCTTCTGATCGTAGTAGTTCTGTTTGTGCTTCTGGTTATTACACATAACCTTATGAACAGCCCCACAGGACGTGCAATGCTGGCTATGAAGAACAGCACCTCTGCTGCACAGGCATTCGGTGTTTCGCTTCTTAAGTACAGACTGCTTTCCTTCATTATTTCTATAATATATGCGGTTATAGCAGGTATTCTGTTTGCGATTGCACAGCCCTACGTATCTCATTCTTCGTCGGTTCAGTTTAAGTTAAGCACCTCGCTTAACATTCTGGCGATAGTTATCATAGGCGGTATGAAGTCCATCTGGGGAGTAATCTTCGGTGCATTCCTTCTTTACGGACTTGAGCCTATGTTCCTTATTAACATTCCCTTCTTCAGGGAAAACTCCGACCTGATCGACTTGATCAGCGGAATTCTTGTTATTCTTGTAGTTATGTACTATCCCGGCGGTGTATCTCAGCTTATGCTTGAGGCGAAGTTCAGGATAGCGAAAATTCGTACAAAGATAAGGGAGGCAAAGTATGGCAAAGATCTTGGATAAGTTATTTCCCACAGCCTCCGATAAAGCAATAAAGCTTCACAGCAAGTACGACTGGCTTGTAACCGAGCGCAGTATGCTTGAGGATTTGTACGAGGAAAAGAAAAATAAAATACTTGCAAAGTTTGATCGCAAGGCAAATCAAAAAATCGCCTCTGCATCCTATGACGCATGCGACAAGACTCAGTATGCCAACGATCTTATGATGCAGGAAATCAAGGAGTATGACATTAAGTCATATCTCTCACACAGAGCTGTTAATCACAAGGCTGCAAAGGGAATCTTCAAGGCTGTGAAGCGTGGTGAGGATTACACAGCTATTCTTGAGACTATGAAGGCAAGCGATCTTGCCCTTCTTCAAAAGAGAGCTGCTGCAGTGGCTTCCTTTACGGAAAAGAGAGACAGAGCTGTTCAACGGAATTTGGGTTCCAATTCCGAAAACTACAAAAAGCTATCTCAGGAGCTTCAGGCAGAGCGCAAGGCTCTTTCAGATAAGCTTGACGCAGAATACGGCAAGCTTCTTGAGCGTGACAAGGCTAAGCTCACAGAGAAGATCGCCGCACTCGAGGTTAAGATGGCGGATGTGGAATCCAAGCAGACCACACAATATTCCAATCCCGATGACGTTATCCTTTCCGTAAAGGGACTCAAGATGTATTTCGGCGGTCTTCGTGCCGTTGACGATCTTGATTTTGACGTTAAGAAGGGCGAGATATTCGGTCTTATAGGCCCTAACGGCGCAGGTAAGACCACAGTATTCAACTGTATCACTCAGTTCTATAAGCCTACCGCAGGCGAGCTCCTCTTTACTGCCAGGGACGGAAAGACGGTTTCTCTTACAGATTATAAGGTACACGATATAATTCTCAGAGGAATTGCAAGAACCTTCCAGAACATCGAGGTAGTTAAAGAAGTAACCGTTCTCGACAACCTGCTCATCGCAGCTACCAGAAGCTACACCAGTAATCTGTTTACTCAGATGCTTCATCTTCCCCTTCTCACCAAGGAGGAGAAGCTTATCAGAGCGAGAGCGGATAAGGTTCTTAAGTATATGGGACTTGCGGCTTACCGTGACAGACTTGCCTGGGGCTTACCTTACGGCGTTCTCAAGAAGATCGAGATTGCCAGAGCTCTTATGTGCAGTCCTCAGCTTATCATTCTTGATGAGCCCGCAGCCGGTCTTAATGAGTCGGAAACCAGCGAGCTTGCCGAGCTTATCAACAGCATTCGTGCAGATTTTAACTGTACAATTCTTCTGGTTGAGCACGATATGAGCCTTGTTATGAGCATTTGCGATCATATTTGCGCTATATCCTTCGGTAGAAAGCTTGCATACGGTACTCCTGCCGAGGTTCAGTCCAGCAAGGAAGTACAAGAGGCCTACTTAGGCGCAGGAGGGGAATAATGGCATTACTTGAAATTAGAGATTTAAGTGTTTCCTACGGCTTTATTTCCGCTCTTAAGGGTATTGACATTGACGTTAATCAGGGACAGATAGTTGCGCTTCTCGGCTCCAACGGAGCGGGTAAGACAACCACTCTCCGTGCGATCTCCGGTGCTATCAAGCCTGCCGGCGGCAGCATTGTCCTTGACGGCAAGGAGATCGTCGGTCTTCCTACCTATAAGATAGCGAAGGCGGGCGTCACCCAGTCTCCCGAGGGACGTCTTCTGTTCCCCGAGCTTACGGTTGAGGAAAACCTCAAGGTCGGAGCTTACGGACTTAAGACTAAGGTCATCGACGGAGTAAAGGTCAGCGCCAAGACTCAGCTTAAGGAGAACTTTGAAAGAGTTTACAAGCTCTTCCCCATACTTGAGGAAAGACGCAATCAGACAGCAAACACCCTTTCGGGCGGTGAGCAGCAGATGGTAGCGATTGGACGTGCGCTTATGTCCAATCCTAAGATCCTGCTTCTCGACGAGCCCTCCCTTGGACTTGCTCCCCTTATTATTGAGGAGATCTTCAAGGCATTCGTAAAGATTCGAGAGGAAGGAACGACAATTCTTATCGTTGAGCAGAACGCTCTTCAGACCCTTAAGATCGCCGACTATGCATACGTGCTTGAGCTTGGTAAGATCGGTCTTGAAGGACCTGCAAGCGAGCTTATCTCGAACAAAAAGCTTATTGACGCCTACTTGGGCGGAAAAAATGATGATTAAGGCTTAGGCTTTAACATAAAAAACACAAAATAAGGAGAAAAAACATGAAACAGACACTCAAACTCACTCTCGCACTTGTTCTCGTTGCAAGCATGGCTTTCGGTATGATCAGCTGTGGTCTCTTCGGTGACAAGCCCGCAACTGCAGCTCAGGGTATCGACACTGAGAACCATATTATCCACGTTGGTAATACTGCAGCTACTACCGGTGCTTTCGCAGGAGTTGGTGTGCCCTTCAACTATGCACAGGAGGCATACTTCTGGTACTTCGAGAACCACACCGATGGTTACAAGGATGCAGATGGCAACAAGTACACCATTCAGTTCCATCACTACGACGATGGCTTCGATGGCGTAGTTGGTAACAACTATACTCAGAAGCTCGTTGAGGAGGATAAGGTGTTCGCACTTGTTGGTCACTTCGGTTCCAACACCGTATCCGCTACTGTTGACTACCTTGAAGAGAAGGGTATTCCTATGGTATACGGCGTATGTGGCGTTTCCGATCTCTATGACACTGAGAAGAACGTTATGACCGTTCAGCCTATCTACGACACCGAGGGTCAGTCTATGGTTGCTACCGCTTTTGCTTCTCTTGAAGTAGGCGGACTTGGCGGCACCAAGGTTGGTATCATCTCTACCACCGACGAGGCTGGTAAGGGTATGCTCAACGGTATCGAGATCGAGGTTGAAAAGCTTGGTAAGGGCTCTTCCGTTATTTACCAGGAAGCAGACGCAGGTGCTACCTCTTACGTTGCTGAGGTTACCGCTCTCAAGAACGCTGGCTGTGACGTAGTTGTTATCGCTGCTAACCAGGCTCCCTTCGTTAACATCGCTAACACCTTCACTGCTGTTAACTATGATAACGTTAAGATCATCACCTCTTACGTTTCTGCTAACGCAGCTGCAATGAGCGGCCTTGTTGCATCCGGCGCTATCACCGAGAACCGTGAGGTTTATGCAGGTGCATGGCTTGTTACCGGTTCTGAACCCGCCGAGACCAAGGGCTGGAACGACTTCGTAGAGTACACCAAGATCATGACTCTCTACGCTAAGGAAAAGGGCGAGACTCTTATCGGTATGGACGACCTTGTTTGGGGTCCCTACGTACAGCTTTACTTCGGTTCTTGCGATTGGGCACAGGACGGTGTAAGCTCCTACTTCCTTAACAGCTACGCAATGGCTGGTTACGTTTCTGCAAACGTATTCTGCCAGGGCCTTACCCGTATGAGCGGCGAGGTTCTTACTTGGGACGGCTTCATCTCTGCTATGGAAGAGGCTGATATCAACGTTCCCATGGGTACTTCCGTAAGCTATGCTAACGGTCAGCGTATCGGTATCGATGCTCTCGCAGTTAACAAGTACACCGTAGCTAACGGTGGCGTTGGTGAGGTTTACCGTGAAATCACCGGTCTCAAGGTTCTTGAGGATTCCGTTAAGTAATTTCCTTATTGTTTTTTAACAAGCTACGGTTACAAAACCATAGCTTAAACACAAAAAGTGCGATGGAGGGCTTCGGCCCTTCATCGCCAACAAAAAAATCAACAATTTTATTCATTCATTAACAAAAAACTATTTCTTAACTTTGAAAACAATCTCGCTTATTGCGATTAACTATAAATTTATTCAGCTAAAAACATTTTATATAAAAATACATTAGAAAAGGAGATATAAAAATGGCAAAGTATGTATCTGTTAACGAGGCTCTCGGCGTTGTAAAGAGCGGCGATTATATCGTAACCGGTCTTGGCTCGGCAGAGGGTAGAGAATTTATGACCAATCTGCACACTATCGCAGATAAGGTTAAGGGAGTTCTGGTTTCCAACTGTCTTCCTATGGGCGCTTACGAGTTTATCGTTAATCCCGAGTATAAGGATAGCTTCACTACCGAGGGCTGGTTCTATACTCCCGTTCTCAGAAAGGCGCATAAGAACGGAAACATTTCCTTTATCCCCAACCACCTTCATCTTGCGGCAAGAAAGAGACTCTTCTTCCGTGAGCCCGACATTTACGTTGGTATCGCTTCTATGCCCGATAAGCACGGATACGTATCCCTTTCTCTTTCCAACACCTATGAGATGCAGATGATCAAGAAGGCAAAGACTGTTATTCTTGAGATCAATCCCAACGCTCCCAGAACCTTTGGTGACGTTCAGCTCCACGTAGACGACATTGACTATCTCATCGAGGTTGATTATCCTATGCCCGAGATTGCTGATGCTGTCCCCAACGAGAAGGATCTTGCTATCGGCAAGCTTATTGCAGAGATGATCAACGACGGCGACTGCATCCAGCTTGGCATCGGCGGTATTCCCAACGCAGTTGCGGCAAGCCTTTACGGCAAGAAGAATCTTGGCGTACATACCGAGATGCTTACTACCGGAATGGTACAGCTTGCCAAGGCGGGCGTTATCAACGGCAAGTGCAAGCAGATCAATAACGGTAAGATGGTTGCTGCCTTCGCTATGGGTACCAAGGAGCTTTACGACTATATCGACGACAACCCCTCCGTTGAGATCCTTGACGGCGGTTACGTAAACGATCCCTATACCATTATGCAGAACGATAACCAAGTTTCCATCAACACCACCCTTGAGGTTGATATTACCGGTCAGTGTGCATCCGAGTCTATCGGCTCCGTTCAGTTCTCCGGAACAGGCGGACAGTCCGATACTGCAGTCGGTGCGCAGAAGTCCAGAAACGGCCGTTCCATTATCGCTCTTTACTCTACCGCTATGGTTAAGGATCCCGCAACCGGCGAGAGAGTTGAGACATCCAAGATCGTTTGTCAGCTTAAGGCAGGCGCTGCTGTTTCTCTTTCCAGAAACGATGTTGACTATCTCGTTACCGAGTACGGCTGCGT
>JAZSMV010000083.1:0-21091 GCA_045536065.1 Eubacteriales bacterium | reverse complement strand
CTTCGTGCCAAGATCGATATGCCATCCTCTAATATGAATATGCGTGATCCTGCTATCTACCGTATCGTGCATATTTCTCATCACAGGCACGGCAATAAGTGGTGCATCTATCCTCTCTACGACTATGCTCATCCTATCCAGGATGCACTTGAGGGGATTACACATTCGCTTTGCTCCATCGAGTTTGAAAACCACAGACCCCTCTACGAGTGGGTTATTGATAATATCGGCTTTGAGCAGAAGCCCAAGCAGCGTGAGTTCGCACGTCTTAATGTAACTCATACTGTTATGAGTAAGCGTTATCTCCGTAAGCTGGTTGAGGAAAAGCTTGTTGACGGTTGGGATGATCCCAGAATGCCCACTCTTTGCGGACTTCGCCGCAGAGGCTATACTCCCTCGGCTATTTTTGATTTCGTAGCACGTGCAGGCGTTGCAAAGGCATACAGCGTTGTTGATTACGAGCTTCTTGAGCATTGCATCCGTGAGGAGCTTAACTCCACCGCACAGCGTAGAATTGCCGTTATGAAGCCTATTAAGGTGGTTGTTACCAACTATCCCGAGGATAAGGTGGAATACTTTGAACTTCCCAACAATCCTCAGAATCCCGATGCAGGCACCAGAAAGGTTGCATTTACCCGTGAGCTTTATATTGACGCTGATGACTTTGCAGAGGTTCCTCCGCCTAAGTTCTTCAGAATGAAGCCCGACGGAGAGGTTCGTCTTATGGGCGCATATATCGTTAAGTGTAACGAGATCGTTAAGGACGAGCAGGGCAATATTATTGAGATCAGATGTACTGCTGACCTTGAGACAGGCAATGGTATGCCTATCGACGGAAGAAAGGTAAAGGGAACTATCCATTGGCTTTCCGAGAAGTTTGCTAAGGATACTACAATTATGCTTTATGACTTCCTCTTTGATATCGAGAACACTGCCGATATTCCTGAGGATAAGACCTACGACGATTATCTTAACAAGGCGTCGGTTACACGTATCGAAAATGCTAAGATTGAGCCCGCACTTGCAGATGCCGAGGCAGGCGAGAGATTCCAGTTTGTAAGAACGGGTTATTTCGTAAAGGATACTAAGCACGAGAATACCTTTAACCGTATCGTTGGTCTTAAGGATTCATTCCCCAAGGCGCAGAAATAATGAGAATAAACGAGTTAATGGACAGGGTGTTATTCGCCCTGTCCGTTCCTAAATGTGTATGCTGTCACAAAAGGCTTGATTACGGTGATAAAGCACTCTGCCCGAAATGTTCTGCCAAATTTGAAGAATTTAAGTCTCGCAACTGTTCAAAGTGCGCAAAGCTTTTACACAAATGCGACTGCTCAAACGAATTTCTCGAGGGACATTTTGTAAGGCGTGTTATCAAGTGCTTCCGCTATCTTGACAGGGACGAAGCAACCTCCGGCAACTCGCTGATTTACAGCCTTAAGAAAGATAATCGCTCTGACGTGCTTGAACGATGCACAGACGAGCTTGCTGAGGCGATTCGAAGCTCGGTGGATAAGCCCGAGGAATACATTTTCACCAATGTTCCAAGGCGCAGATCTGCAATAATTGAGCACGGTATCGACCATTCACAGCTTCTTGCAAAATCTTTGGCTAAGCGTCTTGGCGGTAAGTATGTTTCTCTTATGCGTTCTAACGCAAGAAAGCCACAGAAGTCACTTGAGCGAACAGACAGAATGAAGAATGCAAGGTTTTATCTGATAAGAAAGCCAGATCTTAAAGGAAAATCGGTTATAATAGTTGACGATATAATTACCAGCGGCGCATCCATCAGTGTTGCCGCATCCCTTGTACGTTCACTCGGGGCGAAAAATATTATTGCAGCCTCGCTTGCCATAGCTTACAGAGATTCATAAAAAAGGCACCCGGAGGGGTGCCTTTTCTTTACATATATTTATTAATAAAGTCCTTGATTTTTCCTTGATACAGATCGGTCTGCTTATACATTCCGTTGCCATGATTCGAACCGGGTAAAATTATTATTTCGGTCGGATATGGATTTGCAGACTTTAATTCGTTAAGGAAGTCGTCGATATTCTCAAGCATACCGGCGGAGAGGAGCAGGGGATATTTTCCGTTCTTCATGTGATCGAGTGCATTTAAGCTCTCAGCATCGTACCCTGTTTTCTTCTTAAAGTCAGCCATAGCATATAATGCGACCTTTTCGCTATTTGTCCTAAAGAGCTCTTTTGACACGTTTCTATAGAAGGACTCTATTCCGGGTGACGGAGCATCTGAAATGATTGCTTTAACGCCTGCTATTTCGTAGGCGGAGGCAAGAATGGCAATAAGTCCACCCATACTTAATCCGTGTAAAAGAATGCTGCCGCAGGGGATTATTTCGTTAATTAAAGAAGACCATCTGATAATGTCATCGGTTTCTTTAGCTCCGAAAGTAATACATTTTCCCTCGCTGATTCCATGAGCACGCTGATAAGGAATAAGTACATTAAATCCGAGAGAATGATAGAATAACCCCGGGAATGCCCACTCACGCTCAGCGTGGCTTGTATATCCGTGTATACATATTACTGTTTTGTCGGAGCTTTTATCTGCAGGATAGTATATACCTTTAAGGCTTAGACCGTCAGAGCTTTTAATTTCAAGCGTACTGTGAGGTAACTTTTGTATCTCTGCAAGCGAGCGATGAACACAGCTGATTGTGTCATACCAAGAGTCCTCAGGACCTACCATTTTATATGCTTCATTAATATTTGGACGGGCGAGAAGTCTTCCGAATACAAGCCTTGCTTTTATCTTTTCAAACATAGCTTACTCCTAAAATAAGATGATATAATTATAAATCAAATAAGCGCTTTTGTCAATAAAAAAGCCGAGACCAAATGATCTCGGCTTTAAATTAATTCTTTTTAAGCTGTGCAAGAATCTGTTTTAAAAGATCCTCGGTGGTGGGATTTGCTTCTCTATCAAGTCTTGCGGCTTCCTCTGCTGCAAGCTTCTCAGCCTCTGTTTTCTCAGCAGCAGCTTTTTCTTTTTCAGCAAGATAAGCCTCAACAGCAGCCTTGTTGCGAAGCTTGATTCCACGGGCACGAAGCTCCTTCTTTTCTTCCTTCGAAAGAGTTTCCTTCTTAATATGCTCGTCAAGCTTGTTCTGCATATCACGAAGCTTGTTGATAAGCTTAACGATAAAGAAGAGAACAAGAGCTACGATAAAGAAGTTGATTACAGCATTAATGAATGCGCCCCAGTCAATATAAATGGAGTTGGCAAGATCAAGCGCTCCCTCTGCATCATAGGCGGGCTTGAGCATTGTAAATACCTCGCTCAGCGAATTTGCGCCGAAGATAAGGGTAAGAAGCCAGTTAATGATAGGCTTTAGTATAAAGTTGCTCATACCGTTTACAACATTGTTTTTATTGAATTTTAGTGGTATTTATGCTATAATAAAAGACTTGTAACAGTCGTCGCTATTATCGGGATCTTAAAAGAATCCTCTTTCTCTCCGCCACATACAAATAAAAAAGCCGTCCTATTGGACGGCTTGTATGTGGCGGAGAGAAAGGGATTCGAACCCTTGATACCGGTTAGGGTATACACGATTTCCAGTCGTGCGCCTTAGACCAACTCGGCCATCTCTCCGTGCGACTTCTATATTATAGCAGACAAGTAATAAAAAGTCAAGATGTTTTTTAAAATCTTTTTAACTTTTTTGATATTATTTGACGTTTCACTTATTATTTATCATTTCCACTTGACAAATCTACATTTTTCTCATATAATATTATAGTAACTTTTTTGACAGGAGATTTTTCTTTAGTATGAGTCTTAAGGTCTTGAAATTTGGCGGTAGCTCGCTTGCAGATGCAGAGCATTTCAGACAGGTTGCTGAAATTATTAAGAGCGATCCCCAGAGAAGATATATTGTAGCTTCCGCTCCCGGTAAAAGGCAGGGAAGTGATACAAAGGTAACCGATCTTCTTTACAAGTGCTACACACTTGCAAGTAACGAGGAAGACGTTAGTAAGGTATTTGGTCAGATCAAGCAGAGATATATAGATATTATCCACGATCTCGGCATCGATCTTGATCTTACCGCAAAATTTGATAAAATCGAGCAGTCACTTCTTCACAACACCGGACGTGATTACATAGCATCCAGAGGTGAATATCTTAATGCTATGATTTTGGCAAAGTATCTCGGATTTGATTTCATTGATGCTAAAAAGGTTATCTTCTTCAACGAAGACGGTAGCTTTAACGCAGAGAAGACAAACGAGGTGATGAGGGAAGCGCTTTCCAACACAGAATATGCTGTTATTCCCGGATTCTACGGCTCTATGCCTAACGGAACTATTAAGACCTTCTCCCGCGGAGGATCTGATATTACCGGTTCTATCGTAGCACGTGCCGCATCCGCATCTCTTTATGAGAACTGGACCGACGTTTCCGGCTTCCTTATGGCTGATCCCAGAATCGTTGATAATCCTAAGCCTATTAAAACTATCACATATAAGGAGCTTCGTGAGCTTTCTTACATGGGCGCTACTGTGCTTCACGAGGATGCTATTTTCCCTGTAAGATACTCCAAGATTCCGATCAATATTCGTAATACCAATCGTCCCGAGGACAAGGGAACCTTTATCGTGCCCGAGACCGATGATATGAGCGAGCATATTATCACCGGTATTGCTGGAAGAACCGGATTCTCAAGCGTTACCATCGAGAAGGCTATGATGAACTCTGAGCTTGGTCTTGGACGTAGAGTTCTTCAGGTACTTGAGGAAAACAAGATATCCTTTGAGCATTTCCCCTCGGGTATTGATACAATGACGGTTATTGTATCCACAAAAGCTCTCGCAGAGAAGCGAGGAGACGTTCTTGCAGGTATTTGCAAGCATATCAATCCCGAAAACGTTTTCGTAGAAGAAAATATGGCTCTGATTGCCGTTGTGGGACGTGGAATGGTTAAGGCAAAGGGAACTGCTGCACGTATTTTCACATCTCTTGCTAAGGCAAACGTGAATATTCGTATGATCGATCAGGGCTCCAGCGAGCTTAATATCATTATCGGCGTTGATGCAAACGATTATATCACCGCTCTTAATGCTATTTATTATGAATTTGTAAAATAAAGTATAACACGGTAGGGAAGAAGTGACTCTACCGTGTTTTTGGCCTCTAAAAAGTAAGTACTCACAAAAAAGGAAAACAATAAAACAGGGAATAGCAGGGCATAGTTCCCTGCAATTTTTGTTTCAGAAAAAAATATTGCGCCCTGCTGTAGGATCGTATAACAGAGAAGTCAAGCAGAGCATTATCCTCCCCTGACTTTCAGTACTAAGACAAATGATGGTTGAAAAAGAAAAATAGCAAAATGGAGAGAACTATAGCAAAAGAGCTTAATTCCCCAAAATCAGCAAAATACACCATAATAGCCTGTTAGGGAAATATATCTACAATTATACAAAAGGCATATTTTGTATAATATAGGGAACTATAAATGTTCAAAATAGGCTAAATATGGGGTTTAGACGTATATTCTTATATATACGGTGATTTCGTATATATTTGATATTTTTGTTGATATTAAGATATGCAGACCTTGTATATGGTATCTTGTATTTTATTAGAATTGTGTTTTGCCTTAATTTATTTATTGATTTTTAAATTTTTGCATAAATCAGATCATCGTTGGAGAATTTGATTAATAAATCTGTACGTAATCATTTCTGCAAATAAAAACGTATGATAGATTTATTGAACGAATAATCAAATAGATGTTGGCCAACTCATTTATTTTTGTAATTTATTGATAGATAATGATTATCGTTGTATATCCTTTAAAAAGTTATCAAAGGACTTGAAAAAAGGATAAATAAATTGTATAATAGATATCAGAAAATATCGTGAAAAAATGGGGTAGGGTACTTCCCTATTCCCCTGCTTATTTTTTGTTTTTTGCTTTGTTTAGATATTTTTGCCTTGTGGCTTCCCCGCCTCTCAGATGCCTTTCTGACTTATTATGCTCAAGAATCGTCTTTACAGAGCGATATAGCGATGGATTTAAATACTTCAGCTTGTGTGTAAGATCTTTATGTACCGTGCTTTTACTTATGCCAAAATGCAGTGCTGCGCCCCTTACGGTATCTCCGGTTTCAATCACATATTCAGCTAGAAGCTCGGCACGTTCTCTCCTGAATGTATTTATCATATCACCCTCCGATAAATATTATTACTTAATCAAATATATGAAAGTGAATATAAAATAATGCAAAAAGAAGAATTAAGATTTAAGGATTCCTTAGTCTTTGAGGGCATGACGTCTATTCGTGCAATTCTGCGTGGAATTGATACAGGAGTTAATACAAGACAAATCAAGCACATCCTGTATGATCCTTCTAAAATAAAGAAAATATCAAAAGACGTAGGTTATCTTAAGGCAGTTTCTGCGCAGTATGGTTACGAGGTAATTGAAAGCTCCAGTGAGGAGCTGGATAGCTTAACCCTTGGAAACTCTCACGGCGGACTTATTGCTATAACCGAAGCAAGGGAACTTCCCTATCTTGACAGCACTTCCTCGATACTTCCCTGCGGTTTTTACGTTATGATCGAGGGTATTGAAGACCCCTATAATTTCGGATACTCTCTGCGCTCACTTTATGCTATGGGATGCAGCGGCGTTATTCTTACCGAGCGCAACTGGATGAGTGCGGCAGGTGTTGTTGCCAGAAGTTCTGCAGGTGCTTCTGAAATGTTTAGTATGTATAAATCCTCTCCTAGAGAGTGCGTTGATATATTTAAGGCACAGGGGTATACGGTAGTTTGCGCAGATGAAAATACCGATCACGTGCTTGGAAAATGCGAAATGAAGCTTCCCTTGCTTCTTATTATAGGCGGAGAAAAGCGTGGCATTTCCAGAGCCATAATGGACTCGGCTGATATGCTTGTAAAGATAGAATACGCAAGAGAGTTCCGTGCATCGCTTTCTGCCGCTTCGGCAACAACAATGTTTGCATACGAGATCGCAAGACAGAATAATTTAAAATAATACATAAAAAGCCACCCGTAAATTTGGGTGGCTTTCGTTATTGTAAAGGAGTTATAGTTTTAGCCTCTGCCACAGCCACAGCTGCCGCCTTTACCGGTATTGCACTCGGTAGTGGGGGCATCCGTACCTCTGAACTGAGAGATGGGGAAAGCTATGGTTCTGAAAAGCGAGCAGGGATTGTCGTTATTTGTGGCTGCGTTACATTCCTTATCAGGAACGCTGTAATCAGTTGCGTGAACGAGAAGCTGTGCAGGACGTTCAATTCTGATCACGGAGAATATACCGAAGGATACAAGAAGTCTGGGACCGTTGGTATTGATCACAAGCTCTTCTCCAAGCGAATTACGGATTCCCTCGGGAATATCTGCATATTCGGTGCCGCCGCAGGGACAGGGGCAATTACAGTCGGATACCTTAGTGCCAAGCACGATAGGCTCAACCGTTTCAACTACTGCAACAGGATCGTTCGTAGCCATATTATTCATATTGCAGACGCTACAGTAGCTGCTACCAGGATTCGAGGTAAAGGTAACCGCCCTGCCCTCGCCTCCGTACAGAATAACCTCTTTTTCAAGAGCTGCAAGGCCCTTAAAGCACTGGCTTCTGCCAACGCCGAGGCAGGCTTCAAATTCTACCTCAATGTAATAGCGGATCTTTACCTGATAAAAACCGCAGTTAAAGGGGACCTCATCCACGCCTACGTAAGCCCAGAGAAGCTTTGCTGTGCGTGTTCTTACGTTTGTGGAATTGGCAAGGATCTCCTCGCCCTGACAGGTGAGATAAACTTTGACGTCCTCGTAGCAATCTCTGTCACGGCAGCTATCAAGGACTCTCTTGGTGTCGATACATACCGTTCCGTTGCCCAAGGTCTGACAGCCATTCTGACCCGTGCCGCAGAAGGATGTGTTTCTGTTATCTTGCATTGTTTTACCATTCCTTATGCAAAAATTAAATTGTCAACTATATAGTCGCTTCGAGGTCACATAATCTTTCAATGCCTCGATACTATTTTATGAATTGCAAGGAATATGGTGAAAAAAAGAAAACCCACGGTTTTACCCGTGGGTTATAATATCAATTAAATGTAAGCCTTAATGCCGTCGGGGCACTCCTCAACTGCGATGGAAGAGGTCATAACAAGGTTAACCTCAGCAGTGATCTTATCAAGCTTACCAAGCATCTTCTCGAAAGCCTCAACGTCGTTACCTACGATCTTAAGACCGGAGTCAACGAAGATATCGGTGATATCGGAGTTGGAAGCAAGGATACCTGCGATGAAGCCGTAAAGAGCCTCAGCGTCGGTTACAGAATAAGCATCTGTATCAATAAGTCTAGCCTTATATGTAATATCGTGGATGAGCTTATCACCCTTCTCAATGCAAACTACGTTACCCTTGGATTCGGTAACAGCATTGTTAACCATCTCGATAAGAGTCTTGGTTTTGCCGGAGCCTTTGCCGCCGATGAACAATTTTATCATTTTTGAAATCCTCCTAGTTTTGAGATATGTATATCTCTCTGTATACATTTTACACTAAAAAGTATTAAAATGCAATAGTAAAATTATAATTTTATTATATATCCTGTTATTTTGTAAAAAATACACAAGTCAATATGTGCATAATTAACCGAAAATACGTGCTTCAAGCTCGGATTTCATATCCTCATATCCGGGCTTACCAAGGAGAGCAAACATATTCTTCTTATAAGCCTCAACACCGGGCTGGTTAAAGGGATTTACACCGAGTATATAGCCGGAGATACCGCAGGCAAACTCGAAGAAATACATAAGGTAGCCAAGGGATGCGGGAGTTCTGTCTGCAACCTGAAGAAGAAGGTTGGGAACACCACCGTCATTGTGTGCAACGATGGTCGCAGTCTGAGCGGTCTTGTTAACGTAATCAAGCTTTCTGCCTGCAATAAAGTTAAGGCCGTCAACGTTTGCAGGATCCTCGGGTATTACAAACTCAGCGCCAGGATTCTCGATGCTGATAACAGTCTCAAAGAGGTTACGCTGACCGTCCTGAATGTACTGACCCATAGAGTGAAGGTCGGTAGAGAATACAACCGATGCAGGGAAAATACCCTTCTTATCCTTACCCTCGCTCTCGCCGTAAAGCTGCTTCCACCACTCGTTGAGCATAAGCATATAGGGCTCATAGCCAACAAGTATCTCGGTATTCTTGCCCTTGCCAAGAAGAATATTACGGATAACAGCATATCTTACTGCGTGGTTAGCTTCAAGATCAAACTTCTCAAAAGCATTCATAGCCTGACGTGCGCCGCACATAAGAGCATCAATGTCAATTCCTACACATGCAATAGGAAGAAGACCAACTGCTGTGAGCACAGAGAATCTGCCGCCTACGTTATCGGGAACAACGAAGGTTTCGTAGCCTGCCTTATCCGAGAACTGCTTAAGAGTTCCACGAGCCTTGTCGGTGGTAACAAAGATTCTGTCCTTAGCACCTTCCTCGCCGTACTTCTCTACAAGCAGAGACTTGAAAACTCTGAATGCAATAGCAGGCTCGGTGGTAGTACCCGACTTGGAGATTACGTTTACCGAAATATCCTTGCCCTCGCAGATGGAGAGAAGCTCGGTAAGTGCCGTGGGAGAGATGTTATTTCCTGCAAAATAGATGTCAGGGGTGTCCTTCTTAAGATTATTGTAAAGAGGGCTCTTGCAGAATTCGATAGCTGCACGTGCGCCGAGATAGGATCCGCCGATACCGATTACTACAAGAATATCGGAATTCTGCTTGATTTTTTCTGCCGCAATTTTAATTCTGGCAAACTCTTCCTTATCATAGTTCTCGGGAAGTCTTACCCAACCAAGGAAGTCGTTGCCCTCACCTGTACCGGTGATAAGCTTTTCATGTGCCTCGGATGCTACGGAGCACATATTCTTTATTTCTTCAGCAGAAACAAAGCCCTCAAGGAATTTTTCATTTAATTTTACCATTTTTAAATCCTCAATTTTAAAAAATATTTTCTGTTTTATTATACAATAAATATTTATAATTTTCAAGTATTTTATGTGAATAAATTTATCCACAGACTATTCTTTTCAATATTCTGCCAAGCAGATCGCCGAATTTGATTTTTTCTATTTTCTCTTTTATATAGATCTCGCTTTCGCCTATCTGTTCCCCGTCTATTTTGTATATGATCTTACCGACGGTTTCGCCCGAAGTGATCGGTGCAACAATAAACTCGGGGATCTCGTATATCAGTTCAATTTTTGATTGCTTTGATTTGTCCACAACGCAGGAAAATGGCGCAGAATATAGGGCTGTAGAATCGATCCTTCCCTTTCTTACGTCTACATTTTCAATAAAGGACTCGTTTTTATCATAAAGAGCATAGTTTGCAAATCCAAAGTCAAGAAGCGTTCTGGCAATTGCATTTCGCTCGTCTCGGGTCTTAGCACCCATTACAACGGCAATAAGCTGCATATTTCCCCGTTTTGCAGTAGCAGTAATGCAATAGCCTGCCTTATCGGTGGAACCTGTTTTCAGGCCGTTGCAGCCGTCATAATATCTCACAAGTCGGTTTGTATTGGTAAGAGTAAATTCGCCGTTTCTGATTGTGTCCTGCCAGATCGAGCTGTAATCAAGAATGATTTTATGATTTATAAGCTCCCTTGACATTGTAGCAATATCTGCGGCACAGCTGTAATGGTTGGTTGTCGTATCGTCAAGACCGGTTGTGTTTTCAAAATGTGTGTTCTTAAGACCAAGCTTGGTCGCCTTCTCGTTCATCATCTTAACGAAGGCGGCTTCACTTCCTGCGGTAAGCTCCGCAAGAGCAACTGAGGAGTCGTTTCCGCTTGCTATAACCGTGCTTTTAATCAGATCCTCAACTGTTATGCGCTCGCCCTCCTCAAGAAAGACCTGGCTACCGCCCATAGAAGCCGCCTTAGCGCTTACACGGACTGTATCGCTAAGGCTGAATTTTCCTTCTTTGAGCGCCTCGCATACAAGCAAAAGCGTCATTACCTTTGTAACGGATGCGGGAGATGCTGCCTTAAATTCTCCGCTGGCATAGAGCACTTTACCCGTGCTTGCTTCGCAAAGATATATTCCGCCGAACTCCTGTTCGATTTCAAGATTAACATCCGAATAGAAGCCATTTTCATATTCTGCCGCCGATTTTGTGTCATTTTCTGCAAACGAAATTATTCCAAGAGATAAGACTAAAACAGATAAAAGTATAAATGATATTATTTTCTTCATATATGCCTCCGATGTTGTTTTTGTTAATTATATTACCTAACCCCCAAGACTTATGAAAAAAAGGACGGCAAATGCCGTCCAAATTATTTTGAAGTCAGTTGGTCAAGCGTTCCGAAGGAATAGCCCATTGCACGCCATTCTTTTATTAACTCTGGTAGGATTTTGACGTTAGTTTCCGAGGTGGGATGGAACAGCATTATTGCTCCGTCGTGTGTTCCGTCTAGAACCTTTTTTATTGCACGCTCATAGTTTGGCTGACGTGAGTTATCCCAATCGTCATAAGCAAAGCTCCAGAACACCGTCTTATAGCCAAGCTCTTGAATACTCCGAAGAGCCGATACACTGTAGCTTCCCTCGGGAAAACGGAAGAATTTTGACATCTGCCTGCCCGTTTTCTCCTCATAGATCTTTTCAAGAGCAGTAAGATTTCGCTCTATTTCTTCCTTTGGTGACGTAGATAGATTCTTATGATTCTTAGTATGATTGCACACAATATGCCCCTCGTCTACCATTCTAAGCACCAAATCTGTGTTCTTTAATATAATATTGTCAAGTAAGAAGAATGCAGCAGGAACGCTTTCTACCTTCAGAACGTTAAGAATTTTCTCTACGTTTCCGTTTTCATATCCTGCATCAAAGGTAAGATATATGATCTTTTCTCCATTTTCGGCAGCAGATCTATCAATATAGAATGCATCATATTTTGATATTTCATCAGCCTCCTTAGGAAAAATCGGCGTTTTTCCCTTGCACCGCTTAATATACCAATGAAGGCAGCTATCTGCGCTTGATATAAGCGTAAAGCAGGCAATGAGCGTTATAGTCAAGGCTAATGCCACAAACTTATTTATTTTATTCATAATTACCTCAAAAAAATAGATTACGTTATTAGTATTTCCTAAGTGTTATCTAATAATAAAGGTAAAAAAAGGGACTGCCACATACAGTAGCAGTCCGCCTTATTTGCAAATAATTACTTATACTTGCGCTTTCTAGCAGCCTCAGCCTTCTTCTTACGCTTTACGCTGGGCTTCTCATAATGCTCTCTCTTACGAAGCTCGGTCATGATACCGGACTTAACGCACTGTCTCTTGAAACGACGAAGTGCATTGTCGAGAGTCTCATTTTCTTTAACTCTAATTTCTGCCATCTTAATTCCCCTCCCTTCGCTTTGCAAAGAGATTAAATCTCAAAATTTTTACTTAAACATTATAATCTATTTTTAACCTTTTGTCAATACTAAATTTTAAAAAAGTTAAAAATTATTTTTATGCTCTATTTATGCTGCATTTTTGCGGCTGTAAGCGTATTTTTTAAGAGAGTTGCTATGGTCATAGGACCAACTCCACCGGGAACGGGAGTGATCATTGATGAAACCTCTGATACCTCATCGAATGCAACGTCGCCGCAGAGCTTACCGTTTTCAAGACGGTTGATACCAACGTCGATTATTATAGCACCGGGCTTTACCATATCAGCCTTCAGGAACTGCGCTCTGCCGATGGCTACAACGATTATATCAGCCTGACGGCATATCTCGTCAAGGCCTCGGGTCTTTGAGTGGCAGAGGGTTACAGTGCCGTTTCTCTCGGTAAGAAGCAAAGCCATAGGCTTACCGACGATATTACTTCTGCCAATTACAACGCATCTCTTGCCCGCAATCTCAATGCCGTAATAGTCCATAAGATCAATAATTCCGGCAGGTGTGCAAGGCAGGAATTTATAGTTGCCTATCATAATTCTGCCCACGTTTGTAGGATGAAATGCGTCAACGTCCTTATCGGGAGAGATTCTATTTATCACGCTTTCCTCATTAATCCCCTTAGGAAGCGGAAGCTGAACCAGAATTCCGTTAACTCGTTCATCCTTATTCAGTCTGTCTATCTCAGCAAAAAGCTCTTCCTCGGTGGTGCTATCAGGAAGCTCAATCTGATAGGACTCAATGCCAACCTCAAGGCAGGCCTTATGCTTGTTTCTCACGTACACAGCCGAGGCGGGATCGTCACCTACAACCACTACTGCAAGGCCGGGAGCCTTACCGAATGTCTCCTTATGCGCCTTAACCTGCTCGGCTATCTCAGAACGTATCTTTGCAGATACAAGTTTACCGCTTATAATTTCTGCCATAAATTATTCTTTATTTTCGTCGTTTTTGTTGTTTCTATTTTCTTTGGATTCCTCGTTATCGGAAGACTTGGGAGCGAAGAAGGACTTGATCTTACCTACGAATTCCTTAAAGGAAATGTCATCTTTTTTTTCCTCGCCCTCGGCAACAACCTTCTTATAAAGAGGCTTTGTGGGCTTCTTGATGGCGAAGAAAATAAGCATTGCAAGGAAGGTTACGAAAATAACCCCTGCGAGAACCTGGGAGATTCTGAGGCTTGTGCCGGGAATAGGAAGCGAGTCGGTACGAAGTCCCTCGATCATCATACGTCCAAGACCGTACCAGCCGAAGGTAAGAAGGATAAGTTGACCGTCATACTTCTTGCCAACAAATCTTGCGAAGAGATAAACACCGAGAACACCGATAAGATTCCAGAGCGACTCATAGAGGAATGTAGGATGAACGTAAACCATTTCGCTCACGTCTGCGCCTGCTTCGATAAGTACCTCATCATACTTTGTAACTACGTTCTGAAGTCCCATACGCATAAAGCCGTCGTAAAGACCGCCGTATGCCTCGCCGTTCATAAAGTTACCCCATCTGCCAATTCCCTGCGCCAAAAGCACGCCGGGAGCAACACAGTCGCCGAAGGCAAAGAAGCTGATCTTCTTAACCTTAGATACAACAACAACGGTAATTGTTCCAAGGATAATGCCTCCGTAAATAGCAAGGCCGCCGTCACGGATCTTAATAACGTCCCAGAAACTATCAAAGTCCTCAAGCTTCGTAAGTACGTAGTAGAGTCTTGCACCGATAACACCAAAAGGAATTACAAAGAGCGCATAGTCAATTACGTCGTCCATGGTAACGCCGATCTTCTTTGCCTGAGTGATAACGTATGCTATGCAACAGATCATACCAAAGGTAATAATAAGCGCATACCAGGCAATATCTATACCGAATACTGTAAAGGCTACGCTGTTAACCTGAAATTCACCGATGCCGAGACCGGGAAATGATATAGTGGAAATTCGTTCCATAATTTCCTCCTTAGCTTAAAAAATAGTTCTTGTTAATTACGTCGTGAATAGTGATTTTATTAAGCTTACTAGCAAGCTCAATGCTGATAATATCAAAAATATGATGATAATCGCAGGCAGACTTGTCGCAGTTAAGCGAACAGCTTTCTCCTGAGTCAAGGCATCTTGCGATAGCTATGGGGCCGTCAATAAGCTCAATTACCTGCTTTAAGGTGATGCTTTCGGGAGAAACCTTCAACTTATATCCTCCATTAACCCCCTTATAAGACTGGACGAGGCCGCCGCCAACAAGCTTATGAAGTATTTTAAGTGTAAAGCGAATGGTTACAGAGGTATCTGCCGATATTGTTTTTGCATCTGTGACTTCCTCATACCCTGCCATTGCAGTAAGAATCCTTAGTGCATAATCCGATTCAAGTGTGATCCTCATTGGCGCCTCCTTTTCCTCTTATGGTGGAACGGAGCGTTGCCAAAGACAACACTCCACTTCACATAAAAATTATTTTTTGATTTTCTTATGAGTATCGAGAATTCTGTGAATTCTGCCAGCCTGGTTAAGAAGATGGCTGATAGTTCTGTCGTGGTTGAGGGTGTCAACAATATATGCAACGTACTTGCACATATTAACCTCGGTGTACCAATCTCTTGCAAGAAGCTCGGGAGTTCTGTAAACAAGGTTGGTAGTGAATATCTGATCGATAATGCCGTCATCATGAGCTTTATCAAGCTTATCAAGACCGTTGCAGAAAAGACCGAAGGTTGCGAATACGAAGATACGCTTTGCACCCTTGTCCTTAAGCTGCTTTGCAACGTCAATAACAGAGTCACCGGAGGAGATCATATCGTCAACAATAATTACGTCCTTGCCTGCTACGTCTCTGCCAAGATATTCGTGAGCAACGATAGGATTCTTACCGTCTACGATCACAGAGTAATCACGGCGCTTGTAGAACATACCAAGGTCAATGCCCATAACAGAGGAATAATACATACACTTGGTCATACCGCCCTCGTCGGGAGAGATGATCATAGTGTTGTCGGGATCGATCTCGATGTCAGGGTACTTACGTACCATAGCCTTTATCATCTGATAACTGGAGCGAACATCCTCAAAGCCGTGAAGAGGAATTGCATTCTGGACACGAGGGTCATGAGCGTCGAAGGTGATGAAATTGGTAACTCCCATCGAAACAAGTTCCTGAAGTGCGAGAGCGCAGTCAAGCGATTCTCTGCCGCTTCTCTTATGCTGTCTACCTTCATAAAGCATAGGCATAATAACGCTGATTCGACGAGCCTTGCCGCCGATGGCGCCGATGATTCTCTTGAGATCCTGGAAATGATCGTCGGGACTCATAGGAACGGTATGGCCATACATATTATATGTTACACCGTGATTGAAAACGTCACAAATAATATAAACGTCATTACCTCTAAGAGACTGCAGAATAGTTCCCTTACCCTCACCGCTTCCAAATCTGGGGCAATTAGCCTCTACAAGAAAAGAGCCGTCGTTGTCGTGATGACGCCATTCCTTGAGATAGTAATCAACCTGTGAGGCAAAATCCTCACAGCCACGCATGCCGATAACGCTAAGTTCTCCGTATAAAGTGTCCTTCATTCTTCTGCTCCAATTGTATTTTCTTTTTTCGTGTAAATTGTTCGACGGTATATAACCATTATCAACAACTTTCACCACATACATTATATATGAAAACTGTTCACTTGTCAATAAATAAAATAAAAATATTATTCCGGAGGTTGATAAAATGCTTGATTCCAGCGGTACTCTGACGGTAAGAGCCTATACAGCGGGAGGCGCTTTGCCGGTTGCAGGGGCGATAGTGAGAATATTTGGTGCATCCGAGGAGAATGGATCGGTTGTATTTTCCGGCGTCACAGACAGAGACGGTGTAACCGAAAAATTCATTCTTCCTGCTCCAAAGGAAAGTCTTTCGCTCGCCCCATCCCCTGCCGAGCTCCCTTTTTCTCTTTACGATCTTGAGATTAGCGCTGAGGGTTATTACACAAAGAGGATAAACGGTCTTACCGTCTTCTCGGGGATAAATTCCATTCAGCTAATCAACATGATTCCCGGCTCCGGAAATATGGTGGAGGATTATCCTCGTGGGAACATCAATTACATTATTCCCGAAAACGAAGATCTATAATAGGAGATTAATATGCCAAACCCAAGAATACCCGAGCAAATAGTAGTGCATCTAGGCGCACCCGACTCGGATGCACAAAACGTAACTGTCAGCTTTGCCGACTACATAAAGAACGTTGCTTCAAGCGAAATTTATCCAACCTGGCCGGATCAGGCCTTAAGAGCCAATATATTAGCGCAGATATCGGTTGCACTTAACCGTGTTTATACCGAATTTTATCGCTCAAGAGGATACAATTTTGATATTACAAGCTCGCCCGCCTATGATCAGACCTTTGTAAACGGACGGGATATTTTCGGTAATATTTCAGAGATAGTTGATGAGATTTTTGATAGCTATATAAGACGTCAGGAGTTCGTCGAACCTCTCTATGCAGAGTTTTGCGACGGTATAGAGGTTACCTGCAACGGCTTATATCAATGGGGGAGCGTTGAGCTGGCTAATGAGGGAGTTGACTTCTTCACTATTTTGCAGCGATATTACGGAAACGATATAGTTTTAGAAACAGACGTTCCAGTTGAAAATATACCTTCAAGCGCTCCTCCTGTAACTCTCAGAGAGGGAGATACAGGGCGTGACGTAGAGCTAATTCAGCGAAAGCTTAACAGAATCTCGACAAACTACCCCGGAATACCAAAGATATACCCTGTTGACGGCTTTTTTGACAGCTCTACCACCGATGCAGTGAGAAAATTCCAGGAGGTGTTTGGTCTTGATCCCGACGGGCTTGTAGGCAGAGCTACCTGGAATCAGATTCAGTTTATTTATAACGCAGTAAAAAAGCTTTACACCGTCAATTCCGAGGGGCTGCGTATTACAGATGTAACAACTCGCTTTACCGACAGTCTTTCGGAAGGGGACACAGGCGAGGGAGTTCTTACAGTACAGTATTATCTAAGCTATATTGCTCTTTTTATTCCGAGTGTAATTGAAGCGAATATGGATGGCTCCTTTGGTCCCGCAACTGCGAACGCAGTAAGATCATTTCAGCGCACCTACGGTCTGCCCGAAAACGGTATAGTAGACAGAGCGACATGGGACAGAATGGAAAACGTTTACTATGATATGGTGTCACAGATAGATTATGAGTTTATTGGTGGCAGAATTCTTCCCTTTCCCGGTAGAATTTTACGTGAGGGTGTAGACGGAAATGACGTGAGAGTTTTGCAAGAATATCTAAACTACATATCAAGAAGCTATACCGAAATTCCTACTGTAAACGTTGACGGAGTATTCGGTCCTTCAACGGCCGATCAGGTAAGAGCCTTCAAGAGGCTTTTTGATATCCCCGGAACGCCCGACAGAGTGAATGCTCCCGCATGGAATGCTATTGCAAATATCTATGACGATCTTTATAACGGAGACGGTGTGAATGAAGGTCAGTTTCCTGGATATACAATCTCCTGAGGTGGTTTATGTATAGAATTAATGATAGATCCGAGGCGATAAAACGAGTTCAACAGTACCTTGCGTCAGTTCAAGAGAGGGCTTTTTTTGTTGCTCCTACGGGTATTTTTGACGATAACACAAGGCTTGCAGTTATAGATTTTCAAAACACAAAAAATCTTTCGCCAACCGGAGAGGTTGATAGATTCACCTTTGATGCATTATTTTTAGAATACTCTCTTGCTGTTAAGAAAACTAAGTTATTAAATTCGGTCGGTAGCTTTTTATGCTTTCCTATTCTACCGGGAGAAATGGGCGGCGGAATTAATCATATAAACAGAAGTATGGCAAGGTTACTTAACTATTATGGAATAACTCACAGACTGAGAGAAAGTAGCTTTTATTCTGATGAGAGTGCAAGGGCTGTTAAAGTTCTTCGGCAGATATACCTTTTACCTGATCTCGAGCTTATAGACGAGATATTTTACGAACGTATGGTAAGTGACAATGATGCAATAGGACGGTTTAACAATAATTTAATGTAAGATGAGTAATTTTAACTGCCGAGGGAATACTTACCTAGGAAATAAAGAAAGGTGTAGTTTTAATGAGTAATAATTTTACAGGCAAGGCGGAGGCGGCGCTTAACAGATCGGTATACCTTGCAGAGAAATTCGGGCATACCTATATCGGTACGGAACACGTTCTGCTTGCACTCTGCGAGGATGAAACCTCCTGCGCCTCTATTCTAATGAAAAAGCATAAAATAACTCACGAGAAAATTTCCTCTGCAGTTAAGGAATATTCCGGCGTTGGGGTTGAAAGCAAGCTTACCTCAAAGGACACTACGCCAAAATGCAGACGTCTGCTCGAAAGCTCCTATAAAATAACAAAAAAATTTGGCTCCGAAAAGATCGGAACCGAGCATTTATTAATTGCAATACTTGAAGAAAAGGAATGTGTAGCCACAAAAATACTAACAAAAATCGAGGCAGACACCGTAGGACTTAAGGATAGTATTATTACCTTCCTACGATCATCGCAAAGAGGCGTTATTTACGCAGAGGCTGTCTCCGAGGTATCACTCCCTAACCTTACGAAGTACGGTAAAAATATAACGGCCGCTGCAGAAAGAGGTGAGCTTGACCCTGTTATCGGCCGTGAAAGAGAGACGGATAGAGTAATAAGAATTCTGTCCAGAAGAAGCAAGAACAACCCATGTCTTATAGGCGAGGCAGGTGTTGGTAAAACGGCTATTATCGAAGGGCTTGCAGAGCGAATTGCCGAGGGCAGAGTTCCCTCCTCTCTTCAAGGCAAAATAATATTTTCTCTCGATCTAACTTCAATGGTTGCAGGCGCCAAATACCGTGGCGACTTCGAGGAAAGAATTAAAAACATTATGAACGAGGTCACTAAAAACAAATCCGTGATCCTGTTTATAGATGAAATTCATACGATAGTAGGAGCAGGCTCTGCAGAGGGTGCAATTGATGCGGCAAATATTATGAAACCTGAGCTCTCACGTGGTGATATTCAACTAATCGGAGCAACAACCCTTGCCGAATATAAAAAATATATCGAAAAGGACAGCGCACTTGAAAGAAGATTCCAGCCGATTTTAGTTGAGGAGCCTAGCATTGAAAAGACGGTGGATATACTGAAAGGCATAAAGGATCGTTACGAAAAGCATCATAACGTTATAATAAGCGAGGAGGCAATAAAGGCTGCCGTACGACTTTCTGAAAGGTATATTCAAGATCGTTTTTTACCCGATAAAGCTATTGACGTCATGGACGAAGCCTGTGCGTTAGCTAATAGCAGTCTTACTTTTGATTCGGAAAAATCACATAAATTAAGAGAAAAGATAAGGCAGATTTCCTTTGACAGAAAGAAAGCTATTAATTCTCGAGATTTTGAGCTTGCAACGAATCTTAAGGAGCTTGAAAAGCTTTACACCGAGGAATTACAACAGGAAATATCAGCACCGAGCAAAAATACTGTAAAAAATTCAGTTACGGAATTAGAGGTCGCCTCTGTAATTCGTGAAATGACCGGAATCAATATCCATGCGAGCAAAGGCAAGGAGCTGATAAAGCAAAATCTGTCAAATGCTGTTTTAGGACAGGAAAAAGCTATTGATTCTCTTGTTAATGCTGTGATCCGAAGCTATGCAGGAATAAATTCACCCGATAGACCAAGAGGTATATTTCTCTTTCTCGGTGAAAGCGGCGTAGGCAAAACTGAGCTTGCTAAAGCACTTTCAAAGGAGCTTTTCCATACAGATGATTCACTGATACGTTATGATATGTCGGAATTCTCAGAGAGCTATACCACGTCAAAGCTCATCGGCTCTGCTCCCGGATACGTAGGCTATGACGATCAGAATTCTGCTCTGGAAAAAATACGAAAGCATCCTTATTCGGTAATTCTGCTTGATGAGATTGAAAAGGCACATCCAGACGTCCTTTCTCTATTCCTGCAAATATTTGATACAGGCTATCTTACAGATGCCACAGGACGAAAAATCAGTTTCAGAAACACTTATATTATAATGACTTCGAATATTGGTGCTGATAAATTCAAGAGTGCCGGAGAGATAGGCTTTATGAATGAAGCAAATGAAAAATCCCTTCGTTACAAACTGAAGGGACACTTTAAGGCTGAATTTATTAACAGAATTGATGAGATATTACTTTTTGACCCTCTAAATCATTCTGCCCTGAAAGAAATAGCTAGAAATAGGATTTCTGAGATTCAAAGTAGGCTTTCGTTGCTTGGAATAAGAACACGGTTTGATGATGATGTATACAACTTTTTAGCAAACAAATCGCTTTTGGAAAAGGGATTCGGGGCGAGATCGCTTAATAGAATAATTACTTCTGATATAGAGAACAGGCTAGCACAAATGATAGTAAACGATGATTTGAGAGCGGAAGAAGAAATTACCGTGAGTATAATAAATAATTCTATTGCCTTAGTCCGTAGCTGTCTTGCGTTAAAATAATATAAAAAACAAAAACCCGAGCATATTGCTCGGGTTTTCTTATCTGGGGTGAGATATGGGATTCGAACCCACGGCCTCCAGGGCCACAACCAAGTCGGATCGTAGCCATGTCGTTCTGTGAGCCAAG